>CANPVF010000022.1 GCA_947581645.1 Candidatus Caribbeanibacter nitroreducens | reverse complement strand
AAGGCCGGCCGGTCCAGCGAGCGGATCCGTCCGCGGCTGTCCTGCAGCCAGACCTTCCCGCCGTTCAGCATCGTGGTGCCGAGCTCCTCCTCCAGGCTCCGGATCTGCCCGTGGAGGGCGTCGATGGAGCACCCCGACGCGTCCCCGGCCGATTCGTCCAGGCCGATGAGGAGGAAGCGGTGCTCCCGCCAGTCGAAGCCCGCACGGAGGCTCCGGTCGTGGGCCGTCCACTCCTCCAGGAAGGACTCCATCCGGTCCAGGAGGTGCGCCGTCTCGGTGGGGCTCGGCGACCGATCGGAGCCGAAGGCCCACAGGCGCGCCGAGTCCGGGAGCTCGTCGAAGTCCACGAGACTCATGGCTGGCTCTCCCCCTCGCTGCTGACGGTCAGGCCGCGGCCGACCAGGGCCTCGAGCTGGGCCACGCCCATCCGGTGGTCGAAGCGTCGCTGGATCAGCTCCACCTGGGCTTCCTCCAGGTCGATCTGCGCGGACTGCAGGTCCAGGATCGAGGCCAGACCCAGCCGGTATCGCTCGCGTGTCACGTTCAGGTTCTCCCGTGCCAGCTCCACGTTCGCCCGAGCCAGCTCCATCCCCGCCCGGGCCGCCTCCACCTGGCTGTAGGCGGCGTCCACCTCGGTGCGCAGCGCCAGCTCCGCCGCGGTACGCTGCGCCCGGGCCATCTCCATCCGCGCCTCGGCGCGGAACATCTGGGCCTCGCGCTCGAAGCCGTCGAACAGGGGGAGGCTGCCCTGGAGGCTGAGGCTCCAGCTCCGGTTCTCCGGCGGAAACTCGGGGTTCTGCCACGCGTATCCGCCCTGCAGAGAGAGGGACGGCAGGTAGGAGGACTTGGTCGCCTCCACCTCGGCCCGGGCCGCCTCCACCTGGGCCTCCGCCGCCTCCAGGGAGGGGCCGGCCCGGAGCGCCATCCGCATCACGTCGGATCGTGTGTAGGCCAGGGTGTCCGGCGTCAGCGTCGAGTCCCGCGCCGGCGCCACCCGACCCTCGCTGCCCAGGGCCTGGGCCAGGCGATACCGGCTGGCACGGGCGTCGTTGCGGGCGTTGAGGAGCGCCAGCCGGGCGTTGTTGAGCTCCACCTCGGATCGGAGGCGGTCCGTGCGTGTCGCCCGCCCCGCCTTGACCTGCTCCCGTACGAACTGCAGCTGGTCGCGCTGCCGCTCCACACGGTCCCGCTCGACGACCACCAGCTCCCGGTTCGCCACGGCGTCGTAGTACGACTGCTTCACGCGCCGGATCACCTCGTAGCGACTCTCACGGTATCCGGCCCGCTCGGCCCGGACCTGGAGGCGCGAGCTCCGCAGCTGCCGGAAGCGGCGGAAGCCGTCGAACAGGGTGAGGCTTCCGCCGAGCTGCAGGGTGTAGGACGTGCGCGTGATCGTCTGGCCCGTGGGATCGAGGCGGCCGGTGCTGGCGTTGCTGTACCCGTAGCCCAGGTTCAGCCGGGGAAGGAAGCTGCCCGTCGCCGTGAGGCGGTCGTACTGGGCCAGGTTCAGGTTGGCCCGGCTCTCCTCGAGGCCGGGGTTGCGGCGGAGCGCGATCCGGATGGCCTCGTCCAGGGAGACGCTGCGGGCCGCGGTGTCGGAGAACACGGGTCCGGCGGGGCCGACCTCCTCCTGGGCCGCCGCGCCGCCGGGCGCGGCCAGGAGCACGGTGGCGACGAGACAGGCGACGGCTACGGCGGTCGTGTTCCGTGTCATGCTGCGGACGGTTGCGGGAACGGACGGCGGCGCCGGTGCTTCCCGGGCTGATCTCCTTGCGGTCCGGCAGGATGCGGCTACGCTCGACCCGGTACAGTAGATGCAACGGCGGCGACGCGGCAACCGGACGGATCCGAGCGGAGTTCGTCAGCGACCGACCATGATCGAGGAGCGAGGTCCTTGAGCGACGAGACGGAGACGACGACCCGAGAGACGACGGCGGGGGATCGGGACGCGCGGGGTGCCCCGGACGGCGCCGGTGGCCTGGAGGCCGGGGAGCCCTGGCTGGGCGCCCACGTGTCCATCGCCGGCGGCCTGGACCGGGCCGTGGGCCGGGCGGAGGAGCTGGATGCCACGGCGCTCCAGATCTTCACCGGCCAGCCCCAGCGCTGGGCCGACCCGGGGCTCGGAAAGGCGGACGTGGAGGCCTTCCGCTCCGCCCTGGAGGGGAGCGACATCCAGGTGACCGTCTCCCACGACAGCTACCTGATCAACCTGGCGTCGGAGAAGGAGGATCTGTTCGAGAAGTCGGAGCGCGCCTTCCGCTCGGAGCTGGACCGCTGCGTACGCCTGGGCCTCGACTATCTCGTGACCCATCCCGGCAACGCCACCGGCGGCGACCGCCCGGAGGCCCTGCGCCGCAACGCGGACGCCCTGGCCCGGGCCATCGCCGACCACCCCGGGCCCACGACGGTGCTCGTGGAGACCACGGCCGGCTCCGGCACGGCCCTGGGCTGGCGCTTCGACGAGCTGGCCCGGCTCATCGAGGCCGTGCCCGGGCCCCAGCGCGAGCGGCTCGGCGTGTGCCTGGACACCTGCCACGCCTACGCCGCCGGGTACGATCTCCGGGAGGACTACGGGGGCGTCATGGAGGAGTTCGACCGCACGATCGGACTCGATCGCCTGCGTCTCTTCCACCTGAACGACTCCCGACATCCCCGCGGCAGCCGGAAGGACCGGCACGCGGACATCGGCGAGGGGGAGCTCGGAGACGCCGCCTTCGCCGCGCTCATGGGGGACCGGAGCCTGGACCGGGTGCCCCGGGTCATCGAGACGCCGAAGGGCGACGACGCCACGGCCCGGGACCGGGCGAACCTGGGGCACCTGCGGGCGCTGGCGGGCCGCTGACGGAACGGCTCAGGCCCGGCCCCATCTGGACGCCCGCGATCGGCGCCGATAGCTTCGACGTCCTTCCGGGCGGGCGATCTCCGAGCCGCGCCCGACTCGACGAACCGAGAGAGTCACCGTCGTCCGCGCCGTGCGACGCGAGCGACAGCACAACAGCATAGGGGACGACCTGCCGTGAACATCATCGTCTGCGTGAAGAGAGTCCCGGACTCGGGCACCCGCGTCCGGGTCACCGGCGACGGCCGGGGCATCGACACCTCGGGCGTCAAGTACGTGGTGAACCCCTACGACGAGTTCGCCGTCGAGGAGGCGATCCAGATCCGGGAGGAGCGGGGCGAGGGACAGGTCACCGCCCTGTGCCTGGGCCCGGACGAGGCCGAGGAGCAGCTGCGGAACGCCCTGGCCATGGGGGCGGACGACGCCGTCCTCCTGGAGGCCGAGCCGCCCATGGACGGACTCACCGTGGCCCGGGAGCTGGCCGCCGAGCTGGAGGACCGGGACTTCGACCTCCTCCTCTTCGGCAAGCAGGCCATCGACGACGACAACATGCAGGTACCGCCCATGGTGGCCGAGATCCTGGGCCTGCCGTGCGCCACCGTGGTCGTCGACCTGGACGTCGAGGACGGCCGGGCCGTGGCCCGCCGCGAGGTGGAGGGAGGCCACGAGATGGTGGAGCTCGAGCTGCCGGCCGTCGTATCGACGCAGAAGGGGCTCAACGAGCCCCGATACGCCGACCTGAAGGGGATCATGGCCGCCAAGAAGAAGCCGCTGGAGAAGAAGGAGGTCGAGCTGGCCGAAGCGTCGACCGAGCTGCTCTCCATGCGGGAGCCCGAGGAGGGGACCGACGGGGAGATCGTCGGCGAGGGAGCCGAGGCGGCACCGGAGCTGGCGCGCCGTCTCCACGAGGAAGCGAAGGTGCTGTGATGAGCGACGTACTCGCGTACGCGGAGCTTCGGGGATCGCAGCTGCGAGGGGTCGCCCGGGAGACCGTCACCGGCGCCCGCCGCCTGGCCGACGAGCTGGGCGGCGACGTGCACGTGGTGTCGGTGGGCCCGCCGGGCTCCGGCGAGGAGGTGGCCTCGCTGGCCGACTACGGTGCCGACCGGATCTTCACCGCCGAGGACGGGGAGTTCGGCGCCTACCACCCCGACGCCCTGGTCCGCGCGTTCCAGTACCTGGCGGACCAGGAGGAGTACGCGGCGATCCTCTTCCCGGCTTCCGCCCGCGGCAAGGACCTGGCCCCCCGGGTCGCCGCCCGACTGGGCAGGGGGCTGGCCACGGAGATCACCGACCTCGAGGTGGAGGACGGAGAGCCCGTGGTCACGCGCCCGACCTACGCGGACAAGGCCTACGCCCGGGTCGGGTTCACCGAGAGCCCGGCTCTCATGAGCATCCGCCCCAACGTCTTCATCCCGGAGGAGAGTCAGGGGAGCGGCGAGCACGAGGAGCTGGAGGTGGACGCCGATCCCGTCCGCACGCGGGTGAGCCCGGTGGAGACCTCGGAGGAGGGGAAGCTGGACGTGGCCGAGGCGAGCCAGGTGGTCTCCGGGGGACGCGGGATGCAGGGGCCCGACAACTGGAGCCTGCTCGAGGACCTCGTCGACGCCCTCGGTCCCGGCACGGCGCTGGGGGCCAGCCGCGCCGTCGTGGACGCCGGGTGGCGCCCGCACGCCGAACAGGTCGGACAGACCGGCAAGGTGGTCTCCCCGAACCTGTACGTGGCCGTCGGAATCAGCGGCGCCATCCAGCACCTGGCCGGCATGCGCACGTCGAACGTGATCGTGGCGATCAACAAGGACCCGGAGGCGCCGATCTTCGACGTGGCCGATTACGGGATCATCGGCGACCTGTTCGAGGTCGTCCCGGAGCTCACCGAGGAGATCCGGAAGATCAGGGGGGACGGCGGCTAGCGGGCACTCCGCCGGGACGACGCCGTCCCGGCCGGAACCCGCGAGTCGTTCACCATGTCCAGGCGCACGATCCTCGCCG
This sequence comes from Candidatus Caribbeanibacter nitroreducens, assembly GCA_947581645.1. GTDB lineage: Bacteria > Gemmatimonadota > Gemmatimonadetes > Palauibacterales > Palauibacteraceae > Caribbeanibacter > Caribbeanibacter nitroreducens. The sequence goes on along the minus strand of CANPVF010000022.1, from coordinate 59,044 downwards.
TCGGTCTGCTGGTCGCCTGGGCCGGGGCCCTCGGCTGGCACGTGAAGCGGGAGTACTTCCCCGCCCGAGCCACGCTCCTCACCCGCGCCGCCGGCGGCATTCCCCCGGGCCCCTCCTACTACAGCCTCACCTGGGACGAGCGGCGCCTGGGCTGGGCCCGGGTGCAGCTGGACACGCTCCCGGGCGGCGGGTTCGACCTCTCCACCCTGCTGGAGATGGAGGCGGGGCCGCTGGGCGTCTCCGGAGACCTCCGGGCGGAGACCTCGGCCCGGCTCGGGAGCGATCTGGGCCTGGAGCGGTTCACCGCCCGGGCCACGGGCTCCCTCCTCACCGGCCTCTCGGGGCTGGGTGGCCTCTCCTCCGACGCCAGCGGAGGGGCCCCGAGCCCGGCGGGCGACAGCCTGAGCGCCTCGGGCCTGGTCCGGGGGGACTCGACCCTGGTGGCCGCGGTCCGGCGCGCCGGCCGCACCGACACCGTGCGGATCTCGACCCGCGGCGGACTGGTTCCCATGGGTGCGCTCCCGCTCCGTCTGGCGGCCGATCCGGACATCCGGCCGGGGCGCCGGGTGGCCGTCCGTATGCTGGATCCGCGCTCGGCCTCCGTGCGGACGGTGGAGCTGCGGGTCGAGGAGGAGGCCACCCGGGTCTTCCCGGACAGCGCGGATCGGGACACGGCCACGGGCCAGTGGGCCGTGGCCGGCACCGACACCGTGCGGGCGTGGAGGCTCACGCCGGCCGAGAGCGGCGTCCCCGTCACGGCCTGGGTGGACGAGGACGGCCGGCTGCTGGAGGCACGCCTCGGGTCGGCTCTGCGCCTGGAGCGCACGGCCTTCGAGCTGGCCTTCTTCCCGTCCGATACGGCCCGGGCGGGAGCATCGGGGGGGATCCGACCGCAGGATCTCCCGGGCGAGGACGAACGCGACACGATCGACGGAGGACCGCCATGATCCGGCTCGAGGGCCTGACCAAGCGCTTCGGCGACTTCGCCGCCGTCGACGGCCTGGACCTGGAGGTGGAGGCCGGCGAGATGGTGGCGCTCCTGGGGCGGAACGGCGCCGGGAAGACCACGGCGCTGCGCACCCTGGCCGGCATCCTCCGTCCGGACGGGGGGCGGGCCGTGATCGCCGGCCACGACGTGGTGGAGGAGCCGGAGCTGGCCAAGGGGGAGCTGGGATACGTGCCCGACCGGCCCTACGTGTACGAGAAGGTGACGGGGCGGGAGCTCCTGCGGTTCTCCGCCGGGCTGCACGGTGAGCGCGGAGAGCACGTGGAGGAGCGCATCGACGAGCTGCTGGAGCTCTGGGACCTGACGCCCCGGGGCGACCGGCTGGTGGAGTCCTACAGCCACGGCATGCGCCAGAAGCTCATCATCTCCGGCGCCCTGGTCCACCGGCCGCAGGTGCTGGTGGTGGACGAGCCCATGGTGGGCATGGACCCGCAGGCCGCGCGCATCTTCCGGAACCTGGTCCGCTCCTTCGCGTCCCGCGGCGGCACCGTGCTCATCTCCACCCACACCCTGCAGTTCGCAGAGGCCCTGGCCGACCGTCTGGCCGTGGTGAACGAGGGGCAGCTCCTGGCCCAGGGCACCATGGAGGAGCTCCGGAGGCGTGCCGAGACCGAGCGCGGCGACCTGGAGGAGATCTTCCTCCGCCTCACCGGCGACGTCTCGGACCGCATGCTGGCCGGAGTGCTGGAGTGAGCGGTCCCTCCGGCGACGGCGGAGATCCCGGCGCCGGCAGCGCGGCGCCGGCGCGGAAGCCGCCGACCTGGCGGTGGCTCCTCCGGCCGAAGATCGAGGCCGCCCTCAACGGGCTGAAGGGCGGGAGCGGCGCCGGACGGAGCGTCGTCGTGGGGCTGCTCGTCCTGGCGGTGGGCGGCCCCCTGGGCTACTGGGGCGTGGCCCGGTTTCTCCGCTCCCTGCGGGAGGTGCCGGAGGTGGGCCCGCCCCTGGTGGGGAAGCTGCTGGGCCTGGGTCTCCTCCTGGTCCTGGCCATCCTCCTCCTCTCCAACATCATCGGCGCCCTCTCGAACTTCTTCCTCTCCCGCGACCTGCCGGGGCTGCTCTCCTCCCCGGTGGACTGGCTCCACCTGTACCTGGCGCGGCTCACCGAGACCACCCTCACCTCCTCGTGGATGGTGGCCCTGCTGCTGGTGCCGGTGCTGGTGGCCTACGAGCAGGTGTACGGCGGCGGCGCGGGCTTCTACCTGGTGGCCCTGGCGGCGGTGCCTCCGCTCTTCCTGGTTCCGGGTGCCGTCGGAAGCGCCGTGACGCTGCTCCTGGTGCGGGTGTTCCCGGCCCGGCGTGTCCGTGACCTCCTGGGGCTGGTCACCATCGGCGCCGCCGGCCTGCTCGTGGCCGGGCTCCGGATGCTCCGCCCCGAACGGCTGGTGAACCCCGAGGGCTTCCGGAGCCTGGTGGACTTCCTGGAGGCGCTCCGGGGGCCCACCTCGCCCTGGCTCCCCTCCGCGTGGTCGTCCGAGGCGCTGATGGGCTTTCTCGAGGGCGCCTTCGACCCCTTCTACCTGGTGCTCCTGTGGACGACGGCCGGGGGCATCCTGGTGCTCGGGGCGCTGCTGCACCGCCGTCTCTACTCCACCTGCTACAGCCGGGCGCGGGAGGGGGCGGAGCGCGACATCGCCGCCGGCCCGCTGTGGACGACGGTGGACTGGCTGCTGTCGCCGCTGGGGGTCCGGCGCCGGGAGATGGTGCTCAAGGACATGCGGGTCTTCTTCCGGGACGCCACCCAGTGGTCCCAGCTCGTGATCCTGGCGGTCCTGGTCGTGGTCTACGTGTACAACATGCAGGTGCTGCCCCTGGGGGCGAGCGAGGCCATCAGCGACTACCTGACCAGCCTCATCGTCTTCCTCAACCTGGCCCTGGCCGGCTTCGTCCTGGCCGCCGTGGCCGCCCGGTTCGTCTTCCCGGCCGTGAGCCTGGAGGGGGACAGCATGTGGCTCCTTCGCTCCGCCCCGATGCGGCCGGGGGTGCTGGTGTGGTCCAAGTTCTGGACCGGGGCCGTGCCGCTGCTGGTCCTGGCGGCGGCCCTGACGGCGGTCACCAACTGGCTGCTGGGGGTGGCCCCCTGGATGATCGCCCTCTCCCTGGTCTCCGTGGCGGCGCTGACCCTGGCCTTCACCGGCCAGGCCCTGGCCTGGGGCGCCGCGTACCCGAAGCTGGACGCGCCGAACGCGGCCGAGATCCCCATGTCCGTGGGCGGGCTGCTCTTCATGTTCGGCGCCCTGGCCACCCTGGTCCTGGTGGTGGGCGGCCAGATGTGGGCCCTGAGCGACTACCTGGCCGGCGGGCTGCCCTGGCACGACGCCCGGCCGCCGGAGGCCTCCGAGATCGGACTGGCGCTGGGGATCACGCTGGCCGTCTGCGTGCCGGCGACGATCCTGCCGTATCGCTCGGCCCGGAAGAACGTGGAGGAGCTGGAGCCGTAGGCCGGGGGAGGCAGGGGGGCTCCGCGCGAGATCCCCCCGGTCGATCCGCTCCCGCGTCAGCTCCGTCCCCGCCAGATCTTCCAGCGGTCCACGACCTCCTCGCCGCGCACCACGTGGTACTCGTCGAAGCAGGCGGCGGTGAGGCAGGAGTGGTTCTCCAGGATGCGGATCCGCTCGCCCACCGGAAGCGACGCGCTCACGGTGCCGTGCTCCTGGCTCAGCTTCGTGAGCCGGACGTCCTCCCGGAGCGTCCCCGCGCCGTAGTCGTCGTAGATCTCGCCCATGGTGGCCGGCGAGGCGTCCTTCCGCCCGGAGTCCTGCGACAGGCTCAGGGCGCCGGCGTCGCAGACGCAGTGGTCCCGCCCCCGGGGAGAGGAGACGACGGTGGAGAGCACCGTCAGGGCGCAGTCCTCCGGGGCGCAGGAGCCGATGACGCACTGCGTGTAGTCGTAGAAGGCGTAGTTGCCGGGACGGGCCTCGGTGACGCCGCTCAGGTCCCGGGCGTGGCTGGTGGCCGGGGTGGAGCCCACGCTCACGGCAGGCACCTCGAGGCCCTCGTCCCGCAGCCGGTCGGCGAAGCCCGCCATGACGCTCCGCTCCTCCTCGGCCACCTCCGCCAGCTCGTCGGCGCCCCGGGCGTCGTAGCCGTGGCCGGAGTGGGTGAGGATCCCGTCGAAGCGCAGCCGGCCGGCGTCGACGATCCGCCGGGCCAGCTCCAGCGAGCGCTCGTCCTCCGGGTCGACCCCGACCCGGCCGTAGCCGCAGTCCACCTGGAGCATGACCCGGAAGGGAGCCCGCTCCCGGAGCAGCGCGTCGAGGGCCTCCGCGGAGTCGACCACGACGCGGAGCGTGACGTCGCGCGAGAGGGCCGCCGCCTCCGGCACCCGGCTCGGGATCACCGGGAAGGCCCACGTCATGTCGTCGAAGCCGTGGTCGGCGAACACCCGTGCCTCGTGCAGGGTGGAGACGGTGAGGCCCGGCGCGCCCAGGTCCCGCTGCAGGCGGGCGATCTCCACGCACTTGTGCGTCTTGGCGTGTGGCCGGAGCCGGACGCCGAGCTCCCGGGTCCGTCGGGCCATCCGCTCCAGGTTCGCCTCCAGGCGGTCCAGGTCCAGGAGCAGGGCGGGCGTCGGTACGTCGTCGATGTGCACGGAAACGTCTCCCTCGTCGGAAGAGGCTCGAGGCGGGCTCGCGGGAACCAGTACGGGTCCCGCGGGACTCGGGGCCCACGGTCGCGGCGCGTCCCGGACCGCGCAAGCTCGCACCACGGCGGCCGGCCGCGTTGAGCGCCGTCCCCCCGCACCGTATAAATTACGCTGCTCACGCGGGCGCCGCGCTGCACGAGTTCCCGTCCGGCGAGCGGCGACTGCCGCTCTTCCAACGCGGCGTCCGCAGCGTTCCGCACCGGAGTACCGAGGCAGCCTGTCCACCCAGTCACGGGGAACACGTTGACCCAGTCGAACCGCACCGGCCGAGTGATCGGAACGGGCAAGTACCTGCCCGAGACGACGCTCGACAACCGGGACCTGTACGAGATGGAGAGCATCCGTGAGAACTTCGACGTCGAGCGGGCCCGCGGATCCCTGCGGAAGAAGGGACAGGCGGACGACCTGTCGCCGGAGGAGGTCTTCGACCGCTGGTCGCGGCAGGTGACGGGCATTCGCGAGCGCCCGATCCTCCCCTTCGACTCGGACGACACCACCGAGGACATGTGTGCCCGCGCGGCCCGCCGCGCCCTGGACGAGGCCGGCCTGGAGGCCGGAGAGCTGGACCTGATCGTCGCCGCCTCGGTGACGCCCGAGGACGAGGTGCCGAACCTGGCGTGCACGCTGGCCCGGGACCTGGGGGCTCCGTCGGTGCCCGGCTTCACGGTGAACGCGGCCTGCGCCGGCTTCGTCTACGCCATGGCCACCGCCAACTCCTTCGTGCGGGCCGGCACCGCGGACCGGGTGCTGGCCGTCACCGGCGACGCCCTGACCCGGGTCACCGACTACACCGACCCGAAGACCGCCGTCCTCTTCTCCGACGGCGCCGGGTGCGCGGTCCTGGAGGCCACCGACGAGGCGACGGGGATCCGCGGCGAGCCCTGCCTCACGGCGGACTACAACCGCGAGCACCTGTACATGACCACGGAGCAGTGGACCGAGGAGGACCCGGGGAGCACGCCGGGCCTCGAGACGCTCCGCATGGGCGGCGGCCCGCGGGTGCTGCGCCAGGCGATCAACGCCATGGTGGACGTGGCGGACGGGGCCCTGGCCACCACGGAGCTGGACTGGGAGGACATCCACTACGTGGTGCCCCACCAGGCGAACCTCCGCATCACCCGGGGGCTGGAGAAGAAGCTGTCGCTTCCCAACGGTCAGGTGGTCCACACGATCGAGGAGTACGGAAACTCCTCGGCGTCCACCGTCTCCATCGCCTTCGACGAGGTGTTTCGGGGCGAGCACGGGCCGCTGCCGGATCCGACCCGGGTCGTCCTCACCGCCGTGGGCGGCGGCTACACCAGCGGCGGGATGGTCCTGGAGCTGTAGGGCCGGACGGGGAGTGGCTCAGCCCCCGTCGCCTCCGTCGTCCTCCTCCGGCGGCCGCTCTCCCGGCCAGCCGGGCGCCACGGGGCGCCGGTAGAGCGAGAGCTGCTCCACCATCAGGTCCTCCATGGCGATGGCCACGTCGCCGGAGCCGTCGTAGCCGTTCAGGAGGAGCGAGTAGACCAGCGTCGTGCCGTCCCCGGCCCGCACGTAGCCCGACAGGGCACGGACCGAGGAGAGGGAGCCGGTCTTCCCCAGCAGGTTGTTCGCCGCCGGCGTGCCCAGGAGGCGTCCCTCCAGCGTGCCGTCGTCCGCCGCCACGGGCAGGGCGTCGCGGAAGAGGTCGTAGTCCGGAAGCTGCCAGAGCCGGCGCAGCAGGCGCGTCATGGCCGCCGGGGTCACCTGGTTGTAGCGCGACATCCCGGAGCCGTCGTTCAGGTCGATGGCGCCGGCCTCGATCCCCCACTCCTGGAGCTGATCCTCCACGACGCCCAGGCCCGCCTCCGCCGTGCCCCGATCGTCTTCCTCGACCCCGAGGGCGCGCACCAGCATCTCGGCGATCTGGTTGTCGCTGGGCTTCAGCAGCTCGGGGAGCACGGCGCCGAGGGAGTCCGAGCGCAGGGTGTCCGTCCAGGCGACCCCGGACGGCTCCTCTCCGCGCCGCGCGCGGCGCACCTCTCCGGCGATCCGGACGTCCTCGCCCGCGAGGCTGTCCGCCAGCGCTTCCACGACGTGCGTCGTGGGGTGGTCGGGGGCCAGGTACAGGTCCACGGAGTCGGCGTCGGCCGGGATCCATCCCTCGAGCGCCGGCGGCTCGAAGCGCGGGTCCGGGACGAAGTCCAGGCGCACGTCGGAGCCCGGCGGGCCGGTCCGCGCGCGGTTCCGGATCGTGGGCAGGGGACCTCCGGCCCGGAGCACGAGCCGTGCGGAGTCGCCCATGGCCGGCCCGGGCAGCAGGCTGGCGCGGATCCGCCCCGGATCCAGGCGGAGCGCGCTGATCCCGGCTCCCCAGCCCGTGTAGACGTCCGTCCACATCCACCCGCTTCCCCACTGGGGTCCCGGGTACCGCCGCCCGTCGCCCACGAGGTCGCCGTTCACGCGCCGGACGCCGGCCTGCCGCAGCCGGTCGGCCAGCGCCCCCAGGTCGTCCCGTCCCAGGAGGGGGTCGCCGCCGCCCACGACCCACAGGTCGCCCCGGAGCGTCCCGTCCCGGATCGGACCCGTGCCCACGAGGCGCGTCTCCCACCGGTGGTCGGCGCCCAGCTGATGGAGGGCCACGGCCCCGGTGACGATCTTCGTGTTGCTGGCGGGGACGAACCGGCGGTGGGGCGCACGCTCGAACAGGATCCTCCCCGTCTCGGCCACCTGCACCACGAGGCCGACGTGGGCCCGCGTCAGGGAGGGCTCGCGGAGGATCCTGCGCAGCCGGCGGCGGAGCTCCTCCGGCCCGGTCACCGCCTCCTCGAGGGTGTCGGCGCGGGCCGGGGCCGCCCGGGCCGCCGACTGTTCGGCCCGGAGTCCGGCCCCGTCGGCGGGAGCCGGAGCCGCCGGAGCGGCGGCCGCCGGGAGGAGCGCTGCCAGGAGGAGAGGGGTCAGAAGTAGTACCAGAGGCTGATGCCGAACTCGAGGTTGTTCGTCCACTGGGTCTCCTCCGGTGCGGGCGCGTTCGCTTCCTCGATGCTGTCCAGCACGTCCTCCCGGAAGAAGCCCTCCGGGGTCTTGAGGCGCCAGAGGTGATCCCGGACCTCGAAGCCGACGCCGATGGTCTCCGAGATCCGCCACTCGGCCCCTGCCCCCGCCGTCGCCGTGGGGGCGGCGTTCATCTCGAACCGGAAGGCGGCGTCCGCCGAGTCGGAGAGGGCCTGGCTGCGGGGCTCGTCCACGGCCAGCACCATTCCGCCGCCGATCAGGACGTAGGGCTGGATGCCGTGCCAGGTACGCTGGCCCGTCAGGGCGAGCTGGGCGACGGCCTCGCCCACGACCCACCGGAAGGGGACGGACTCGACGGCGGCCGGCCCACCCGACAGCCTGGGGTCGATGACCGACCGCTCGGAGCTGGCGTAGCCCAGGTTCCCCTCCAGCGAGATCGGGCCCGTGAGCCTGATCCGGGCCCGGGCCCCGTACAGCTGCGTGGACTCCGGCCCCAGCTCCAGGTTGCCGCGGCCCGTCTCGAGCCGCGCCGCGTACGGGGCGACCCGGAAGGAGCCGTCGATCCACCGGTAGGGGGTGTCGATGCTCGGCGGTCCACCCTCCTGCTGCGCCCGAGCACGGTCCGGGGCCGCCATCGCGGCGGCGGTGAGCAGGAGCGCGAGAAGAGCGGCTGTGCGTCGAAGGGCGTGGCTCTGCACCTGGTGCGTTCCGTTCTGGGATCGATTCTCGGGATCGGCTGGCCCGACGCGGGTGGCTGGACGGGCCCCCGATCCCGGGACGAGGCAAGGGCGAAACCGGCCGTCTCGGGTTCGATTGACAGCCTTTTCGACCGGAGCGTATACTCGGCCAGCTTCGATCGAGGGCCCACCTGGCGGCCGGAGGGTCGCCAATGTAGACGGGACCCCACAGCTTTTCCAGACTCTCTCCCCGGACCTGGTTCCCGATTCCTCCGATGCCCGCTTCCAGCCGGTCGCTCGTGACGTCCCTCCTGGTCCTGATCGGCTTCCTCGTGCCCTCGACGCTGGGGGCCCAGAGCGTGGCCACGGTGAGCGCGGACCAGGAGAACCTGCGGCAGGAGCCGCAGGGCACCCGCCTGGCCAGCGTGATGCAGGGCACCGAGATGACCGTCCTCGAGGAGCAGGGGCAGTGGCGGCAGGTGCGCCTGGAGGGGTGGATCTGGGCCCCCTCGGTCCGGTCCACGAACCGGAACGGCTACGACCTGGAGGTCTCCGCCGACGGGGGCGAGAACCTGCGGGCCACCCCGAATGGCGAGATCCGGGCCCGGGCCCGCGAGGGCATGCTCTTCACCCGGCTGGGACGGGAGGGCAACTGGTTCCGCGTCCAGCGGGAGGCCTGGATGTGGGCCCCCTCTCTCGAGGTCCGGCAGGTGCAGGAGACCGGCGAGGGGCAGGGCAGCGGGTCGTCCGGCGGGGGCGAAGGAGGCGGCTCGCCGGACGCCACCGACGACGAGGCCCCGGCCCGGGAGCACGTGGTGGTCGGCGGGCAGTCCGTCCGCCTGCATACCACGGCCCGGGGCGGCGACAGCACGGCCACCATCTATCCCGGCTCGGACCTGGAAGTGCTGGCCCGCAAGGGTGAGTGGACCCGGGTGCGGATGGACGGCTGGGTGCGGGCCCCCATGCTGGTGAGCCCGGACTCGGCGGGGGTGGAGAGCGACCTCACCGCCGCCGAGCTGCGGCAGAATCCCGAGAAGTACCGGGGGCGCCGGGTGCGGTGGACGGTGCAGTTCGTGGCCCTCCGGCGCGCCGAGGCCATCCGCACCGATTTCTACGAGGGGGAGCCCTTCCTCCTGGCCCGGCCGCCCGGCTCCTCCGAGGGCTTCGTCTACCTGGCGGTCCCCCCGGAGATCCTCTCCGAGGCGCAGGACCTGAAGGCGCTCCAGTCCATCGAGGTGCTGGCCCGGGTGCGGACCGGCAGCTCCTCGCTCATGGGCGTGCCGATCCTGGACCTGCTGGCCATCTACTGATCCGGGTCCGGGGCTCCGGCCGCCCCCGGGCTCTCCCCGCCAGCGCCGCGCTTCCCGTGTCTCCACGGAAACGCCCTCTACGGAAACGCTCTCCCGGACCAGCCGGACCCGCCAGTCCGTATATCGTGTATACGACGTACACGACTGCAGCATCAGTCCGGAGGGAACGATGTCGAAGCTGTCCGATCAGCCCACCAGCCTTCGCCTGCCCGCCTGGCTCGAGGACGAGCTGGAGGAAGAGTTCGAGCGAGCCGGGATGAGCACGTCGGAGGGCATGCGGCGGGCCCTGGAGGAATGGTGGGCCCTGCGCGCCTACGACCGGATCGAGTTCCGTGAAGGGCTGACTGGCCGGTACGCCGCGGTGCGGGGCGGGCCGGAGGTGTGGGAGATCGTGATGGTCGCCTCCTCCTACGGGGAGGACCGCGAGGGGCTGCGCGAGCACTTCGGGTGGCTGGAGGCCGAGGCCGTGGACGAGGCACTCGACTACTACGAGCGCTTCCCGGATCGCGTCGACGACCGCATCGAGGAGAACGAGCGTGTCGGAGAGGCGCTGGCGGACCGCCTGGGCTGACGGCACGTGCGTCTCCTGTTCGACAACCACGTCCACCACGCAGCCTGCGGGGAGCTCCAGCGCCACGGAGTCGACGTCGAGCACGTGGGCGACGTCGGGCTGGAGGACGCCGACGACGTCGAAGTCCTGGAATACGCGGTCCGGGAGGAGCGGATCGTCGTCACCCGCAACTACGGCGACTTCACCCGTCTGGTGGAGGTGATGAACCGCGAGGGACGGTCGTTCCCGGGCGTGCTGTTCCTGGCCCCCTCGATTTCGAACGACGATCCCGGTGCCCACGTGAGGACGATCCTGTCCTGGCTGGACCGCCACGGAGGACGTAACCCGATCGAGAACGGCGCCGGCTGGCTCGAGCCGGCGGGGAGAGAGGACTGAGCGAGCCCTCCGACCGGGAGACGTGCTTCAGCTGCGGGGTGCTCGTCCCCCCGACCGAGGGCCCACCCACCCGTACATGCTCTCCTCGCCGGATGCCGGGCTGATCGGCTGATCGCGGAACGGGCCCGCCCTTTCCCCCTCCGGGCGCGCCTCCGCGGAGACGACGACGTTCCCGCCTCCACCCCTTGACACTTTCGGCCTCTGTTCGGTATAGTGGCCGTCCATTTTCGGTTTCTGTTCGGGAGGTGGCTCCGCCCGGCCGTACCGCGCGGCCGGCTCCCGCCTCCCGGCCCGGCCCGTGGAGACGCAGGAGGAGACGATGGCCGATTCCGCCGTCATCGAGAAGCTCGAGCGGAGGATCGACCGCCTGCAGGAGAGCCGCTCCCCGTCCAGGGTCCCGGAGTCCGGCGGGGAGGTGGCGCCCACCGGCGTCGACGCCCTGGACGAGCTCCTCCCCCGCGGCGGCCTCCCCCGCGGGGAGGCGGTGGAGTGGGTCGGACCCCGCTCCTGCGGGAAGACCGCGCTCCTCCGCTCCGTGCTCGCCCGGCTCCGGGCCCGCGGCGAGAGCGTGGCCCTGGTGGACGCCCGCCGGACCCTGTACGCGCCGGACTGGGCGCCCCTGGCCGGCGAGGACAGCGGCTTCTGGGTCGTCCGGCCCTCGGACCCGCAGGAGGCGAGCTGGTGTGCCGACCTCCTGCTCCGGAGCGGGGCCTTCGGGGGCGTGGCCCTGGTCCCGGGTGGTGAGGCACCGGCGTCGCCGGAAGACGGCGGAGCCGGCCGGGAGGCGGGGGGACGTCGGGAGAGCGGCGCGCCGGCCCTGGGGCGAAGCGCCGTGATCCGCCTCCAGCGACTGGCGGAGGAGTCGGGCTCCCTCTTCGTGGCGGCCGGCCGGCTCCCCGTGGCGGCCCTCCGCCTCCGCTTCCGGCCCGGGCGCGTGGAGCCCGTGGGGAAGCGCCTCTTCGGCCCGTTCCTCCCGGGCTTCCGTCCCCTCTGGGTCCGGCTCCCCGGCTCGGGCGGGAGACGCGAGGTGCCGGTGCTGTGCCCCGAGCTCCCGCGCCGCTCGGTCCCCGCGTCCGGTCGGGACCGGAAGGGGAGGCGATGACCGGCGGGAGGGAGCGCGTCGCCTCGGTCTGCCTCCCGGCGCTCGGGGAGGACGGGGACCTGACCCGGACCCGGGAGCTGGCCACCGCCCTCTTCGAGGCCACGCCCCGGGTGGCGGTGGCCGGCCCCGGCCTGTGCCGGGCCGACGCCCGCGGCTGGGAGCGGCGGGGCGGCGGGGAGGCGCTGGCCCGTCGCCTCCACCGGGCAGTCCGGCGCCGGGAGGCGGATCCGGCCGGCGTGGGGATCGCGGGGTCCGGCGTGGCGGCGGACGCCGCTTCCCGCCTGGCGATCCTCCGTGAGGAATGGGGCGGGGAGGGGAGCGGCGGGGACGAGCCGACGGTGATCGTCCCGGCCGGAGAGGAGGCGGCCTTCCTGGCCTCCCTCCCGGTGGGCCTGCTGCCCGTCTCCGAGGAGACGAAGGAGACGCTCCGCACCCTGGGGCTCGGCCGGGTGGGCAAGGTGGCCGCCCGGGACCGGGAGGAGCTGGAGGCCCGGTTCGGGCCGGAGGGGATCCGCCTGCACCGCTGGGCCCGGGGGGAGGACGATCGGGTCTTCCCGGCCCTCTCGCCGGAGCCCGTGCCGTCGGCGTCCATGGAGCTCGACGGCGCGGTGCGGGAGACCGAGCCCCTCCTCTTCGTGCTGCGGAGGCTCCTGGCCCGCCTGTGCGGCGACCTGGAGGAGGAGGGGCGGTGCGCGGAGCGGGTCCTCCTGCGGCTCGAGACCGACGGCGGGGAGACGAAGGAGGCGGAGATCGCGCCGGCCCGTCCCACCCGGCGGGAGGACCTGCTCCTGGACCTGTGCCGGGCGGCCCTGGAGCGGGCCGAGGGAGCGCCGGACGGAACGGGCCTCCCGGCGCCGGTGGCCGCCGTGGCTGTCGAAGTCCCGGAGCGGGCGCCGGCGGAAGTGCGCCAGGGGGACCTCTTCGCATCCGGGAGGCGGGACCCCGCCGCCGTGGCCGCCACGCTGGCCCGGCTCCGGGCCCGGGCCCCGGACGAGGAGTGGGTCGTGCGCCCGGACCCGCTCCCGGACCACCGGCCGGAGAGGCGGAGCCGGTGGCGGCCCGTGGAGGCCGGCGACCGGCCCGCGCCCGGCGGGGAGTCCGGCGGGAGTGCCGGCGAGAGGGACGATCGTCTCTCCGCGGAGGACGGCGGGGTCCCCGGCGTCCTCCGCCTCCTGCCGGAGCCGCGTCGGGTCGGCGTGCGGGCCGACGGCGACCGCCCGGCGGCCCTCCGGGACGACGGGGGCGTCCACGAGCTGGCCGCCGCCGAGGGGCCGGAGCGGCTGTCCGGCGACTGGTGGCGGGACCCGTACCGGCGCGAGTACTACCGGGTGTGCACGGAGGCCGGCGAGCTGCTGTGGCTGTACCGGGAGGCGGCGGAGGACGGGGAGCCCCGCTGGTGGCTGCACGGATGGTGGGACTGAGCGGCGGGCCGTCCCCGGACGGCGACTCGCCCCCCTACGTGGAGCTGGCCGCCCGCTCCGCCTTCACCCTCCTGGAGGGGGCCTCCACGCCGGAGGCCCTGGCCGAGCGGGCCGGCGAGATCGGCGCCCCGGCCCTGGCCCTGACGGACCGCTTCGACCTGGGCGGGGCGGTCCGCTTCGCCCGGGCCTGCCGGGCGGAGGGCGTGGAGCCGCTGGTGGGGGGCGAGGTGAGGCGGGAGGGGTGGCCGCCGGTCGTGCTCCTGTGTCGGAACCGGGAGGGGTACGCGAACCTCTCGTCGCTGATCACCCGGGCCCGCCGCTCCAACCCCCGGGGCGAGCCCTCGCTCCCGCGGGGCGTCCTGAAGGGACGCACGCAGGGGGTCGTGGCCCTGGCCCGGGTCGTCGCCGGGGGCGGAGACGTCTCCGCGGAGACGCCGCCCGTCCTGGAGCAGCTCGATCGTCTCTTCGGCGACCGTCTGTACCTGGCCCTGGAGCACCACGGCCTGCCGGAGGAGGCCCGGGCGTGCGCGGCGTGGGTCGAGCGGGCGGAGGAGGCCGGGATCCCCTGGCTCCCGGTGAACGCGCCCCTCTACGCCCGCCCCCGGGACCGGATCGTCCAGGACGTGCTCACCTGCCTCCGCCACGACGTCACCCTGGACGGGGCCGGCGACCGCCTGCGCCCCAACGGCGAGTGGTATCTGAAGTCGGCCCGCCAGATGCGGGTGCGGTGGTGCGAGCGGGGGGATCCGGGGCCCCGGTCTCGCTCGGGCTGTCGCGATCGCTCCGGAGCTAGCTCGGACGCTTCGCGTCCTCCCGGATCTCCTTCGCTGCGACAGAGTCGCTCGTCCGGGGCCCCGGACTCCCCCGCGTCGCCACCGGGAGCACCGGGCACCGGGCGGGACGACTCCACCCACCGCGCGAGGGGAGGCGCCCGGGACGGCGAGGGAGCGACTCCCTCCGAGCGATCGAGCCGTCCCGGGGCCTCCCCGTGCACTTGCAGGGGCTGCCGCGCCCTCCGCCGCACCGCCCGGGTCGCGGAGAGCTGCTCCTTTCGGATCTCGGACCTGGAGCCCCGCCTCCCCTCCTTCGACGTCCCGGGCGGCCGCTCCTCGGGGGAGTTCCTCCGGGCCCTGGTGGGGCAGGGGGCCCGCGAGCGGTACGGAGAGGACTTCGGCCCGGAGCACCGCGAGCAGATCGAGCACGAGCTGGACGTCGTCCAGCGACTGGAGCTGGCGGACTACTTCCTCATCGTCTGGGACATCGTGCGATTCGCGAATCGGCGGGGGATCCTGGTGCAGGGGCGGGGGTCGGCGGCGAACTCGGCGGTCTGCTACTGCCTGGGGATCACGGCCGTGGACCCGGTGGGCATGGACCTGCTCTTCGAGCGCTTCCTGTCGGAGGAGCGGGGCGAGGCGCCGGACATCGACCTGGACATCGCCCACGACGACCGGGAGGAGGTGCTGCAGTACGTCTACCGGCGCTACGGGCGGGACCACGCGGCCATGGTGTGCGAGAGCATCACCTACCGGGGGCGGATGGCGGTCCGCGACGCGGCCCGGGTGCTGGGCTTCGGGCAGGAGACCGCCGACGAGCTGGCGGCGGAGGTGGACCGCGGGGAGGCGGAGGACGCCGCCGGGCGGCTGGAGGAGGGGGGCGCCGCCCGGGCGGGGCTGGACCCGGGAGCGGCGCGGACCCGGGCCCTGATCCACGTGGTCCGCGGCCTGGACCGCCTGCCCCGGCACCGGTCGATCCACGTGGGCGGCTTCGTGATCGGGAAACGGCCGGTGGGGGAGACGGTGCCCGTGGAGGAGGCCTCCATGGAGGGGCGGACCATCATCCAGTGGGACAAGGACGACCTGGCCCTGGTGGGGATGATCAAGATCGACCTGCTGGGCCTCGGCATGCTCACGGTGCTGGGCGAGACGCTGGCCCACCTGCGCCGGACCCGGGGCGTGTCCCTGGACCTGGCGGAGATCCCGCAGGGGGACGGGGCCACCTACGACATGATCTGCGAGGCGGACACGGTGGGGGTGTTCCAGATCGAGTCCCGGGCGCAGATGAACACCCTCCCCCGGGTGGAGCCGCGCTCCTTCTACGACCTGGCCATCGAGGTGGCGCTGATCCGGCCCGGTCCCATCCAGGGGGAGATGGTCCACCCCTACCTGCGGCGCCGGCGGGGCGAGGAGGAGGTGACCTACCTGGACGAACGGCTGAAGCCGGTGCTGGAGCGGACCCTGGGCGTGCCGCTCTTCCAGGAGCAGGGGATGCGGGTGGCCATCGAGCTGGCGGGCTTCACCCCGGCCCAGGCCGACCGGCTGCGGCGGGCCATGGGCTTCAAGCGCTCGGAGCGGGAGATGAGCCGCGTGGGGCGGGAGCTGGCCGAGGGTTTGGAGGAGAACGACGTGCCGCCGGAGGCCCGGGAGAAGGTGTTCCGGCAGCTCACCGCCTTCTCCAACTACGGCTTCCCGGAGAGCCACGCCCTGAGCTTCGCGCTGCTGGTCTACGCGTCCTCGTACCTGAAGCGGCACTTCGCGCCGGAGTTCTTCTGCGCCACGCTGAACGCCCAGCCCATGGGCTTCTACGCCCCCTCCACGCTGGTGGAGGACGCGAAGCGGCACGGCGTGGAGGTGCGGCCCGTGGACCTGGCCCGCTCGGCGTGGGACTGCACCCTGGAGCCGCGGGAGGGCGGCGACGCCCCCGCCCTGCGGATGGGGCTCCGCCTGGTGCGGGGGCTGGGCAGCCGCGCCGAGGAGGAGCTGAGGCGGGCCCGCGAGGAGGGCCCCTTCACCTCCGTGGAGGACGTGGTGGAGCGGAGCGGCCTGGGCGAGCCGGAGCTGAGGACCCTGGCCGAGGCCGGCGCCTTCGACTCCCTGTGGCCCGGCCGCCGGGAGGCGCTGTGGGAGCTGCTCAGGGAGCTCCGGGGCGACGCCGGGCCCCTGGCGCCCCGCCCCCGGGCCGGCGACGGGAGTGGGGAGGGGAGCGGGAGCTCGGCCGGAGACGTCTCCGCGGAGACGGGCGGGGGCGCAGCGGCGGACGATGAGCCTCCGCGCCGCGCCGGCCTCCCGCCCCTCTCCCGGGCGGAGCGGGTGCGGGCGGACTACCGCACGGTGGGCCTCTCCACGGAGGGGCATCCCATGGAGTTCCTGCGGGAGCGGCTGCGGCGGAAGGGGGTGCTGTCGGCGGAGGAGCTGGCCCGTCAGCCCGCCGGGGCCGAGGTGGCGGTGGCCGGGATCGCCATCGTCCGCCAGCGGCCGAAGACGGCCCGGGGCGTGATGTTCGTCACCCTGGAGGACGAGACCGGCTTCGCCAACTTCGTGGTCACCCCGGACCTGCTGGAGGAGCGCCGCTCCGTGCTGGTCCGCAGCCCCGTGCTCCGCATGGAGGGGATCGTGGAGCGGGAGGGGGAGGTGGTGAACGTGCAGACGGAGCGGGTCTTCGCGGTGGACCCCCGGGCGGGCGCCGGGGAGGTCACCAGCCGCGACTTCCGGTGAGGAATTCTCACGCGGAGATGCGCGGCGCTCCAGAGCCGGGCCCTCCGCGCCCCGGACGAGCGACTCTGTCGCAGTGAAGGAGATCCACGAGGACGCGCAGCGTCCGAGTTAGCTCCGGAACGATAGCGACAGCCCGAGCGAGGACGGGGTGACGGAGGCCCGGTGACAAGGCGCCGCGGGTCAGCCCCCGTGCTTCTCCAGCGCCTCCTCGTGGGCCTCCAGGGCGTCCTCGCCGAAGAGGCAGAAGCGGATCCGGCGCACGTGCTCCAGCCCGGGCGCCTCCTCCACCAGCGTGGAGACCGCCACCTCCGCCGCCTCCCGCATCGGGTAGCCGAAGGCGCCGGTGGAGATGGCCGGGAAGGCCACGGAGCCGAGCTCCTTCTCCTCCGCCCGGGCCAGCGAGTTGCGATAGCAGGCCGCCAGCAGCTCGTCCGAGGGCTCGTCCCGGCCGTAGACCGGGCCCAGGGCGTGGATCACGTGCGGGTTCGGCAGGTCGTGCCCGCCGGTGATCACGGCCTCGCCGGGCTCGATGGGCGCCAGCGGGCGGCACTCCTCCTCGAGGCCGGGGCCCGCGGCCCGGTGGATCGCCCCGGCCACGCCGCCCCCGGTGCGGAGCTCCGCGTTGGCGGCGTTGACCACGGCGTCGACGTCGGGCTGGCTGGTGATGTCTCCCCGGACGGCCTCGATCTGCACGTCGTCGACCTGAATCTCCATCGTCGCCTCCCGTGTCGGTTGTCCGCGCTCGGAGGTCAGCGCGTCGAAGGCTGGCTGGCCTTCATGAGACTTGTCGACCTCGTCCGCGCGCGTCAGCTTGAGCCATCGAATCCGAAGCGCAATCTGTGTTCCCCGTGGGCGACCGGACGTCCGCGCCGCCCGAGCCCCCGGCCGGACCCGGAACGGATTCCGGGGTCGGCCGCGCACCATCCCTGTCCGGAGGTCACATGCTTCTGGTCGTGCGATGGCTTCTCAACGCCGGTGCCCTCTACCTGACGACGAAGATCGTGTCGGGCATCGTGGTGGAGGGCACGGGGGCGCTCCTGCTGGCGGCGCTGATCATCGGTCTCCTGAACGCCGTGCTGAAGCCGGTCCTGGTGGTCCTGACGCTGCCCATCACGATCCTCAGCCTGGGGCTGTTCTACCTGGTGCTGAACGGGATCCTGTTCGCCCTGGCCTCGGTGCTGACCCCCGGGTTCTCGGTGGCGGGCTTCGGAGCCGCCTTCCTCGGCGCCCTGGTCATGTCGGTGCTCGGCATCCTGTTCCACGCGCTCCTGCCCGGGGTCGAGTGATCCGTCGGGTGGACGGGGGGCGGGAGACCCGGCCGATCCGGTCTCTCCGGTACGGTCCGTGCTCCGACTTAGCGGCCCGGCGTCGACCGGCGCCGGAGGAAGGCCGTGTCCCGTGGTGATCGATCCTGTCCGGACTACCTGCCGTTCGGAGGCACGCCGTCCGTGCGAGAGATCAGCAAGCTAAAGAGGAGTTCGATCGGTGGACTACTTTGGTCGTGACGAGCTGAAGGAGCTGCTCGCCGTTCAGGACGTTCCGACGGCCTCCATCTACCTGGAGACCGAGCGGAGCTCCGGCGCCGAGGCCAACCGGCTCCGGTTCCGCGCCGCTCTGGAGCAGGCGGAGGAGGAGCTGTCCGCGAGCGTGAGCCAGGACCAGGTGGATCAGGTCCTGGACCCCTTCCGCGCCTACCTGAACGTGGAGCAGGACTTCTGGACGTACCAGGCCGACGGCCTGGCGGCCTTCGCCAGCCCGGAGATGCACCGGATGTACCGTCTGCCGGTCTCCTTCGAGGATCTGGTCGTCGTGGCGCCCACGTTCCACACCCGGCCCCTGATGGAGTACCTGCAGGCGCCGGATCGCTACTGGGTCCTGTCCATCAGCCAGAAGGAGGTCCGGCTGTGGCAGGGGACCCGGTCGGGGCTCACCCCCGTGGACCTGGCCGGCGTGCCGCGGAGCCTCCAGGAGGCGCTGGGCTACGAGTTCGAGCGGGACGAGCTCCAGTTCCACAGCCCGAAGCAGGGCGGGACGCCCGGCGGCACCGGGGCCATCTTCCACGGCCACGGGGTCGGACAGGACGACGCCAAGCCGGAGCTCAAGCGGTTCTTCCGGAAGGTGGACGACGGCGTCCGCGAGCTGCTGGCCGATGAGATCGGACCGGTCATCCTGGCCGCGGTCGACTACTACCACCCCCTCTATCACGAGGTCAGCCGGCTCGAGAACCTGACCGACGAGGGGGTCACCGGAAACGTCTCGAACTGGGACGCCTCCCGCCTCCACGACTCGGCGTGGCCCGTCGTGCGCGAGACGGTCCTGGAGAAGATCGACGGCGCCCTGCAGCTGTGGGAGAACGCCTACAGCAACGGCAAGGGCGAGGCGGACCTGGCCAGCGTCGCCCGGCTCGCCGTGGCGGGACGCATCCGCCTGCTCCTGACGCAGCACGGCCGCAACGTGTGGGGGCGGTTCGACCGCCACACGGGAGAGATGGAGCACATTCGCGAGGGCGGCGAGGATCCCGGTCCGGAGGCCGTCGACCTGCTGGACGAGGTCGCCGAGGTCGTCATGGAGAAGGGGGGGCGGTCGCTGATCCTGTCCGAGGAGCGGATGCCCACCGGGACCGGGGTGGCGGCGATCCTCCGCTGATCCCCGGGTCGGCCGCTCCCCGGAGGGCGGCCGGCGGCTCCGGCGCTCCCCTCAGCCTCCGATCATCGCCCGGAGCACCAGCCGGAGGTTGGCGGGCTTCTCCGCCATCCGGCGCATCAGGTAGGGATACCAGTCGGAGCCGTAGGGCAGGTAGATCCGGACCGGGTGTCCCGCGCGAGCCAGCTCCCGCTGGTAGGGACGACGCACCCCGTACAGCATCTGGAATTCGAAGTCGCCCGGCGACAGGTCCAGCTCCCGGGCGTGGTCGAGGGTGGCGTCGATCATCCGCTCGTCGTGGGTGGCCACCGCCGTGGGGACACCTCCCTCCAGCAGGAGCCGCGTGAGGCGTACGAAGTTTCCGTCCACCTCCTCCCGCTCCTGGAAGGCCACCTCCGGCGGCTCGTCGTACGCCCCCTTCACGATCCGCACGGGGGCGCCCATCTCCACCAGGCGCTCCACGTCCCGCTCGCTCCGCCGGAGGTAGGACTGGATGACGGCGCCGACGTTCGGGTGGTCCCGGAAGACCTCCGCGAAGAGCTCCAGCGTGGCCTGGACGTAGTCGGAGCTCTCCATGTCCACGCGGACGAAGTTGCCGAGCTCCGCCGCCCGGCGGACGATGCGGTGCAGGTTCTCGCGGCACAGCTCCCGGTCGATGTCCAGACCGAGCTGGGTGAGCTTCAGCGAGATGGTGGACTCCACCGGCCGCTCGTCGATGCGCTCGAGGCTGCGGACGTAGTCGTCGCCGGCCCGGCGCGCCTGCTCCGGGTTCTCGACGCTCTCGCCCAGGTGGTCCAGGGTGACGCGGAGACCGTCGTCGTTGAGCCGTCCGGCGGCGTCCAGGGCGTCCGGGAGCTCGTCTCCGGCGACGAACCGCTCCGCCACGCGCCGGAGGGCCGGGACCTTCAGGAGCCGATCCTTGAGGTCCTCGCGCTCGCTCAGGTAGAGCAGAAGGCGTCTCAGCATCTACGGGGCCCCGTCCGAGGTGCCTGGTCCACGACAAAGGTTGCAGAATGTGGACGGGCACCGGGGCGAGTGCGAGCGGCCCCGGCGGGGATCGGCGGGTGGCGGAGCCGGTGCGACGGCACCGGGGTCAGGCCGATGGCGTCAGAGCGCGGCCTCGAGCTCCCCGGCGGTGTACAGCGGGAGGACCCGGTACCCCTCCTCCTCGAGGCGCTCGCGCCCTCCCTCCTCCCGGTCGACGAGGACGAGCACGGCCATCACCTCGCCGCCGGCGGACTCCACGGCTCGGCAGGCGTCCAGGGCGGAGCCGCCCGTGGTGATCACGTCCTCGGCGATGACGGCGCGGCGTCCCTCCTCGAAGCAGCCCTCGATGCGCCGGCCGGTGCCGTGCCCCTTGGCCTCCTTCCGGACGGAAAAGGCGTCGATCGGCTCCCGGCCCCGTCGCCAGCTCTCGCCGGCCACGGCATACGAGATGGGGTCGGCCCCCATGGTCATCCCCCCGACGAGATCGGGCCACAGCCCGGCGGCATCCAGCCGGTCCACCCCGACCTGGCCCAGGAGCGCCTGTCCCTCGGCGTGCATGGTGGTGGTCCGGCAGTCGACGTAGTACCGGCTCGTTCGCCCCGAGGAGAGCGTGAACTCGCCGGTGCGGAACGAGCGCTCCGCCAGCAGGTCCCGGAGCCGCTCCCCGGCGCGTGTGGACTCCAGCCGGCGAGAGGAGACGCCCGCCGACTCACCCGACACGCCGGAGCTCCTCTTCCGAGGCCGTCTCCTCGCACTCCGAGCAGAGGCCGTAGATCTTGAGCTGCCGGGTGAGGGGCCGGAAGCCGTGCTCGCCGGCCACTTCCTGCTGCATGCTCTCCAGCTCGGACTGCTGGAACTCGGTCACGTCGCCGCAGGAGGTGCAGATGAGGTGGTCGTGATGCGCCGAGCCGACGCGCATCTCGTAGCGCTTGAAGCCCTCGTTGAAGTCGTGCTCCGTGGCCAGCCCGACGTCCACCAGCAGGTTGAGCGTCCGGTAGATGGTCGCCTTCCCGATGTCCTCCCCCTGCTCACGGAGCCGCTCGGCCACGTCGTCGGCGGAGAGGTGCCGGTTGCTCTCGAAGAGCACCTCGGCGATGGCCTCGCGCTGGTGGGTGACCGGGAGCTGGTTCTCGTGCAGGCACGCCCGGAACAGGCTCATCATGACCTCGGTGCACCCGCGGGGCGGGCTCGTGCTCACCACGTCGTCCATGGTCCTCTCGATGCTTGCTGGTGAGGGCCGACGTCGCCGGCCCGATTCTCAACGAGGTGAGAATATAAGGGGGGTCCCCCGACGATATCAATATCGATTATCGTTTCGTCACTGAATCCGGCCGGGGGGCGTCAGTGGGCTCCGTCCATGAAGTCCGTGTGCGCCTGGCGGAGCAGCCGATCGACGGGGGCCGACGGGCTCGGAAACAGGAGCTCGTCGGAGAACTGGTTGAGGCCCCGGCGCACGTCCCGGAAGCGGTCCGCGGCCTCGCGGTACACCCGGGACAGGGACTTCTCCCGGGCGTGAGGGTCCTCGGCCGCCATCCGATATCCCGTCTCGCCCAGCTCCTCGTAGTAGTCGATGCCGGGCCCGCCGCGGCGGTGTCCCCGGGACGTGATGTGGTCCGGGAAGAGACCGGAGAGCCACAGGGCGAAGTTCCCCAGGTGGCTGCGGAGGAGGAAGGCCCGCCGCCCGTCGGCCTCCAGCATGTCGTTCATGATCTCCACGAGGTAGTCGTACTCCCGGTCGTCCACGGCGGAGATGCGCCGCGCCCGGTCCTCGCGGCCGAACTCCAGGACCAGGGCGGTCACGTAGTCGGCCAGGGTCCGGCTCTCCACGCCCACTTCCTTCAGGGACTGGCGGACCAGGACGTAGAGGACGAGGCCGGGCGGAGCCAGGCTGATGCCGTCGGCGCTCAGGATCCGGCGCCGGGTCTCGGCGTCGTCCAGGAGGGCGTCCACGCCCCGCTCCTCGAGGCGCTCGCTCCACTCCTCACGGCGCTCCTCGTCCTCACCGGCGAGGAGCCGGACCAGCCATCTGGCCTCCTCGCTCCCGAAGGACGCACGAACGTTCGGCTGAATCATGTGGCTGCCCTCCGTCTTCCAGGTCCCCACCCCGACCTCACGCGGGGCGCTCCGGGCGCTTCAGCTGCCCTGCCAGCGCCGTATCTCCTCCAGTACGCCGCGGGCCGCGGCTCGATCCCATCGCTCTCCGGTCGGGCTCCGCACGCGGACGCTGACGTCGGTGCGCCGGGTGCCCACGGCGGAGAGCTCGACGAAGACGCCTTCGACGCCGGCCTGCCCCTCGACCATGCCCCCCTGTGCGTCCACGGAGCGCCGGGTGAGGTCGATGTCCAGGACCCGGAATGCTTCCTCCACGGATCCGGCCACCGACTCCGGGCCGCCCCGGAGCGTGGTCCGGGCGCCGCGCGTGGTGAGGACCACGTCCCCCGGGGACTCGCCCCCCGGCGACGAGGAGCCCACCAGCGCGCAGCCGGCCGCCAGGGCCGCGACGGCCACGAGTGCCAGCGGTCGGGCGATGGCGGCGAAGCGTCGAGTCATCTCTCTCACACACCCCGATGGGTCGGGGACGTGCCGCCGGCCGGCCGATGCCCGCCGACTGCACGTCCGTCACGTTCCTGGCGCCTCCGCGTGCGGCCGTCACCTGCCGGGCTCCCCCCACCCCGGATCGCCCCCGGCGTCCCGGCTACAGTATCCCGGCGCTCGGCCGGGAACCAGGACGGAGCCCTCCCCTTCAAACGTCCAGGACGAGGCGAGCGTGCCATCTGCCGTTCTCCTCTCCCTCGACGCGGAGACCGTGGTAGGTGACGCCCTTCACGTCCCGCACGGGGGGCTGCTCCGGCCCGGACGACGACCACCGGACCCGGGCCCGCAGCGACGACGGGCCGCTCATCTCCAGGGTCATCGCCTCGGGGTAGCGCCCGTCGCGGGAGATCCGGTACAGGAGCTCCCGCAGCCACGCCACCATGAGGCGCTCCCGGTCCGGCCGGTCCAGGTCGATGGTCTCCCGGTCCTCGCCGGCCTCCCCGTCTCCGGCCTCGATCCCGGCGGGTCCCTCCTCCTCCCGGACGGTCCGGACCAGCCCGTCGGCTGCTCCCCGGAAGAGCTCGGCGAGGGAGTCGGCAGTGACCTCGAAGCCCACGTCCGCGGTGTGCGAGAGGGGGTCGACTCGATACATGACAGCGTCCAGGTTGCGTGATCCGAAGACGGTCGCGGCGCGGGCCGGGGCGTCCGGTCCCCGCCTTGCAAGGGTATGGGACGACGGGCCCCGCGGCCCGGACCTCCACGAGAACAGAGACGCGAGAGGGCCTTCATGATCCCGACACGTGTGTCCAACGGCCGTTCCCGAGCTCGCCCGGGTCGCCTCCTGGCCGCCGCCGCGATCCTGGGGGTGGCCGGCCTCATCGGCTGCGGCGGCAGCGGGGACGGCGAGGCGGCGGGGACCGCCGGGGACACCGCGACCCGGGGGCAGGACAGCGCCGCCCGGACGTCGTCCATCGAGCGGTCGGCGGCCGGCCTCCGCGTCACGACCCTGCGGGTGGGCGGGCACGAGGTGACCGTCGAGGTGGCGGAGCGCGACGCCGAGCGGCAGCAGGGGCTCATGGGGCGCGACTCGCTCCCGGAGGACAATGGCATGCTCTTCGTCTACTCCCGCCCGCAGACCCTGAGCTTCTGGATGCGGAACACCGAGATTCCGCTGGACATCGCGTACATCTCCCAGGACGGCGTGATCGTCGACATCCAGCAGATGGATCCCCACACGCAGGAGCAGCACCCCTCACGCGAGCCCGCCATGTACGCGCTGGAGATGAACCAGGGATGGTTCGAGGAGCACGGCGTCACCGTGGGAGACCGCGTGCAGTTCTGACGGACCGCCCCGGACGCGGGGCCGCGCCCCTGCCGATACGAATCGCGACCAACGAAACGGAAGAGGACGGAGACATGACCGACCACCGAACCGAGCGAGATTCGATGGGAGAGGTCCGCATCCCCGCGGACCGGCTCTACGGCGCCCAGACTCAGCGGGCGAAAGAGAACTTCCCGGTGAGCGACCTCCGCTTCGGCCGGCGGTTCCTGAGGGCCCTCGGGCTGGTCAAGCGGGCCGCGGCGGACGTGAACGAGGGCCTGGGGCTGCTGGACGAGCGTCGGGCCGGGGCCATCCGTGAGGCCGCCATGGAGGTGGCCGGCGGCGACCTGGACGAGCACTTCCCGGTGGACATCTTCCAGACCGGCTCCGGGACGTCGACCAACATGAACGCCAACGAGGTCATCGCGAACCGGGCCATCCAGCTTCTGGGCGGGGAGGTGGGGAGCCGCGAGCCGGTCCACCCCAACGATCACGTCAACATGGGACAGTCCAGCAACGACGTGATTCCCACCTCCATCCACGTGGCCGCTCTCTCGGCGGTGGAGGACGAGCTGATTCCCGCCATGGAGGTCCTGCGCGACGCCTTCCGCGAGAAGGCGGAGGAGTTCGACGACGTGCCGAAGGCCGGGAGGACGCACCTGCAGGACGCCACCCCGGTCCGGCTCGGACAGGAGTTCGGCGGCTACGCCTCGCAGGTCGATCACGGGATCGAGCGCCTGGAGCGCCTGCGGGATCCGCTGGGGGAGCTGGCCATCGGGGGCACGGCCGTCGGGACGGGGCTCAACACCCACCCGGAGTTCGGGACGCGGATGGCCAACCGGCTCTCGGAGCTCACCGGCCTGGAGCTGCGCGAGGCGGAGGACCACTTCGAGGCCCAGTCCGCCCGCGACGCCGCGGTGGAGGCCAGTGGAGTCCTGAAGACCATCGCCTGCAGCTACATGAAGATCGCCAACGACCTCCGCTGGCTCTCCTCGGGCCCCCGCACGGGCATCGGCGAGCTGCACCTGCCGGCGGTGCAGCCGGGATCCTCCATCATGCCGGGCAAGGTGAACCCGGTGATCCCGGAGTCGGTCTGCCAGGTGGCGGCCCAGGTCATCGGGAACGATGCCGCCGTCACCGCCGGCGGCCAGGCGGGCAATTTCGAGCTGAACGTCATGAAGCCCGTGATGGCGCACAATCTCCTGCAGTCCATGGAGATCCTGTCCAACGTGAGCGTCGTCCTGACCGAGAAGTGCGTCCGGGGCATCGAGGCGAACGAGGAGCGCTGCCGCCGGAACGCCGAGTCGACGGCGGCCCTGGCCACGGCGCTGGCCCCGCGCATCGGCTACGACGAGGCCGCCGACGTCGCCAAGACCTCCCTGGAGGAGGACAAGACGCTGCGGGAGGTCGTACGGGAGCGGGGTCTGCTGAGCGAGCAGGAGCTGGACGAGGTCCTGGACTTCCGCTCCATGACGGAGCCGGGAATTCCCTAGCCGGGAGCGCCTGCCCCGGCGGCCGGTCCCCGGCCCGGGGATCCCCTCGATTCAGGGCGCCGGGGGACTATCTTGAGCACGCGAGACGTCAACCACGCGCTCCGCCGCAGGGCGGGGCGATCGCGATAGACGAGGCAGGAGGAGCTTCGACCATGCGCCTGGTGATCGGTACCGACGACGGTGTTCACGTGGCCCGGTGGATCCCGGGCGAGCGCTCCGCCCGCACGGAGACCGAGGAGCTGGCCGGCGAGGCGGTGCCGGCCGTGGCCCGCTCCCGGACCCGCGTCTACGTCGCCACGCGCTCCGGCGACGTCTACCGGTCCGACGACCGCGGGGGGGACTTTCAGCGGGCGGGCTCCCTCCCGGACGACCGGGGCGTCAGCCACCTGGGCGCCCCTCCCCGGCATCCGGACACGGTCTTCGCCGGCACCGAGCCGGCGGCGATCTTCGCGTCCCACGACGCCGGTGCCAGCTGGACCGAGCAGGCGGCGTTCTCGTCCGTGGCCTCCGACGACGAGTGGCGCGGCTACGGGGGACGAGAGGCCCACGTCCAGGCGCTGGCGTTCGATCCCCACCACGCGCACCGGATGTACGCCGGCGTGGAGATCGGCGGCGCCTACCGGACCGACGACGGCGGGCGCAGCTGGCGGCCGATCAACGACGGCATCTACGACGACATCCACGTCCTGGCGACGGATCCGAACCGTCCGAGCCGGGTGTACGCCGCCACCGGGGGCGGATTCTACCGCAGCGACGACCGGGGCACGGACTGGACGCCCCACGACAGCGAGCTGGGTCAGGCCTACTGCACCGGCATGGCCCTGGAGGACCTGGGAGACGAGACGCACGTCTACCTGATCACCGCCGACGGACCGCCGAGCAGCTGGGAGAGCGGCGACGGGCCGCGGGCCGCCGTCCACAAGAGCGGCGACGGCGGAGACACGTGGTCGTCCCTGGGGCTGAGCCCGCTCTACCCGAGCCGCGAGGCCTTCACCGCCGTGGCCACGGAGCCGGAGCGGCGCGGCGGGGTCTTCGTCGCCACCAGCGGCGGGGCCCTCCACTACGGAGACCCGGACATGGAGGGCTGGTCGCGCCTGATGCGGGGGCTTCCGACGATTCGCTCCCTGGTGGTGGCGTGAGCGGGGCGCCCGACGGAGAGGGGGCGGCGATCCGGCGCCTCGCGGCCGCCGCCCTGGGGGCCGTCCTGACGCTGATCACGGCCGGGCCCGCACCGGCGCAGCAGGGCGTGCCCCCGCTCCCGGGCGGGCCGGAGGGTCTCCCGGCCGCCGAGCGGGCGCCGGGGGCCCGGACGGCCCCGGTGCAGGACGGAGACGAGCTGTCCATCGAGTCGATCTTCGGCTCGTACCGCTACCTGGCCGATCGCTTCACCGGCACGTGGCGCGACGACGGCCAGCAGTGGGTCACCGTCGAGCGGGACTCGCGGGGGCGTCCGACGCTGGTCCAGGTGGAGGCGGCCACCGGTGATCGAGACACCCTGGCCTCCACCGACGAGCTCACGCCGGCGGGCAGGGGGGAGCCCCTCGGGGTGTACGACTTCTCCTTCTCGCCGGAGGGGCGGCGACTCCTCCTGTTCACGGAGGCCCGCGAGGTGTGGCGGGATCGCACCCGTGGCACCTACTGGGTGCTCGACCTGGAGGAGCGGAGCCTGACCCCCGTCTCCGAGGAGCCGGGCCCCCAGATGTTCGCGAAGTTCTCACCGGACGGCGGGAAGGTGGCCTTCGTACGCCGGAACGACCTCTTCGTCGTCGACCTGGAGACGGGCCGCGAGCGGGCCCTGACGACCAGCGGCAGCGAGAACGTCATCAACGGCACCACCGACTGGGTCTACGAGGAGGAGCTGGGCTTCCGGGACGCCTTCCGCTGGGGCCCCGAGGGGCGGCGCATCGCCTACCTGCAGCTGGACCAGAGCCCGGTGGACTCCTTCCCCTACCGGGTGAACCAGGACTCGCTCTATCCGGAGATCTCCTGGGTGCGGTATCCGAA
This sequence comes from Candidatus Caribbeanibacter nitroreducens, assembly GCA_947581645.1. Lineage (GTDB taxonomy): Bacteria > Gemmatimonadota > Gemmatimonadetes > Palauibacterales > Palauibacteraceae > Caribbeanibacter > Caribbeanibacter nitroreducens. The sequence goes on along the minus strand of CANPVF010000022.1, from coordinate 31,492 downwards.
GGCCGGGACCGAGAACTCGCGGGTCCGGGTCGGCGCGGTGGACGTGGAGAGCGGGGAGACGAGCTGGCTGGAGCTCCCCTTCACCAACGACCACTACATCGCCCGGCTGGAATGGCCCGGGAGCTCCGACCGGGTGGCCCTCCAGCTCGTGAACCGCCGCCAGAACCGGCTGGAGCTGCTCTTCGGCGACGTCGCCTCCGGCGACACCAGCACCGTGCTCGCCGAGGAGGACAGCGCCTGGGTGGACGTGGGCGGGCGCCTGCACTGGTTCGACGGCGCCCGACGCTTCGTGTGGGCGGGCGAGCCCGGCGACCACCGGCACCTCTACCTGTACCGGAGCGACGGGACCCTCGTGCGGCAGCTCACGTCCGGCGACTGGGAGGTCACCTCGGTCCACGGGGTCGACGCCGAGCGAGGGCGCGTGTACTTCACCGCGGCCCGCCGGGGCCCTCTCACCCGATCCGTCTACTGGGTGGGGCTCGACGGCTCGGGGCCGCATCGCGTGGTCGGCGGCGAGGGCGTCCACTCCGCCGACTTCGCGCCGGGCTTCCGGTACTTCGTCGACCGGCACTCCCGGGCCGGCGTGCCGCCGACCTCCACCCTCCGGCGCGGCGACGGCTCCGAGGTGCGGACGCTCGTGGACAACGCGGCGCTCCGCGCGCGGGTCGACTCCCTGGGGCTGGCGCCGCCGGAGTTCATCCAGGTGGAGGCCGCCGACGGCACTCCCCTGAACGGTTACATGATCCGGCCGCCGGACTTCGACCCCGAGCGGGAGTACGCCCTCCTGATGTACGTCTACGGCGGCCCGGGGTCCCAGACCGTCATGGACCAGTGGGGCGGCCGCCGCTACCTGTGGCATCAGATGCTGGCCCGTCAGGGCATCCTGGTGGCCAGCGTCGACAACCGGGGCACCGGGGCCCGGGGGCGCGATTTCGAGAAGCAGACGTACCTGGAGCTGGGACAGCTGGAGGCCGCGGATCAGCGCGCCGCCCGCCGCCAGCTGGCCGAGCGGCCGTACGTGGACGGCTCCCGGACGGCCATCTGGGGATGGAGCTACGGCGGCTACCTGACCCTCATGAGCACCCTCACGGGTGACGGCGAGGGCTTCGCCGCCGGCGTCTCGGTGGCGCCCGTCACCCACTGGGAGCTCTACGACACGATCTACACCGAGCGCTACATGTGGACGCCCCGGGGGAACCCGGAGGGATACAGGAAGGGGGCCCCGCTCAACTACGCCGACCGGCTGGAGTCGGACCTCCTGCTGGTCCACGGGACCGGCGACGACAACGTCCACTTCCAGAACACGGTCCGCATGGTGTCCGCCCTGGAGGAGGCCGACGAGCAGTTCTCCCTCCGCATCTATCCGAACGCGCAGCACGGCATCGGCGGCCCCACGTTGCAGATGAACCTGTTCCGCATGATCACCGACCACCTGGAGGGGGCGCTCACGGAGCGCTGAGCGCCGGGGGAGGTCGTTCCCGGTCCCTCTCAGCGGGAGCGCGCGACATGCAGGTCACAGAGATCTTCTTCTCCATCCAGGGCGAGTCGAGCTACGCCGGGCGCCCCTGCGTCTTCGTCCGCACCACCGGCTGCAACCTCCGCTGCGACTGGTGCGACACCGAGTACTCGTTCCACGGCGGGGAGGAGATGAGCGTGGACGAGGTGCTGGACGAGGTGGAGCGGGTGGGCCCCGGGTGCGGGCTGGTGGAGCTCACCGGCGGCGAGCCGCTGCTGCAGCACGACGTCGGCGAGCTGGCCCGCTCCCTCCTGGAGCGGGGCTACACGGTGCTGTGCGAGACCGGCGGCAGCGTCCCGGTGGACCGCGTCCCGCCGGAGGTGGTGAAGGTGATGGACCTGAAGTGTCCCGGGAGCGGAGAGGAGGAGGCCAACGACTGGTCCAACCTGGAGCTCCTCGAGCCGGGCCGGGACGAGCTGAAGTTCGTGATCCGGGACCGCCGCGACTACGAGTGGGCCCTGGATCGCGTCCGGGAGCGGGAGCTGGCGGACCGGTTCACGGTCCACTTCTCGCCGGTCCACGGCGAGATGGATCGGCGGGAGCTGTCGGAGTGGATCCTGGAGGACGGGGCGCCGGTGAGGCTCAACCTCCAGATCCACAAGTTCATCTGGGACCCGGAGACGAGGGGCGTCTAAGCCGGGCCGGGCCGCCGAGGGATCCGGCCCCGGCGCCCGGCCGCGTCCCCGTCAGCCGCCCTCCTCGTACTTCTGCTTCAGCCGCTCCACCACGTCGGGGTCGGCCAGCGTCGTCGTATCGCCCAGGGCCTCGCCCTCGGCGATGTCCTTGAGCAGGCGGCGCATGATCTTCCCGCTCCGCGTCTTCGGCAGGTCGGCGGTGAAGATCACGTCGGCGGGCTTGGCGATGGCGCCGATCTCCTGCCCCACGTGCTCGCGGATCTCCTCCTGCAGCCCGTCGCTGGCCTCGTACCCCTCCTTCAGCGAGACGAAGGCGGCGATGGCCTCGCCCTTCACCTCGTCCTTCCGGCCCACGACGGCGGCCTCGGCCGTGGCCGGGTGGTCCACCACCGCGGACTCCACCTCCATGGTCCCGATGCGGTGGCCCGCCACGTTCAGCACGTCGTCCACGCGTCCGAGGATCCAGAAGTCCCCGTCCCCGTCGACACGGGCGCCGTCGCCGGGGAAGTAGGTATCGTCCCACTTCGACCAGTAGGTCTCGCGGAAGCGCTCCTCGTCGCCCCACACCCCGCGGAGCATGGAGGGCCACGGCTCGGTGATCGCCAGGTAGCCGCTCTCGGCCTCGTTGCCGTCGTCGTCCAGGATCGCGGCCTCGATCCCGGGGAAGGGCTCGGTGGCCGAGCCCGGCTTCGTCGTGGTGACGCCCGGGAGGGGCGTGATCATGATTCCGCCGGTCTCGGTCTGCCACCACGTGTCGACGATGGGGCACTCGCCGCCGCCGATGTGCTCCCGGTACCACTCCCAGGCCTCCGGGTTGATGGGCTCGCCCACCGTGCCCAGGAGGCGCAGGCTGGAGAGGTCGTGCTTCTCGGGCCACTCCTCGCCCCACTTCATGAAGGCGCGGATGGCGGTGGGGGCCGTGTACAGGATGCTCACGCCGTAGCGCTCCACCAGCTCCCAGAAGCGGTCCCGCTCCGGCCAGTCCGGCGCGCCCTCGTACATGAAGACCGTGGCCCCGGCGGCCAGCGGGCCGTAGACGATGTAGGAGTGGCCGGTGACCCACCCGACGTCGGCCGTGCACCAGTAGACGTCCTCCTCCTTCAGGTCGAACACCCACTCGGTGGTGGCCTGCACCTGCGTCATGTAGCCGCCGGTGGTGTGCATGACCCCCTTGGGCTTACCGGTCGTGCCCGAGGTGTACAGGATGTAGAGGAGGTCCTCCGAGGCCATGGGCTCGGCCGGGCACTTCGGCGAGGCCTCCCCGACGACGTCCTCGTACCAGTGGTCGCGCCCCTCCTGCATGCGCGCGAAGGTCTCGTCCCCCTCGGCGCTGAAGCCCCGCCGGACGACGATGACGTTCTCCACGACGTCCAGGCCCTCGATGGCCTCGTCGGCGTCCCGCTTCAGCCGCAGGACGTTGCCGCGCCGGTAGCCGCCGGTGGCCGTGATCAGGAGCTCGGCGCCGGCGTCCTGGATGCGGCTCCGGAGCGAGCCGGGCGAGAAGCCGCCGAAGACCACGGAGTGGACGGCCCCGATGCGGGCGCAGGCCAGCATGGCCACGGCGGCCTCGGGAATCATGGGCAGGTAGATGGCGACCCGGTCGCCCTTCTCCACCCCCATCTCCTTCATCCCGTTGGCCAGCCGCGAGACCTCGCGGTGCAGCTCCCGGTAGGTGTAGGTCCGGCGGTCGCCGGGCTCCCCCTCCCAGATCAGCGCGGCCTTGTTGGCCCGCCAGCCGTCCAGGTGCCGGTCCAGGCAGTTGTGGGCGGCGTTCAGGCGCCCCCCGACGAACCACTCGGCGTGGGGCGGATCCCAGTTCAGCACCTCGTCCCACTCCTCGAACCAGTCCAGCTCGCGGGCCCGCTCCTCCCAGAAGGCGAGCCGATCCTCCCCGGCACGCCGGTAGGGGGTCCGGTCCGAGACGCGGGCCTCGCGCCGGAAGTCCTCGGGGGGCTCGACGCGTCGGCCCTCGTGTAAGAGGACGTCGATCTCGCGGCGAGGGGATGCAGCCATGGCCGCCTCCTGTGAAGTTGCTGGTCATCGACCGGAGCTCGGTCGGTCCACGGAAGATCACGTTACGCGGCGACTGTCGCCCGAAGCAAGAAGACGGAGCAATGAGCGATCAGACGCTGTTCTGGATCATCGTCAGCTCGATGGTGGTGGCCTTCGCCGCCGGGATCTGGATCGGGCTGGGCTATCCGGGCCTCTACGACCGGTACGAGGACACGGGCGCCCGCGCCTCCCGCGCCTCGCCGCTCCAGCAGCTGCTGGACTGGGTCTTCAGCAAGTTCGTGTGATCCCCGCCGGATGAGCCCGGGAACCGTCGTCGGCCCCACCCCCTCCGAGGCCGGCCGGGACGTGCGCCGCGCGTCGGTCCGCCGCGTCCTGCGATGGGTGCTCGCCGCCAACCTGCTCGTCATCGCGGCGAAGGCGACCGTCGGGCTCCGGATCGGCTCCATCGCCGTCCTGGGTGACGCCGGCCACTCCGGCGTGGACGCCCTGAACAACGTGGTCGGACTGCTGGCCGTCCGTGTGGCGGCCGAGCCGCCGGACGCCGAGCACCCCTACGGGCACGGGAAGTTCGAGACGCTGGGCGCGCTGGCGGTGGTGAGCTTCCTCTCCATCACGTGCTTCGAGCTGGTCCGCGGGGCGATCCTCGACCTGACCGCCGGCGGGCCGCCGCCGGAGCTGGGTCCCGTGGCCTTCGCCGTGCTCGGGGCGACGGCCGCCGTGAACGTGGCCGTCGCCTGGGGGGAGGCCCGGTACGGGAGGAAGCTGGACAGCGAGATGCTCCGCGCCGACTCCCGGCACACGACGGCGGACGTGCTGGTCACCCTGGCCGTCATCGGAGGGCTGGGCCTCGTGGAGCTGGGCTGGCGGCAGGGAGACGCCTGGCTGGCGCTCCTGGTGGCCGCCGTCATCGCGTGGAGCGGGTGGCAGATCCTCAAGGAGACGGTCCCGGTCCTGGTGGACCGCAGGGCGCTGGATCCGGAGCGGATCCGGGACTTCGTCACCGATCGGCCGGAGGTCCGGGAGGCCACCGAGATCCGGTCCCGGGGACGGACCGGGGAGGCCTTCGCCGAGCTCACCATACGTGTGGACTCGGACAAGAACGTGCGCGACGCCCACCTCATCGCCCACCAGGTGGAGGAGGCCCTCAAGGCCGAGGGTGGGTTCCGCGACGTCGTGGTCCACGTGGAGCCCGTGCGCGGGGGCGAGGACCCGGGCCGGGAGGCGGCGACCCGGAGGGGCTGATCAGCTCTCCGGAGCCCCGGGTCCGTCCTCCGCGCCTCTTCCGTCCCGGTCTTCCGAGGCGGAGGCCACGCGGAAGACGCATGCCGACTCGGACGCCGACTCGCACATGGGATGAACGACGGGCGCCTCGGAGCCGGAGTACGCCTCCAGGAAGGTCTCGAGTCCCTGTGCGAGCACCTCGCACCCGTCCGGTCCCTCGCAGGCCCGGGCCGGGAGGCACCCCTCGACGACCAGGGACGGAGGGTTCCGGTCCGTCCTCACCGAGGCGACGGGGCTCACCCGGCGGGCCAGCCGTGCGGCGGCGCGCAGCGCCAGCCACCGGGTGAGGACCGTCGGCCCCGTCCAGGAGAGGGCCTTCGAGCCGATCCCGCGGGACCGGAGCTCCCGGCGGGCCAGGTCGCGGCCCGCACGCCGGAAGACGTCTCCGGAGTCCTCGCGCCGGCTGATGAGCCGGAAGAGGTCCTCGGCGGCCGACGGCTCCAGCCCCTCCCCCTCCTCCTCCAGCCGGGTGTAGCGCTCGATCTGACGCTCGATCACGCCGCTCAGGCCGAGCCGGCGGGGGAGGCTCTGGGTGAAGTCTTCCGCCTCCAGGGTCTCGGGAGGCGTGTCCGTGGATCGGAGGGCCTCCAGGAGAACGACGCCGACGGCGGAATCCACGGCGTCCCGACTCGAAGCGCGTAGCATCATGGCGGCCGAAGGGTAGGGATCGCCGAACCGGTCAGCAACGCACGGAGCAGTGTCACCGGAGGCGCCCGGCGCGGCCGCTTGTCGCGCCCCGCAGGCGGGGGCACTTTCGCTCCTCGCCGCCCCCGCACCGAGCGCGGGAGCCCCGAGCGAACGAAGGAAGAACACCCAGCGAACGGAGATCGATGTCCGAGTCGTACGATCCGGAGAGCGTCGAGCAGCGGTGGAGGTCCTACTGGGACGAGCACGGCACCAACGAGCCCGACCTCGACGAGGCGGGGGACCCGTTCTACAACCTCATGATGTTCCCCTATCCCTCGGCGGAGGGGCTGCACGTGGGGAACGTCTACGCCTTCACCGGCTCCGACATCTACGGCCGCTACCAGCGGCTGCGGGGCAGGGACGTCTTCGAGCCCATCGGCTTCGACGCCTTCGGCATCCACTCCGAGAACTACGCCCTGGAGCAGGACGTCCACCCGATGGAGCTGATCCCCCGGAACGTGGAGAACTTCCGGCGGCAGCTGCGCCGGATGGGGATCATGTACGACTGGTCCCACTCCGTGAACACCACGGACCCCGACTACTACCGGTGGACGCAGTGGCTCTTCCTGCAGCTCTACGAGGCCGGCCTGGCCGAGAAGAAGGAGGCACCGGTCAACTGGTGCCCCTCCTGCCAGACGGTGCTGGCCAACGAGCAGGTCATCGAAGGGAAGTGCGAGCGCTGCGACTCGGCGGTGGGCCAGAAGGAGCTGAGCCAGTGGTTCTTCCGGATCACCGAGTACGCCGACCGCCTGCTGGAGAACCTGGAGTGGATCGACTGGTCCGAGAGCACGAAGACGCTCCAGCGCAACTGGATCGGCCGCTCCGAGGGCGCGGAGATCCTGTTCCCCGTGGAAGAAGGGGCGCCGGGGGAGGCCGAACGGACTCCGGTCCCGGCGGAGCCCGGTGAGGAGAACCTGGCCGTCTACACCACCCGCCCGGACACCCTCTTCGGCGCCACCTTCATGGTCCTGGCGCCGGAGCACCCGATGGTGGAGCGGCTGACCTCCGACGACCGCCGGGAGGAGGTCGAGGCCTACCGTGAGACGACCGCCGCCAAGGACCTGAAGGAGAGGAAGAAGACCGAGGACCGGGCGAAGACCGGCGTCTTCACCGGCGGCTATGTGGCGAATCCCGGCACCGGAGAGCGCCTGCCGGTGTGGGTGGCCGACTACGTGCTGATGGAGTACGGGACCGGGGCCATCATGGCCGTCCCGGCCCACGACGAGCGCGACTTCGAGTTCGCCCGGGAGTTCGGCCTCGAGATCCGCCCCGTGGTCGTGGAGGAGGACGGGGCGCCGGCGGGCGATCTCGAGGAGGCGTACGTGAGCCAGGCGGAGGGCGACGTCCTGGTCAACTCGGGCCGCTTCGACGGGCTCACGGCGCCCGAGGGGCAGGAGGCCATCGTCGACTGGCTGGAGGAGCGGGGCCTGGGCGAGCGGGAGGTCAACTACCGGCTCCACGACTGGTGCATCTCCCGGCAGCGCTACTGGGGGCCGCCGATCCCGGTGGTCTACTGCGACGAGTGCGGTGACGTGCCGGTGCCGGAGGAGGATCTGCCGGTGCGGCTGCCCGAGGTGGACGACTTCCGGCCCGACGCCAGCGGGATCTCTCCCCTGGCCCGGGTGGAGGAGTTCTACGAGACCACCTGCCCCGAGTGCGGCGGCCCGGCGCGGCGGGAGACGGACGTCTCCGACACCTTCCTGGACAGCTCCTGGTACTTCCTCCGGTACCCGAGCACGGACTTCGACGACCGGCCCATCGATCCCGGGCGCACCGAGACGTGGCTGCCGGTGGACATGTACATCGGCGGCGAGGAGCACGCCGTCCTCCACCTGCTCTACTCCCGGTTCGTCACCATGGTGCTGGACGACCTGGACGTGCTGGACTTCGAGGAGCCCTACGAGCGCTTCAGGAAGCACGGGCTCCTCACCAAGGAGGGGGCGAAGATCTCGAAGTCCCGGGGCAACGTGATCGTCCCCGACGAGTACCTGGACGAGTTCGGCGCCGACGTCTTCCGCGGCTACCTCATGTTCGCCGGCCCCTTCCAGGAGAACAGCGACTTCCGGGACGAGGGCATCGTGGGCATCCAGCGGTTCCTGCAGCGGGTGCGGGAGACCGCCGAGCGGGCCGCCGACGGCGAGCGGGAGGGCGTCGAGGAGGGCGAGGTGGAGCGGGAGTACCACCGCACCGTCCGGGACGTGACCGAGGACGTGGAGGAGCTGGACTACAACACGGCCATCGCCTCGCTCATGGAGTACGAGCGCACGATCCGGGGCGACGACCGCGTCCCGTCACCCGCGGAGGCGCGCCCCCTGGTGGTGATGATCGCCCCCGTGGCGCCGCACCTGGCCGAGGAGCTCTGGGAGCGCCTGGGCGGCGAGCCGAGCATCTTCGAGAACGCCCGGTGGCCGGAGCACGACCCGGAGAAGGCCCGGGCCGCCGAGATCGAGATTCCCGTCCAGGTGAACGGCACGGTCCGCGCCACGATCCAGGTGGAGCGCGGAGCCTCGGAGGACGCCGTGAAGGAGGCGGCCCTGGAGGAGGAGAACGTCCGGCGCCACCTGGAGGGGCGATCGCCGCGCAAGGTGATCCACGTGCCGGATCAGCTGGTCAACCTGGTCGTGGAGCAGTGAGGGGCGGCGGGAGACGGGGGACGGGCGGGACGGAGTGCCGATCGCCGTCCGTCAGTCCCAGTCGATCTGCCCCTCCTTGCTCGTGTCGATGGACGCCTCCCCCTCCCCCTCCTCGAAGAGGAAGCTCTCCATGTTGTCCATGAGGAAGGATCGGGCTTCCCGGTCCTGGAGGTTCAGGCCGTAATGGTTGATGAGGAGCATCTGCCGGTCCTTCCAGTCGTCCCAGCACTCGGGGCAGATCTCCCGGGCCACCCGTCGCCCGATCTCGTTGGCGAAGGGCGGGGCGCCCAGCGGCTCCCCGTCCTCGGTGCCGCAGCGAGCGCATCGGAATCCGTCGGTGTCGTTCATCTCGTGGCGGATTGAGAGTGTCCGGTTGAGCGGGCGGCGACGAGCGCCGTCCGACGAGGGTCGAACAAACAAAGGGAAGAGGAGAGCATGCGCACCTGGTTCTCGTTCGTGGCCGCTGTCGCCGGCGCCGGTCTCATGGCCGCCGGGATCCTGGACTACACCGCCGCCTGGCTGTTCGTGGCCGGAGGCGCCGTGGCGGTCGTGGCGGGGCTGGCGAGCCTGGGCGGGCGGGGAGCCGTCCCCCTGCTGGTGGCCGGCGCCTGGCTGCTCGTCTCCGCCTTCGTCGGGTGGGCCGCCCAGTGGAACGCCATGCTGGGGGGCATCCTGGTGGTGGCCACCGCGTTCCTGGCCACGGCAGCCCGGCCGCCGGAGGCCGGGGCCGGGGCGACGGGCTGAGCGCCGTCGGACCGGCAGTCACCGGCACGAGCGGCTCCCGGCGGCGCACAGCCACGGGAGACGTGTATGGGTCTTGCAGCCCCGGATACCGCCGCAGCGATCGGTGTCTGCGGCGCCCCGTCCCGGGTCGCCGGACGGTCCGGCAGCCGGGACGCGGACGCACCGGCCCCGCGCGGTTCGCGGGCGGGGCGGCTACTGGCGCACATGCGGAGAGGAGGTAGCAGGATTACTAAGCCCGAAGATCATCGCGTGAACGAGGAGATCCGGGTCAGCCCGGTCCGGCTCATCGACAACGAGGGCGAGCAGCTCGGCATCGTCCAGCTGGAGGAGGCCCGGGAGAAGGCCGACCAGGTGGGCCTGGACCTGGTGGAGGTGGCTCCGGACGCCAAGCCGCCGGTGGTCCGCCTCATGGACTTCGGCCAGTGGAAGTACGAGCAGGCCAAGAAGCGCAAAGAGGCCAAGAAGAAACAGCACACGGTCGAGGTCAAGCAGGTCAAGTTCCGGCCGAAGATCGAGGAGCACGACTTCGACTTCAAGACCCGCCACGCCCGGGAGTTCATCGACGACGGGAACAAGGTCAAGGTCGTCGTGATGTTCCGGTATCGGGAGCTCAGGCGCCCCGAGCTCGGGGAGGAGCTCCTGGACCGCATCGCCGAGGAGCTGGACGACGTCGCTCAGGTGCAGAGCCGCAGCGGCCTCGGCGAGGGCCGGAACATGGAGATGGTGCTCGTCCCCAAGGGCTGGGACGTCTGACGAGGTCCGTCCCTACAGGGGGACGATCAGCACCGAGCAGCTGGCGCCGCGCACGACCTTCCCCGTCACGCTCCCCAGGAGGCCCGCGTCCGGCCGGGCGGCGTGGCTCTTCCCCATGACGATCAGGTCCGCGGCCTCGGTCTCGGCCGTGGCCAGGATCTGGGTGATCGGGCGTCCGCGCTGGATCACCGTCTGGATCTCGAGCTCCCCGCGCAGATCCTCCGGCACGCGCCCCTCGGCCTCCTGGCGCGCGCTCCGCTGGATGGAGCGCTCCGCCTCCTCGACCTTCGCCGGGGAGCTCACCGCGCGCAGGTAGGAGTGGAGCGTCCCCGAGAGGACGTGCAGCATGAGGAGGCGCGCCCCGAAGCTTTTCGCCACGCGCGCCGCCGCCTCCGCCACCGGCTCGGTGCCCTCCCTGAGGTCGAGCGACGCGACCACGGTGGGGTGGTCCGTGGTGGGCTCCACCTGGTCCCGCCAGATGAGGAGCGGCACCGACGAGCGCTCGGCGATGGCCTCGGCCGTCGCGCCCGGCGGCTCGTCCCCGGGCCACACCTGACGCCGGTGGGCCGCCACGACGATGAGGTCGGCCCCGACCTCGTGGGCGGCCTCGTGCACGGCGGCCGGCGGCCACCCCTCCCGGACCATGGTCCCCCCCTCGAGCCCTCTCGCCTCCGCCAGGGCCTCCAGGTTGGACCGGGCGTCCAGCTCCTCTTCCTGGCCCAGGTCCAGGGCGTCGCCCAGGGCGCGCCGGACATAGTTCGGGGGGTCCGTCCGCTCCAGGGCGTGGAAGAGGACGATCTCGGCGTCCGGGTAGCGGTCCCTGGTCCAGTCCAGGGACTCGACGGAGGGATCCGAGAAATCGACGGCGACGAGGATCTTGTCGAACATATGGAAGGGAGCTGGAGATGCTGGGACCGGTACGCGTCGGCGACCCCGGCGGGACGGCCGCCGAGGCGGGCAGAACCTAGCCGGCGGCGGAGCGCTCGTCGAGGAGGCGGTCCAGGGCCTCCCACGGCCCCTCCCCCGACTCCCCGACCGCCCGGATGATCCGATCCACGGCGGCCCGGAGCCCGTCGCTCGAGCCGTACACGGCCTCGAAGTCGTCCAGCTGCCTGTAGTAGAGGATCCTGCCCAGCAGCCAGGCGTTGTTGAGCCCCTCGGGGTCCAGGTCCCCGTACGTCCCGGCCCGCAGCTGCGGCCTGAACTCCTCCGCGTACCGATCGGCCGACGCCCGGAAGAGCGCTCGCTTGCGGGCCTCCATGACCGAGTCCGGCAGCGAACGGCCGTAGAGCTCGCGGAACTCCTCCAGGGTGGACTGGAAGAAGCGCCCGAAGACCCGCGTGTCGTGCCACCGGTCCCGGGCGCGCCGGCAGTTGTCCTCGTCCGCCAGGCCGCGGCAGAAGAAGTCGACGGCGCCGCGGTGCCCGACGAAGTTGGCGAAGCTCTCGTTGAAGTTCACCTCGCCGGACGGGAAGAACGTGGTGTGGGTCATCTCGTGGATCACCGTCTCCACCACGGAGACGCTGTCCCCCTGCAGGGCGGGCGAGAGGATCGGGTCCGGCAGCCAGCCCAGGGTGCTGAAGGCCGCCGTGGGACGCACGTAGGTGTCGAAGCCGCGGTCCCGGAGGCTGGCGGCCAGGTCCCGGGCCTCGTCGAAGTCGAAGAAGCCCCGGTACGGCACCCGACCCACGATGGGGAACCACCAGGTCTTCCAGGCCAGGCGATAGGGGTGCGCCGCGGAGACCACGAGCATCAGGGTGTCCGCGGGCATGCGGGCGAAGCTCCGGTAGCTCTTGCCGGCCTCCAGACCCAGCTCGCGCTCGGCGTACTCGCGGGCGTCCACCACGAGCCGGAGCTTCCGGCGCAGGTCCTCGGAGAGCGCGGTGTCGTGGACGGCCCGGTCGATGGGCTGGCGGCGCTCGAGGATCTTGAGCTCCTCCCACCCCGCGCGCAGGACGTAGCCCGGTGAGCAGGCGCCGAAGAGGGCGGGAACGGCCACGGCCAGGGCCACGGCCGCCAGGCACAGGTGGCGGCCGGCGGCGGGGGACGAGAGGCGCGGGCGGGAGCGGTCCGGGGTCACGGTCAAGTGCTACCGGCGGCGCGCGCCGTAGATCCGTCCCGCCTCCGGGCGCCGAGAACGCCGCGGGGGGAGCGAGGGTATGTAGGTCCGAACCGGGTCCGGACGCCACTGCTCGCCGCCCGTGCCGCGAGCCCGGACCCGGACAGCGGCCAGACAGGAGGGAGGTCCCGCATGCCCGGGAACAGAGGATCCGACGACACGCCCGACGAGGAGAAGGTTCGCCGAGTCCTGCTCAACTTCGCGGAGCTCGTGCAGCGCCTGGAGGAGGAGGGGCGTCTGCTGCGCGCGCTGCCGCTCCTGCTGACCCGGCTGGGCGACGTCCGGGCCCTCCTGTTCGACTACGAAGTGCGCCACACCGAGCGCCTGATGCCCGTGGAGGACCCGGAGGAGAGGGAGGCGCGGCGGATCGTGCGCGAGGCCCGCGAGCGGATGGAGGAGCTCGCCGACGAATGGGACGACGAGGGCTGGGAGCCCGACGACGAGGGCGGAAGCCACCCCGTCTGAGTCCCGTCATCCGCTTCGGGACGGCGTCGACGTGACGCTCCGTGAGCGAGCCTGGGGGCTCGCGGTGGACGCCCTCCGCCCCCTCCTGCCGGCGGCCGGCCTCCTGGACCCGAAGGCGGCCGAGGCCTCCGCCGGCCGCCGGGCCGCCTCCTCGGCGCTGACCGGCTGGGGCCGCTCCCGGTCGTCGGCGTCCCCCCTGCTCTGGCTCCACGGCGCCTCCGCCGGCGAGCTGCTGGGCGCGGCCCCGGTGGTGGATCGGCTCCGCGGAGACCGGGAGCTCGACCTGCTCGTCACCCACGCCTCGCCCTCCGGCCGGGACGCCCTCTCCGGGCTTCGACCCGACCGCGCCGACTTCCTGCCCCTGGACACCGCGCGGGACTGCCGCCGGGCCCTCCGCGCTCTCGAGCCGTCGGCCCTCGTCTTCGCGCGCGGCGACCTGTGGCCGAACCTGACCCGCGCCGCCGCCGGGATCGGCGTTCCCCTGGGCATGGTCAACGCCACGGTGCGGCCCGGCAGCACCCGCCTCCGACCGGTGGCCCGGGGGCTGCTCCGCCCCGGCTACGGCCGCCTCCGGCGCGTCGGGGCCGCCACCGGCGAGGACGCCGGCCGGCTCCGGAGCCTGGGCGTCCGCGAGGAGGCGGTGGAGGTCACCGGGGACGCGGCCGTCGACCGCGCCCTGTCGGAGGCCGGGCGATCGGGCCCGGACGGCGGGGGGGCGGCTGCCGTCCTCTCCCGCCTGGCCCCCGCGGGGCGGCCGGTTCTGGTGGCGGGCTCCACCTGGCCGCCGGACGAGGAGCTCCTGGTGCGGGCGCACGGCCGCCTGGCCGGCGACGGGAGCGGGGCCGGCGCCCCCGTCCTGGTGCTCGTTCCCCACGAGCCCGGCCCCGGCGCCCGGGAGCGCATCGACGGACTGTGCAGGGAGCGGCTGGGGCGGGAGCCCGCGGTCTGGGGCGCGGGAGGCCCGCCGCCGGCCACCGCCGTCGACGACCTCCTGGTCGTGAACCGGACGGGGCTCCTGGCGCGACTCTACGGGGCGGCCGACCTGGCCTGGGTCGGGGGAGGGCTCGGCAGCGACGGGCTCCACTCCGTCGTGGAGCCGGCGGCCGCCGGGGTGCCGGTGCTCTTCGGACCCCGGGGGGATCGGTGGGAGGCCCGGGCCCTCGTGGAGCGGGGGGCAGCGCGGCGGGTCCCCGGCGGGGAAGATCCGGCGGCGGCGGCGCGGGTCCTGGCGGATCAGCTGGAGGAGCTGCTGGCCGACGGGGGCCTCCGCCGCGAGATGGGGCAGGCCGCCCGGAGCTTCGCCGAGGACAGCGCCGGCGCCGCGGAGCGGGGAGCGGCGCTGGTGGCGGAGCTGCTCGACGGGAAGGAATCCCGGGGCTGAGCGCGAAGGGGCTCCCCGCTCAGCCCACTCTCTCCTCCTCCGGCAGCATGTCGGGCTTCGGCCCCAGCACGTACCACAGGACGCACCCCACGACGGGGCACAGGAGGATGATTCCCGCCCACAGGACCTTGGAGCGGGGGCTTCCGTCGGAGCGCAGCAGGAGCCCGATGCACCACACGTCCAGCAGCAGGAGCGTGACCGCCAGCACCCATCTCGTGTCGATTCCGGCCGCGGCGTCCAGGAGCGCCTGCATCTCTCCCACCCCCTACGCCGCCGTCGTGGAGCCGGCGAACTGCAGGCGGTGGAGCCGCGAGTAGAGCCCCTCCTGCTCCAGCAGCTCCGCGTGGGTGCCCGACTCCCGGATCTCGCCGTGGTGCAGCACCAGGATCCGATCGGCGCTCCGGATCGTCGACAGGCGGTGGGCGATGACCAGGCTCGTCCGACCCTCCAGCACCTCCTCCAGCGCCTCCTCGATCTCGGCCTCGACCCTGGAGTCCACCGAGCTGGTGGCCTCGTCCAGCAGGAGCACCGACGGATCCCCGGCCAGGGCCCGGGCGAAGCTCAGGAGCTGCCGCTCGCCCACGCTCAGGTTGCTCCCCCGCTCGCCCAGCTCGTGCCCGTAGCCGTCCGGGAGCCGCTCGATGTGGCTGGCGATCCCCACCCGTCGTGCCGCCCGCCGCATCCGCTCCTCGTCGATGCCCGGGCGGTCCAGGACGATGTTCTCCCGGGCCGTTCCCGAGAAGAGGTAGACGTCCTGCAGCACCAGCCCCATTCGCGACCGGAGCTCCCGGATCGGCACGTCGCTGATGTCGACGCCGTCGAGCAGGATCCGCCCTCGCTGCGGCTCGTAGAAGCGCATGAGGAGGTTGATGATCGTGGACTTCCCGGCGCCGGTGGCTCCCACGATGGCCACCCGCTGGCCCGGCTCCACGGTGAAGTCGATGCCCCTGAGCACCCACTCCCGCTCGCTCTCGGGCGCCACGACGTCGGAGGGCGTCTCTCCCTCCTCGGTGAGCGTGTCGTAGCGGAACCAGACGTCCTCGAACCGGATCCGCCCCTCCACCGGCGTGTCCAGGTGAACCGGCGCGGCGGGCTCCTCGACCCCCGGCTCCCGGTCCAGGAGCTCGAAGATCCGCTCCGAGCTGGCCATGGCGCTCTGCAGGATGTTGTACTTCTGCGAGAGGTCCTGGATCGGCCGGAAGAAGCGCCGGGCGTACTGCAGGAAGGCGGCGATGACGCCGATCGTGATCGTCCCCTCCAGGGCCCGGGCGCCGCCGTACCAGATGATCAGCGCCAGGGCCACGGCGGTGATGAGCTCGATCACCGGGAAGAAGAGGGCGTAGTAGGTGATCGAGCGGAGGTGGGAGTCCAGGTACTCGTCGTTCAGCTCCTCGAAGCGATCCCGCGTCGGCTCCTCCTGCCGGAAGAGCTGCACCACGCCCATCCCGCCGATGCGCTCCTGCAGGAAGGAGTTCACCCGCGCCAGCCGGACCCGGATGTCCCGGTAGGCGTCCCGGACGCTGGAGCGGAACATCCAGGCGGCGGCGAACACCACCGGGAGCACGGCGAAGGTGACCAGGGCCAGCTGCAGGTCCAGCGCCACCATGGCGCCGACGATGAACAGCAGCGTGAAGATGTCGCCGAAGATCGTCACCACGCCGGACGTGAACATCTCGTTCAGGACGTCCACGTCGTTCGTGACCCGTGTCATGAGCCGGCCCACGGGGTTCTTGTCGAAGAAGCTCAGGTCCAGCCGGTCCAGCTTCCGGAAGATCTCCTCCCGGAGGTCCTTCATCACGTTCTGGCCCAGCCAGGTGGTGACCAGCGTCTGCCCGTACTGGAGGCCGGCGGCCAGGACCAGCGAGGCCAGGTACGCGGAGCCCAGCCACAGGAGCATGTTCTCGTCGCCGTTCCGGATGGCCTCGTCGATGGCCTCCTTGGTGAGCCACGGCCCCACCAGCTCCAGCCCGGAGGCGGCGATGAGCATCACCACGGCGGCGGCCGTCTGCCACCGGTAGGGCTTCAGGTAGCCCAGCAGGCGCTTCATCAGGCGCGAGTCGTACGCCTTGCCCAGCGCCTCCTCTTCTCGGAGCGGGCTCTGCGGGTTGGCCTGCACGGGTCCGGTGCGGTGGAAGTGGCGTTCGTCCGGTACAGCGGAACCCGTAAACTACCCTCTCGAGTCCGCTCGGAAACCCCGGTGAGGCGCCCCGCGAGCGCCGCGGCGGCGGGCTCCGCTGGCACCCTCCGCCGCCGGCGTCGTATCATCCCACGCCATGACCCGATCCATCCGCGTCCACGGCGCCCGGCAGCACAACCTCAAGGGGATCGACGTCGAGATCCCCCGCCGCGCCCTCACGGTCCTCACCGGCCCCTCCGGGTCGGGCAAGTCCAGCCTGGCCTTCGACACCATCTACGCCGAGGGCCAGCGCCGGTACATCGAGTCGCTCTCCACCTACGCGAAGCAGTTCATGGAGCAGCTCGAGAAGCCGGCGGTGGAGTGGATCGAGGGCGTGAGCCCCTCGGTGGCCATCGACCAGAAGAACAACGTCCAGACCAGCCGCTCCACGGTGGCCACCTCCACCGAGGTCTACGACTACATGCGGCTCCTCTGGGCCCGCGTCGGCCGCACGATCTGCCCCGACTGCGGGATCCGGATCCAGCCCGACACGGTGCAGTCGGCCACCGACGAGGTGCTGGAGCTGGACGGGGGCACGCGCCTCCTGGTGGTCTTCGACCTCCCGCTCTCCGGCGAGATCTCCCACTCCGTGGCCGTCTCCAACCTGAAGCAGCAGGGCTACCTGCGGGTGATCGCCGACGGCGAGCTCTGGCACCTGGAGGATCTGCCGCAGCCGGAGTCGGAGGAGTCCGGGGAGGAGGACGATGAAGATGATGAAGAGGAAGGGGGCGCGGGCGAGGGCGCGCGGGACGAGGCTCCCGCCGCCGGCGGGGAGCTTCCGGGCGGCGCCCCGGACCTGGCCGAGGCCGACGAGCTCCTGGTGGTCGTCGACCGGCTCACCGTGGACCCGGAGGAGCGGGAGCGGCTGGCCGACTCCCTGGCGGCCGCCTTCGCCGAGGGGGAGGGGGACGCCGACGTGCTGGCCGTGGGCCGCTCGGCCGGCCGGGAGGTGGAGGTCGAGGAGCGGCTGAGCTTCACCGAGACCTTCCGGTGTCCGGAGTGCGGCCGTCGCTTCCCGGAGCCCGCCCCCTCCACCTTCAGCTTCAACAGCCCGGCCGGGGCCTGCGAGGAGTGCAACGGCTTCGGGGCCACGCTGGAGTACGACCTGGAGCTCATCGTCCCGAACCCGGATCGGACCCTGGAGGACGGGGCCCTGGACCCGTGGACCATGCCCCGCTACGACGGCTACCGGCGCCGGCTGCGGGAGTTCGCGGCGCGGCGGGGGATCCCCACCGACGTGCCGTGGCGGGAGCTCTCCGGGGAGGCGCGGGAGGAGCTCCTGCACGGGAGCGACGACTTCGTCGGGATGCTCCCCTTCCTGGAGTCCCGCGAGAGCAAGAAGTACAAGCGCTACATCCGGGTCTTCCTCCGGAAGTACCAGAAGCCCATGATGTGCACCGAGTGCGGGGGCGACCGGCTGAAGCCCGAGGCGCTGAACGTGCACCTGGGCGGCCTCACCATCTCGGAGGCGGCCCGGCTCTCCATCGCCGAGTTCCGCCAGTGGCTCGGGGGGCTGGAGCTGGAGCCCTTCGAGCGGAAGGTGGCGGAGACGATCCTGGAGGAGCTGGCCGACCGGATCCGGTTCCTGGACGAGGTGGGGCTGGGGTACCTGACCCTGGACCGCCAGGCCCGCACGCTCTCCGGGGGCGAGATGCAGCGCATCCGGCTGGCCACCTGCCTGGGCAGCAACCTGGTGGAGACGCTCTACGTGCTGGACGAGCCCACCATCGGCCTCCACGCCCGGGACGTGACCCGCTTCCTCTCGGTGCTCTCGCGCCTCCGCAACCTGGGGAACACGGTGCTGGTGGTGGAGCACGACCCGGCGGCCCTCCGGATGGCCGACCACGTGGTGGAGCTGGGCCCCGGCTCCGGCGAGCGCGGCGGCGAGGTGGTCTTCGAGGGCGAGTTCTCGGAGCTCCTGGAGGCGGACACCACCACCGGCGAGCACCTGGCCGAGCGCGGCGGGGAGGTGAAGTCGGAGCCCCGGGCCGGCACCGGCGGGGCCCTCCGGCTCCGCGGGGCGAGCCTGCACAACGTGGAGGACCTGGACGCCGAGGTGCCCCTGGGCACCCTCACCGTGGTCTCCGGCGTCTCCGGCTCGGGGAAGTCCACCCTGGTCCACGACCTCCTGTACCACGCCATGGAGGAGCACCTCACCGGCGAGACCAGCGCCAAGGAGCACCTGGGCCAGGAGACGGGCAGCTACGGGGCGCTGGAGGGCGCCGCGGCCGTGGACGACGTCGTCCTGGTGGACCAGTCCCCCGTGGGACGGACGCCCCGCTCGAACCCGGTCACCTACATCAAGGCCTTCGGCGAGATCCGGAAACTCTTCGCCGGGCAGCCGCTGGCCCGTCGCCGGGGCTACGACAAGGGCCACTTCAGCTTCAACACCTCCGGCGGCCGGTGCGACGCCTGCAAGGGATCGGGGGTGAAGGAGGTGGAGATGGTCTTCATGGCCGACGTGCAGGTGCCCTGCGACCGGTGCGGGGGCGCCCGCTACACGCCCGAGGTGCTGGACGTGGAGTACCGGGGGAAGAGCATCCGGGACGTCCTGGACCTGACCGTGGACGAGGCCATCCGCTTCTTCATCCGGCAGGACCGGCTCGGGGAGAAGCTGTGGCAGCTGCAGCGGGTGGGTCTCGGCTATCTGCGGCTGGGCCAGCCGGCCAACACGCTCTCCGGCGGCGAGGCCCAGCGGCTGAAGGTGGCCCGGGAGCTGGCCCAGGCCTCCGGCGACCAGGACCACCGCCTGTACATCCTGGACGAGCCCACGGTGGGGCTGGGCCTGGCCGAGGTGGAGCGACTGGTGGACGTCCTGGACGAGCTCGTGGACGCCGGCAACACCGTCCTGGTGGTGGAGCACAACCTGGACGTCATCGCCCGCGCCGACTGGGTCCTGGACATGGGGCCCGGCCCGGCGGACGAGGGCGGCGACATCGTGGTCGCCGGGCCGCCGAAGCGGGTCATGGAGGAGGACGCCTCCCACACCGGCGACTTCCTGCGCCGCTACCGGGAGGCCACCGAGGCCGCCCCGCGGGCCGACCTGGCGGCCGAGACGGCCCCGGCGTCCGCATGAGAGCCGGGACGGCGGCGGGCGCGGCGCTGGGGGCGGTGGCGGTCCTGACCCTCGCCCTCCCGGCCACCGCCGCCGCGCAGCCGGCGCTGGACGCCGGGCGGATCCGGGCCGACACCTTCACCTACGCCGTCCTCTTCGACGGCGACGAGCTGGGCACCCTCCGGGTCAGCTACGCGCGGACCGGGGACGGCGGCCTCCGCGTCCGGGAGGAGGTCTCCGGGAGCCTGGGGAACGAGACCACCACCTACGTGATGTCGCGCGACGTCCGGCCGCTGTCCGCCCGCCGGGAGGGACAGCTGGCACGGGCCTCCGCCCTCCTGGACCTCACCTACCGGGACGGAGCGGTGTCGGGCGTGGCCACCGTCCGGGCCGATTCGGCCCGCCCCGGCCAGCGGGCCGGGGACACGCGGCGGGTGGAGGTGGACCGGGAGCTCCCGCCGGGCGTCCTGGACTCCAACATGCTCCTGGCGGCCCTCCTGGCGAGCCCCCTCGCCCCCGGCGACACGCTCCGCTATCCCATCTTCCGGCCGGGGCGCGGGGTGGTGGAGGCCCGGGCGCTGGTGACCGGCGCCGACAGCGTGGAGGTCCCCGCCGGCAGCTTCGACACCTACCGGGTGCAGCTCGCCACCGACCAGGGCGACTTCGTCCTGTGGGTCACCCGGGAGACGCCCCGGACGCTGGTCCGCCAGGTCTTCGCGGCCCGGCCCGTGGAGGTCCTCCTTCGCGCCGTCGGGGCGGAGGAGACGTCCCCGCACCCGGACACGACAGGCTCCTCCGGCCGGCGGTGAGCGCCCCCCGCGTCTCGGTCCTCCTGCCCTGCCGCGATGCCGCCGGAACCCTGGAGAGCTCGCTCCGGAGCCTCTCCGACCAGCGGTGGTCCGACTTCGAGATCGTGGCCGTGGACGACGGCTCCCGGGACCGAACCGGGGAGCTGCTGGACGAGTGGACCGGTCGGGAGGAGCGGCTGCGGGTGCTGCGGCGGGAGCGCCGGGGCCTGATCCCGGCGCTGAACGACGCCGCCGGGGCCGCGCGGGGGCGCCTCCTGGCCCGCATGGACGCCGACGACGTGGCCCACTCGGAGCGGCTGGGTCTCCAGGTGGCCCTGATGGAGGAGCGGCCGGAGCTGGCCGCCTGCGGGACCGGGGTGCGCTACGTGCCGCGAGAGGGCATCGGATCGGGCCTGCTCCGCTACGAGCAGTGGCTCAACGGGCTCCGGACGTCGGAGGACGTGCGACGGGCTCTCTTCGTGGAGTGCCCGGTGGCCCATCCCACGCTGATGATCCGCGCCCGGGTCCTGGAGGAGCTGGGCGGCTACCGGGACGAGGGCTGGCCCGAGGACTACGACCTGATGCTCCGCCTGCACGCCGCGGGGATGCGGGCCGCCAACGTCGACCGGACGCTGCTGCGATGGAGGCGGGGCGAGGAGCGCCTCTCGCGGACCTCGCCCCGGTACGGGCGGGACGCCTTCCGTCGCTGCCGCGTCCACTTCCTCCTCCGGGGGGCCCTTCCCGCCGACCGTCCCGTCGTGGTGTGGGGGGCGGGGCGCGTGGGCAAGCGCTTCGGCCGCGAGCTCCGGTCACAGGGCGGGGAGGTACGCGCCTGGATCGACGTGGATTCCCGAAAGATCGGGCAGGAGATCCACGGGCTCCCGGTCCTGTCGCCACGGGAGCTGGAGGCCGCTGCCATGGGGCCGGAGGGCTCCGGCCCCACCGCCTACGTGCTGGTGGCGGTGGGCGCCCCCGGGGCCCGGGACGAGATCCGCGAGGAGCTCGCGGCGATGGGGCTGCGGGAGCTCCGGGACTTCCGGGCGGTGGCGTGAGGCGCGTCGGCGTCACGCCGGGCCCGCTCCAGCAGGCACTCCCGGTACAGGGCGCTCACGTCCAGGTCCCCGTCCTCGAAGGCACGGGACACCCGCTCCAGCACGCTTCCCCGGAACCGGCGCCCCGACTCTCCGTTCATGAAGTCGGCCGAGCTGTCGGCGCCGACCAGGGCCGCGGCGGGACAGGCACGGCCGGCGCGGTCCACGAAGCGGAGTCGGGGCCGACGCTGCACACGGCCCGCCTCGAAGCGGTCGATGAAGTTCGAGAGAGCGGTGCGGTCCAGGGAGGCTGCGACGTCAGATAGCATCGTGTCGTCCGTGAGTGGTGTGGTCCGTGAGTCCAGGATCCGAGTCCCGGCGGCGAGTCCGGGGGCGTCATACCATCTCGTTGAGAATCAGTTTCAACGAGGCGCCAAGGTAGGACGGGCCCGGCCCGGGCTCAAGGAGGAGTGCGGTGCGGCGTCCCGGAGGCCGGGGAACGGTTGTTGCACTTATCAATAATCGTTATTGATAATGCGTGGCAGGCCCGGGTCCCTTCCCGGACCCGCCGCGAACGCGCCCGCCGGCCGCGAGACGACCGGCACCCGAGTCCAACGAAGCCGACAACCAGTGAAGGGAGATCCCATGTCCGACCAGGCCACGCAGGAGCTCATCGACGGGCTGAACGAAGACCTGGCCGCCGAATTCCAGGCCGTGATCCACTACCTCGTGGGCGCGGAGATGATGACGGGGGCCAGCCGCCCGGAGCTCAAGGAGTTCTTCGAGGGGGAGATCCAGGACGAGCTGGGCCACGCCCAGTTCCTGACGAGCAAGATCGTCGCGCTCGGCGGCGAGCCCACGACGGAGCCCGCCGACGTGGAGCTCGGCTCCTCCAACCGCGAGCAGCTGGAGATCGCGCTCCAGGCCGAGAAGGACACCATCCAGCGCTACAAGCAGCGGGTGAAGCAGGCCGAGGCCGCCGGAGAGACGGGCCTGACGGTGCGTCTGGAAGACGTGATCGCCGACGAGGAGGAGCACCGGGACGAGATCCGCATGATCCTGGAGGACTTCGCCGGCTGAGGCTCGCCGCTCCCTCCCCCCGGAAGCACGTCCGGATCCCCGGACGTGCGTGACAGGGCCCGCACGCGGCGGTAACTCCCGCCGCGGCGGGCCTTTGCCATTCGCGCGCGCGACGGCGTCGGCCTAGTTTAGGCGGGCCCGGGTCCATGACGGTCGGACCCTGTTCATCCGCCGCACCAGCGGGACGAGGCTCGAGCCACGTCCCGTCCGTCGGTCTCCGGGATGCACCCGTCCCGGCCTTCCGAGCACGACCTGCCACACACAGGCACGCGAGCACTGTCTATGGAGAATTCGGAGCGTCCGGACCGCGTCGAATCCCGTCTCCTCGAGGACGAGATGCGCGAGTCGTTCATCGATTACTCGATGAGCGTCATCGTGCAGCGGGCCCTGCCCGACGTCCGGGACGGGCTCAAGCCGGTGCACCGGCGCATCCTGTACGCCATGCACGACCTCGGCCTGACGCCGAGCGGTGGGCACAAGAAGAGCGCCACCGTGGTCGGCGAGGTGCTGGGGAAGTACCACCCGCACGGCGACAGCGCCGTCTACGACTCCCTGGTGCGCATGGCCCAGGAGTTCTCCCTCCGCTATCCGATGGTGGACGGCCAGGGCAACTTCGGCTCCATCGACGGTGACAGCGCCGCGGCCTACCGGTACACCGAGGCCCGGCTGGCCGACCTGGCCACCGAGATGCTGGCGGACATCGACGAGGAGACCGTCGAGTTCCGCGAGAACTTCGACGGCCGCCTCGAGGAGCCGACGGTCCTGCCCTCCCGGCTGCCGAACCTGCTGGTGAACGGCTCCTCGGGCATCGCGGTGGGCATGGCCACCAACATCCCGCCCCACAACCTGGGCGAGGTCGTCGAGGCCTGCGAGCACCTCATCGACCATCCCGACTGCTCCGTCTCGGATCTCACCGACTACGTGAAGGGGCCGGACTTCCCCACCGGCGGCTACGTCCACGGGGTGGACGGCATCCGCGAGGCCTACGAGACGGGACGGGGCCGCATGGTGATGCGGGCCCGCGCCCACATCGAGGAGCGGGAGCACGGCGGGGAGCGCATCGTCGTCACCGAGATCCCGTTCATGGTGAACAAGACGCGCGTGGTGGAGCAGATCGCCGACCTGGTGCGCCAGAAGAAGGTGGAGCAGATCGCCGACCTCCGGGACGAGTCGGACCGGGACGGCATCCGGCTCGTGATCGAGCTGAAGCGCGACGCCATCCCGCGGATCGTCCTGAACAAGCTGTACAAGCAGACGCAGCTCCAGTCGACCTTCGGCGCGATCATGCTGGCCCTGGTGGACGGACAGCCGAAGGTCATGTCGCTCAAGGAGATGCTGTCCCACTTCCTGGAGCACCGCCACGACGTGGTGGAGCGCCGCTCCGAGTACCGGCTGTCGAACGCCCGGGACCGCGAGCACGTGCTCGAGGGGCTCAAGACGGCCACGGACCACATCGACGACGTGATCGAGATCATCCGCGGCGCCGAGGATCGGGGCGACGCCGGCGAGAAGCTCCGCGAGACGTACGACCTGAGCGAGCGGCAGTCCGACGCCATCCTCAACATGCGGCTCGGCCGCCTCACCGGGCTCGAGATCGAGAAGCTCCAGGAGGAGCTGGACGAGGTCCGGGACACGGTGGCCCGCCTGGAGACGATCCTGGCCTCCCGCGAGCAGCGCATGGACATCGTCCGCGGCGAGCTCGTCGAGCTGGCCGAGGAGTACGGCGACGAGCGGCGGACCCGGGTCGTCGACGCCCCGGTGGACCTGGCCGAGGAGGACCTGATCGCCGAGGAGGAGATGGTGATCACGGTCTCCCACGACGGCTACGTGAAGCGGATCGCGGCGGACACGTACCGCAGCCAGCGGCGGGGCGGCCGGGGGGTCTCCGGCATGGGGACCAAGGACGAGGACTGGGTGCAGCACGTCTTCCTGGCCTCCACCCACGACCACCTGCTCTTCTTCACGGACGACGGGCAGGTCTATCAGCTCAAGGTCTACGAGATTCCGCAGGCCAGCCGGACGGCCCGCGGCAAGCCCATCGTGAACCTGCTCCGCATCGACAAGGACGAGACGATCGCGTCCACGGTCCCCGTGCGCGAATTCGACGAGGACCGCGATCTGGTCTTCGCCACCCGGGCCGGGACGGTGAAGCGGACGAGCCTCGGGGAGTACGAGAACATCCTCTCCACGGGCATCCGGGCCATCAGCATCAGGGAGGGCGACGAGCTCATCGACGCCCAGCTGGCCACCGGCGACCAGAGCGTCATCCTCGCCACGGCCAGGGGGATGGCGATCCGCTTCCCGCTGGACGACGTCCGCCGGCAGGGACGCCCCACCCAGGGAGTACGGGGCATCGACCTGGAGGAGGACGACCAGGTGGTGGGAATGGTCGTGGTCCGACGGAAGGCCAGCCTCCTGTCGGTCACCGACCAGGGCCTGGGCAAGCGCACGGCCATCGAGGACTACCGGCCGCAGCACCGGGGCGGGAAGGGCCTGATCAACTTCCGCCTCAGCGAGAAGACCGGGCGGGTGGTGGCGGTGAAGGAGGTCAACGACGAGGACGAGCTGATCCTGGCCACCCGGAACGGTGTCGTGAACCGCCAGCAGGCGGGAGAGATCAGGGTGATCGGCCGCAACACCCAGGGCGTGCGGCTGGTGACGCTGGACGAGGGGGACGAGGTGGTCGACGTGGCCCGCATGCTCCCCGGCGAGGCCGAGGAGCCGGCGGAGGGCCCGGAGGCCGTGGAGGAGCTCGCCGAAGAGATCGCCGCCGAGGAAGCGGGAGACGAATGAGCGGACGGACGGACCACGCGACGGAGCCCGGAGCCCGGGGAGAGCGGGCGGACGACGACCTGGTCGGACTGGACGAGATCCGGGCGGCGGCGGAGCGCCTCCGCGGCGTGCCCCGCCGGACCCCGCTCCACCCCACGGAGCTGGGTGGGGACGGGGAGGAAGGGCGCGGGCGTCCGGTGTGGCTCAAGTGCGAGAGCCTGCAGCACGGCGGCGCGTTCAAGGTCCGCGGCGCCTACAACTTCGTCTCCCGGCTCTCGCCCGAGGAGCGCGAGGCGGGTCTGATCACCTTCTCCTCGGGCAACCACGCCCAGGGGGTGGCCTACGCGGCCCGGGAGTTCGGGCTCGAGGCTCTCATCGTCATGCCCGAGGACGCGCCGGAGGTGAAGCGGGAGGCGACCCGGGCCCTGGGCGGCAGGATCGTCTTCGAGGGCTACACCACCGAGGAGCGGAAGGGACGGGCCCTGGAGATCGCCGCCGAGGAGGGCTACACGGTGGTGCCCCCCTTCGATCACCGGGACATCATCGCCGGACAGGGCACCGTCGGCCTGGAGATCGTCGAGCAGCTGCGGGAGGACGCCCGCCGTTCCGGCGGGGACCCGGACGAGGCGGCCTCCAGCCCGGGCCTCGTGGTGGTCCCCATCGGCGGGGGCGGGCTGCTGTCCGGCACGGCGGCGGCGATCCGGGACCTGGCGCCGGAGTGCCGGGTGGTGGGGGTCGAGCCCGAGGGGGCGGCCTCCATGAAGGCGTCGCTGGACGCCGGGGAGCCCGTGACCCTGGACGAGGTCGACTCCATCGCGGACGGCCTGAAGCCGGTGCGCCCGGGCGACGTGACCTTCCGGCACGTCCGGGAGCTGGTGGACGAGGTGGTGACCGTGACCGACCGGGCGATCCGGGAGGCCACGGTGTGGTGCGCCCGCGAGCACCTGGTGGTGGAGCCCAGCGGCGCCGCCACCGTCGCGGCCCTGGCGTCGGGCCGGGTTCCCGGGCACCCGCTGGACCCGGCGGAGGGCGCCACGGTGGCCGTCCTGTCCGGCGGCAACGTCGACATGGACCTGCTCGGCCGCTGGCTGATCGAGGCGTAGAGTGGCGGAACGGAGGAACCCGAACGGGAGACGAACCGAAGCAATCGCATGACCGAGAGAGAGGTCTTCATCGCCGTCACGGTACCGGTCCGGGCCAGCGATATCGGCATTCCGCAGATCATCACCGAGGCCGGCTACCAGCGCGGCCTCCAGATGACCGGGTGCAGCACCCTGACCCTCTCCACGGCGCTGGACCCGGACTACGCCGACCGCCTGTTCGCCATGGCCGACGGGCTGCTCCTCACCGGCGGCGAGGACCTGGATCCGTCGAACTACGGCGAGGAGTCCGCCGGCTCCCGGGACGTCTCTCCGGAGCGGGATGCGCTGGAGATGGACATGGCGGGCCGTGCGCTGGAGCGCGACATTCCGATCCTGGCGATCTGTCGCGGGATGCAGCTCCTGAACGTCCTCCGCGGCGGCAGCCTGTACCAGGACCTGGATCGGCAGCGGGACGGGAGCCTGGCGCACGACCGGTTCGAGATGTTCGACCGGGAGATCCACCCGGTGCGCTTCGAGGAGGGGACGCGCTGGCTCCGCGGGCTGGTCCCCGACGAGGGCATGATGACCAACTCCGCCCACCACCAGGGCATCCGGACGCTGGGCGACGGCATACGTCCCGTGGGCCGGGCCGAGGACGGGCTGGTGGAGGCCATCGAGATCGGGGCGGGGGAGGGGGACGCGTGGACGGTGGGCGTGCAGTGGCACCCGGAGCGGATGCTGGGCGACGGGAGCGCCGGATTCGACGCCGCCCTCTTCCGACGGTTCGGCGAGGAAGTGATACGGACCGCCCGCTCGCGGGCCCGGCCGGAGGTCTCTTGGGAGAGCCTGGCCGGACGCTGACCGCCGTCGACGGCCTCTCGGTCGGACACGCCCGGGACGCGGAGGCACGGACCGGATGCACGGCCGTCGTGGGCCCGTTCCGGGCCGCCGCCGAGGTCCGCGGCCACGCCACGGGGAGCCGCGAGATGGACGTGCTCCACGGCGATCACGTGGTCTCCCGGGTCGACGCTCTCCTCCTCACGGGCGGGTCGGCCTTCGGGCTGGCGGCGGCGCAGGGCGTCGTGGAGTGGCTCGAGGAGCGGGGGCGCGGCTTCGAGACGCCGGCGGCCCGGGTCCCCATCGTGCCGGCGGCCGTGCTCTACGACCTCGGGGTCGGTGACGGCTCGGTGCGGCCGGGCCCCGCCATGGGTCGCCGGGCCGCGGACGCCGCCGGCGAGGGTCCGGTGCCGGAGGGCGCGGTCGGGGCGGGGACCGGGGCCACGGTGGGCAACCTCCGGGGCGACGCGGGCGCCGGGGCCGGCGGGGTCGGCAGCTGGGCCCTGCGCCAGCGGGAGCACGCCGTGGGCGCCCTGGCCGTGGTGAACGCCTTCGGGGACGTGGTCGGCGGCGACGGCAGGGTCCTGTCCGGCGCCCGCGGCGAGGACGGCGAGCACCTGGACACGCTCCGCACGCTGGCCGCGGGGGCGAGGCCGGGGGGAGCCTCCCCGGCGGGACGCAACACCACCCTCCTGGTCGTGGCCACCGACCGCGCCGTGTCCCGCTCCGGGCTCCGGCTGCTGGCCAAGCAGGCCATGAACGGCCTCACGCGGCGGATCGCTCCCGCCGGGACGCAGGTGGACGGGGACATCGCCTTCGCCCTCTCCACCGGCGGCCTCGGGGGCGACGACGGGGTCGCCGCGGACGGCGTGGCCGGCGAGGGGACGTCGGAGCTGATGGGGCTGGGCGCCGCCGTTCAGGTCGCCGCGGAGCGCGCCGTGGAGCGGGCGGTCCCGGCGGGCCGGGGGGAGAGCCCGTGAACCGGCTCCTCCTCTTCGACATCGACGGCACCCTCGTGGATACCGCCGGTGCCGGCCGCGAGGCCCTCCGCCGCGCCCTGCTCGCGGTCTTCGGGGAGACGGGCCCCATCGACGACTTCGATTTCCACGGCCGGACGGACCCGGCCATCGTGCGTGGCCTGATGCGGGAGGCCGGCCGCCGCGAGGAGGAGGTCGAGGACCGCCTGGAGGGCGTGTGGGACTCCTACCTGCGGGCGCTCGCCGAGGAGCTGGAGGACCGCAGGCGGCGGGGGCGCGTGTCGGCCTACCCCGGCGTCGTCGAGCTCCTGGAGTCCCTGGCGGGGGATCCGCGCTTCACGCTGGCCCTGGTCACGGGAAACGTGGCCGCCGGCGCGTGGCACAAGCTGGAGGCCGCCGACCTGGCGGACCACTTCGGCTTCGGCGCCTTCGGGTCTGATTCCGCCCTCCGGGAAGACCTGCCGCCCCTGGCCCTGCGCCGCGCCGCCCGCCAGCTGGGGCGGGAGTACGCCCCCGGCGAGGCGGTGGTCATCGGCGACACGCCCGAGGACGTGCGCTGTGCGCGCGCCTCCGGGGTTCGGGCCGTGACCGTGGCCACGGGCCGCCACCGGCGGTCGGAGCTGGCCGATCACGACCCGGACCACGTCTTCGACGACCTGTCGGACACCGTCGCCGTGATCGACGTGCTCGCCTCCGGCGGGGCGGCGGAATCGTGAGCGACCGGTACACCTTCGACGTCCGCATCGAGGGCGGCGGCGTGCGGCGCGACGTCCCGGTGACGATGGAGGCCGCGGCGCTCCGGGTCGGCGACGAGAAGGTGGCCGACGGCTCCGTGTTCTGGACGGCACGTCGGGCCGGCCTCCTCCTGCTCTTCGCCCGCGAGAAGACCATCGCCTTCCAGGGGGAGCCCGAGGAGCTGGACGCCCTGCAGCGTCGCGTCACGGCGCGCGTCGAGCCGCGGGAGCAGCGGAGACGGCTGCTGGACCCCCTGACGGAGGAAGTCGTCCTCTTCGCCGCGGCCGCCGCGGCCCGGGGGCGCCTGGACGGCGCTCCCATCGAGGGGCTGCACGTGGTCGTGGCCACGCGGGAGGGCCTTCACCTCTTCGCCGGCGACACCCACCGGGAGCTCTCCTTCCCCGTGGACGAGGCGGAGGTCGTCTCCGATCCGGAGAGCCACTTCCGGGACCGCCTGGTTCTGGCCGACGGCGAGGATCGCCTCGAGCTGGTCTACCTCTTCCCGGAGGAGCGCGAGCAGGCCCTGGAGGCGGCCCGCCGATCCGACGACGGGGGCTCCCTGGAGCTCTTCTCGCGCAGCGAGGTGGCGCCGCCCCCGCCGGCGGAGCTCCCGGAGCTCTCCACCGCCGCCGGGTCCCTGCAGCCCGCCGCCCGGCGGGAGGCGGACGAGATGCCGCCGGAGAGCGATCGCGACTTCCTCCCCGACCACTTCTTCGAGATGCATTTTCTGGAGCTGGGGGAGATCGCCCTCGGGCCCCTCCTGCTGCGGAAGTCCGCCGCGTCCGGGGCGCAGGGCCTGGAGCGGGCGGCACGGGCCCTGGACGCCGGCGAGCTGCAGGAGGACACGCGGGCCGCCGTGGCCCGTGCCGTGAGCCGCCTGGACGAGGCCTACCGGGAGCACCTCGGGCGGCTCATCGAGGACCGTCGGGCCCCGGGCGCGCTGCGCTCGGATCTGGCGCTGACCGAGGACGAGCGGGCGGACCTCACGACCCGGGCCCAGGCGCCCTTCGACAAGCTGGCGCCTCGCTTCCGGGAGCTGGAGGAGGCGCAGACGAAGCTCCTGACGCGGCTGGAGGTGCTGGCCGAGGGCCCGCCGGACGGCAGCGACCGCGGCGTGGAGGAGCTGGCCGAGGAGTGGCGAGGGGCCCTCCGCCGGGTGGATCGGGGATACGAGGAGGCCTGGGGGGAGGCGCTGGAGGAGATCCGGCGCACGTGGTCCTCCACGCTCCTCTCCCGGCTCTCCGACGTGGCGTCCATGGAGCGCCGGCGGGTGCCCGAGTGGGTGCAGCTGGTGCTGATCGCCCTGGGAACCGCCCTGGTGGTGGGGACCGCGGCCCTCTTCCTCCTGCGCTGACGGGCCGATCCCTGCCGGCGGTCCGGGGTACGTGCCAGCGGCAGTCTCGCATCCGATCGGTGAATTCCGAATTCGAATTCTGACAACCAGCGAGGGACGACGACGTGGCAAACCAGGGACAGGGCTCCGGCGGGAGCGGCGGACCGGGGAAGATCTTCTACACCGTGCTGGCACTGCTCGTGGTGGGCGGCGGCGCGGCGCTGTGGATGGCCCGAGGCGGAAACGGCTCCACCGGTGGCCAGTCGGGTGGCCAGCCGGCGCCCGTGAGCGCCGCCGAGGCGGACCCGAGCGCCGGCGTGGTCATGGGACCGAGCGACGCGCCGGTGACCGTGGCGGAGTTCGCGGACTACCAGTGTCCCCACTGCGCCAACTTCCAGGGCTTCACCGGGAAGCTGGCGAAGCAGAACTTCGTGCAGGACCGGGGCGTCGTGCGGTGGGTGCACTTCGACTTCCCGCTGGGGAGCTTCCCGAACTCCATGCCCGCCGCCGTGGCGGCGCGGTGCGCCGGCAACCAGGGCTCCTTCTGGGAGATGCACAACTGGCTCCTGGCGAACCAGTCGGCGTGGGGCCGGGAGGGCGATCCCACCGGCGTCTTCGTGGACCAGGCCGAGAGCATGGGGCTCGAGGCGAACCGGTTCCGGACCTGCGTGGAGGAGCAGCGCCCCCTGGAGCGCATCCAGGCCTCCCGGGCCTACGGGGAGCGGGTCGGGGTGAGCGGCACGCCGACGATCTTCGTCAACGGCGAGAGGCTGCCCGGAGTGCCGAACTACGAGACCCTGGCACGGGTCATCCGGGCCGAGCTGGACTCGGCCGGCGTGGAGGTCTCGGGCTCCGGGACGTCCGGCGGCGGGGCGGGCGGCAGCTGATCCGGCCCGCGCCTCGGGCGGAGCGCCGATCATGACCGCCGCGCGACGTCGGATGGCGGTGGCCCTGGCCGCCGTGCCGGGGCTCTTCGTCTCCCTCTACCTGCTGTTCTACAAGCTCGGGATCTACGGGACCCTGGCCTGCGGGCAGGGGGGCTCCTGCTCCGTCGTGCAGGCCTCGAGCTACGCCCGGTTCCTGGGCGTGCCGGTGGCCGGGTGGGGCGCGGGATGGTACGTGGCGGTGCTGGGCGCGGCCCTGTGGGGCGCCCACGCGGCCGGGAGGGGCGAGGATGACGCGTCCGGTGGCGAGAACACCGGCGTCCCGGGGCCCGCCTCCGTCCTCCTGGCGCTGGCGGCCGGCGGCTTCCTGTTCAGCGCCTACCTGACCTGGGTCGAGCTCTTCGTGATCGAGGCCATCTGCCGCTGGTGCCTCGTCAGCGCAGGCCTGTCCACCGTGATCATGGGGCTGGCGGCGCCGGAGGCCGGTCGGATCTTCGGAACGGGGGGAGGCGGGG
>CANPVF010000021.1 GCA_947581645.1 Candidatus Caribbeanibacter nitroreducens | reverse complement strand
TCCCCTCCACCGGCGGCGAGCCGAGGGGGCGCACGCCCTGGACCTCCAGGAGGCGCCAGTCGCCGTCGGCGTGTCGGATGCGGACCCGGGTGGAGTCGACGGTTCCGGGACGGTCGAAGGCCGCGCGGAAGCGGGTCCGGGCCTCGTCCCGGTCCTCGGGGTGGACGAAGTCGAACACGTCCTCCCCGATCCGCTCCTCGGGAGGGTAGCCCAGGACGCGCTCGACGGAGGGGCTCTCGTAGACGATCGTGCCGTCCCGGCCGATCTCCGTGACGATGTCCGAGATGTTCTCCAGGAGGGTGTGGAAGTGCCGGGCGTCGGCGGGGCCGGGCACGGCGTCACGACGCCCCCCTTCCCCCGGCCGCGTCCGGGGTCGTGCCGTGGAGCGGCGGCCGGGTCGGGCCTCCAGGACCGGGCTGTGGACGCGACGCAGCTCCCCCAGGGTGGCCTCGTCGACGGCGTCGGCCCCGTACTGGCAGAGGCCGGCGCATCCGTGTCGCTCCAGGACCCGATCCGCCCCCCGCTCGTACTCCAGAAGCCGCCTGGAGCCCGGCCGCGAGGCGTTGATCCAGCCGGTGCCGCCGGCGATCCGGAAGCCGGCGTAGCCCTCGCGGTCGGCCTGGCGGATGGCCGTACGCAGCTGCCGCAGGCTCCGCTCCGGCGAGAAGCGGCCGTCGAACAGGTAGGCGTCGTCCGACGGGCGGACCACGAGCTGTCCGGAATCGGCAGCGCCGGCGGCGTCCAGGCCCGCGTCGCGCAGGTGGGAGAGAAAGGCGTCTCGGCGCTCGAGGTCCGTGAGGCACAGGACACGCTCGTTCCGCTCGAGCCCCGTCCGGACGAAGTCGGCCAGCCGGCTCCATCGCTCCCCGGCGGAGCGGTAGATGAGGCACGCGTGGCGCGAGACGGGGCCCCCGTCCGTCTGGACCGCGTCATGGGGCGTGGACATCTCGGTCGGGCCTCCTGGAGAGCGTGTGCGCCGCCGACGCGGGAATCCCGAGAGGATGCTCGAAACATCGAGGTCTATCCAGAACTTGACCTCTTAATGGATAATGTACGGGTGCCGGTCACGTTCGCACCCGTTCCGTGCAGCTACTCTTCCCGGCCGCCCGGCTCGCCGCAAGCCCGCACTCCGGGAGGAGGCAGGAGGCGAGGCGTCGGGACGCGGCTCAGGCGTCCTCGTCCAGCAAACGCTCCACGGCCCGTCGGAGGGCCACCTCGGCGAAGAAGCCCCGGACCGTGCGGCGGATCCTCCCCTGCCGGTCGATGAGGTGGGACGTGGGGAGCGCCGTCACGCCGCCGAAGGCGCGCTCCACCTCACGGGTGGCCCGGGCCACGGGATAGGTGACGCCGTGCTCGGCCAGGAAGGGCCGGATCTCCTCCCGGGGCGCGCTCTCCGTGGTGAGCCCGAGCACCGTGAAGCCCCGGTCCCGATACTCCTCGTACACGTCCTGGAACCCGGGCATCTCGAGCCGGCAGGGAGGGCACCACGTCGCCCAGAAGTTGACCAGGACCACCTGACCACGGAGATCCCCGATCCGGACCCGCTCGCCCTCGAGGGTCCGCACCGTCACCTCCGAGGGGGCGGGGCGGCTCTCGCCGCCGACCCCCAGGGCCGCCGCGACCTGGGGCCAGAACTGATGGCCGGCGTAGCCGAGCACGGCGATCCATACGACCGCCTCCAGCAGGGTCTTCCAGCGGGCTCGCTCCTCGCTCACGTCGTACTCGCTCGTCCTCTGATTCCGGTGGTCGACCTCCCGACGGGCAACGACCGGTGCGGTCCGGCCGGTGGATGCTACACGGGAAGTCCCCGCCCGGGCCGTCCCGCCGCCCTCTGAAACACGGCTCCGAGGGCTCCCGTAGTGCGGCCCGAGAACGAGGAGAGCCCGACGATCCAGCCGGAGGTCCGCGATGGACATGAGCGAACTTCCCTATACACCCGTCCGTTACCGAAACGAGAGAGCTCGAGGCGACGAGCCGACGTCCGGCGACGGTGCAGACCGGGAGAGCGGCGTGGCCGCGTCGGCGGTTCCGGCGCTGCTGGCGGCCGCTGCCCTGCTCCTGCTCCCCCTGGCGGCCCCGGCGGCGATCCCCCAGTCGGCGGGGTCGGGCCAGGAGGCCGGTCCGTCGGCGGCGGAGGCGTCCGGAGACGGGGGCGCCTCGTCCGTTGACGTCTACCGGGCCCGTCCGGTGGAGACGGAGATCGAGGTCGACGCCCGACTGGACGAGGCCGGGTGGGACGACGCCACGGTGATCCGGCTCCCGTGGGAGTGGAAGCCGCGGGACAACGCCCGGGCGCCGGTGGAGACGACCTGCCGGGTCACCTACGACGACGAGGCCCTGTACGTGGGATGCCGGGCCGAGGACCCGAGCCCCGGCGCCATCCGGGCGAACCTGGCCGACCGGGATCAGCCGCTGGACGACGACCACGTCCGCATCCTCCTCGACACCTTCGACGACCAGCGGCGCGCGTACGAGTTCCGCGTGAATCCGCTCGGCGTCCAGATGGACGCCCTCTTCGCCGGGCGGAGCGACTTCTCCTGGGACGGCATCTGGGACTCCGACGGCCGGATCACGGAGGACGGCTACGTGGTGGAGGCGTCGATCCCCTTCGAGACCCTCTCGTTCCCGGACCGGGCACGGAAGAGCCAGAGCTGGGGGATCATCGTCGGCCGCACCTACCCCCGCAGCCGGCGGCACCGGATCCGGTCCATCGAGACGGACCAGTCCGACAGCTGCCTGCTGTGCCAGGCGGATCGGCTCACCGGGCTCCGCGGCATCTCCTCCGGCCACCGGCTGGAGTTCGACCCCACGCTGACCACGAAGCGGACCGACGCGCGTCCGGCGTTCACGGCCGAGGAGCTGGAGACCGGCGACGTCGACGTGGAGCCGGGCCTGACGGCGCAGTGGGGCGTGACATCGAACCTGACCCTGGACGCCACGGTCAACCCGGACTTCTCGCAGGTGGAGGCCGACGTGGCCCGGCTGCAGACCAACCGGCGCTTCGCCGTCCAGTATCCGGAGAAGCGCCCGTTCTTCCAGGAGGGATCGGACCTCTTCCAGGTGCCGGGCAACCTGGTCCACACCCGGACGGTGGTGGACCCGGTGGCCGGGGCCAAGTTCACCGGCAAGGCGGGCCCCCACGCCATCGGCACCTTCGTGACCCGCGACCGGGTCAACAGCCTCCTCCTGCCCGGGTCCCACTCCTCGGACCAGACGCTCCTGGAGGAGGGGCGGGGGAGCGACGTCACCACCGGCGTGGCCCGCTACCGGCGGGACGTGGGCCGCTCCTCCACCGTGGGCGGGCTGGTGACCGTCCGCGCCGGCGGGGGATACCACAACCTCCTCGCCAGCACCGACGGACAGTTCAGGGTCGGCTCCGGGACCAGCCTCTGGTACCAGGCCGCCGGGACCCTCACCGACTACCCGTCGCGGGTGACCTCGAGATTCGATCAGCCGGCCGGACAGTTCACCGGGAGGCTGGCGGCGGCCGGCTTCAGCCACCGCACCCGCGAGTGGAGGGCGTGGGGCAACCTCCTGAGCGTCGGCGAGGGCTTCCGCGCCGACGCCGGGTTCCTGCCCCAGTCCGGCCTCCACGGCGCCCAGGCCAGCGCCGAGCGCTCCTTCTGGAGCGACGGGGCCGGGTGGTTCACGCGGTTCCGGGTCGGAGCGAGGGGCACCTACTACGCGGACCCGGACGGGAATCCGGCGCGGCGGGTGGCGGAGGTGAGCGGCCGGTACGAGGGCCCGCTCCAGTCCGACCTCTACGTGAACACGAGCTACGGCGACCAGTACTTCGCCGGGCAGCTGTTCACGCTGCGGCAGCACGACGTGGGGATCGGGTTCCAGCCCACGGGCGCTCTCTCCGTCTCTCTGGACGGGACGGTGGGCGACGAGATCGACTTCGCCAACGCGCGGAAGGGCGACCTGCTGGAGGTCGGCCCCCGGGTCACCTGGCAGGCCGGGCGGCACCTGGACCTGGAGGCGAGCCACGACCTGCAGCAGCTCTCCCGCGACGGCCGGCAGGTGTTCGAGGCGAACCTCTCCCAGCTCAACGTGCGGTACCACCTGAGCGTGGAGGCCTACCTGCGGGGCGTGCTGCAGTACCGGAACGTGAGCCGGAACCCGGCCATGTACGGGGCGGACGTGAGCCCGGAGAGCGAGCAGCTCTTCACCCAGTTCCTCTTCTCCTACAAGCTGGACCCGCGCACCAAGCTCTTCCTGGGCTACTCCGGGAACCGGCAGGGGGTGCGGCAGTTCGACCTGCGGCAGACGAACCGGACCTTCTTCATGAAGATCGGCTACGCCGTGAGGCCGTGAGTCCGGGAGACCGGCGACGGCGCGCGGTCCTCGTGGCCCTCGGACTCGCGCTCGGCGGCGTGGGGTGGGGCTTCGTCTCGGCGTGGACGGCCCCGGGCCTGTACGACGCTCTGCTGCCCGCCGGATCCTTCGCGCGGGAGCTCGTCGGCAGCTACGTCGTGCAGCCCGGCTTCGCCGTGCTGGCCGGCGTCTACCTCGTTCTGCGGGAGCACCCGAAGCGGTTCGTACGGCTCGGCCGCCCCTCCGCCGAGGGACTGGCGTGGATCGCGCTCGGCCCGCTTCTGGGCGCGGGCGCGGGCTGGGTCGGCGAGACGCTCCTGGGGACGAGCCACGCCGGGGGGGCGCCCGAGTGGGAGGCGATGCTCTCCGCGCCGTGGACGATTCCGCTCGTACTGGGCGTCGTCTTCGGCGTGATGGCCCCCATGGAGGAGCTCCTCTACCGGGGCGTCATCCACGGCCGGCTGCGCGAGGCCTTCGGCACGTGGCCCGTCGTCCTGATCGGGGCGGCGCTGTTCGGGCTCATGCACGTCTTCCTCTCGGGCGGCCTGCCGTCCTTCGTCACGACCGGTCTGATCGGGCTGGGCTTCGGGCTGGCGTACGAGCGCACGGACAACCTGGTGGTGCCGATCGGGATGCACGGGGGAATCTGGCTCACAGCCCCCCTCTGAGGGCCGGCCGTCACCGCGGAGACGCGGTCAGCCCGCCTCCGCGGCGCGCCGGGCCCGCTCCTCCTCGGCGTCGGCCACCCGCCGGCCCTCCTCCACGTCCACCAGCGTGAGGACGCCGCCGCCCACCACGAAGAAGGCGGCCACGGCCAGGATCGCGTTCCGGCTGGAGCCGGTGAAGGAGACGAAGAGGGTGAAGACCATGGGGCCGAAGATGCTGGCGGCCTTCACCAGGACGCTGAAGAAGCCGAAGAACTCGCCGGACTTGTGGCGCGGGATCATGGAGGCGAAGAGCGAGCGGCTCAGCGCCTGCGTGCCCCCCTGGACGGTGCCCACCAGCGCCGCCAGGGCGAAGAAGTGCAGGGCGCTCTCCATGAAGAACCCCAGCACGCTGATGACGCAGTAGACGCCGAGGCCCAGGTAGATGGCGGGCTTCGGCCCGATCCGCTCCGCCAGCTTCCCGAAGAGCACGGCGAAGGGGATGCCCACGAACTGGACCATCAGGATGGCGCCGATGAGCGCCCCCTGCCCGATGCCGATCTCGGTGCCGTAGACCGTGGCGAAGCGGATGATGGTCTGGATGCCGTCGTTGAAGAGGAGGAACGCCAGCAGGAAGAGGAAGGCGTGGCGGTAGGTCCGGATCTCCCGGAAGGTGTCCCACAGCCGCCGGAAGGCCACGCCCAGCGCCTTCTCCGTCGGGTCCTCCCCCGGGTCGAGCTGCCGCGGCGGCTCCTCCACCGTCCGGAGCAGCGGGATCGAGAAGCCGAGCCACCAGAGGGCCACCGAGACGAAGGCCAGCCGCGTCGGGAGGGTGGGGTCGGCGCCGGCCAGCCCGAACCAGCCCGGCTTCTGGATCCAGGCCAGGTTCACCGCCAGGAGCAGCCCCCCGCCCAGGTAGCCCAGCGCGAAGCCCGCCGTGGCCACACGGTCCAGCTCCTCCTTCCGGGCCACGTGCGGGAGGAGGGCGTCGTAGAAGACGAAGCTCCCGGAGGCGCCGATGTTGGCGGCGGCGAAGAGGACGGCTCCCAGCAGCCAGTCGCCGTTGCCCACGAAGAAGAGGCAGGCCGTGGCCGCCACGCCCAGGCCCATGAAGCCGCCCAGCAGCCGCTTCTTCTTCGCCGTGTAGTCGGCCAGGGCCCCGAGGATCGGGGCCAGGGCGGCGATGAGCGCCAGGGCCGCCGTGGTGGCCGTGCCGTATCGGGCCGTGGCCTCGGCGCCGGACATGCCGGAGGCCGCCACGCGGGAGAAGTAGATGGGGAAGACCGCCGTGGTGATGACGGTGACGAAGGCCGAGTTGGCCCAGTCGTACAGCGCCCACGCGCGGGTCTCCGGGCGGTCCAGGCCGGCGGCGTCCAGCGCGGCGTCGGGCCCGCGCCGCCACAGGGCGCGTCCGAACCGCTCGAGGGCGCTCAGAGGTCCTTGACCGCGCTCAGGATCTCGGGGATCGTCTCCGCGGCGTCACCGAAGTGCATGTAGGAGTCGTCCATGAAGAAGAGCTCGTTGTCCACGCCGGCGAACCCGGGACTCAGGCTCCGCTTCAGGATGATCACGTTCTGCGCCCGGTCCACCTCGACGATGGGCATGCCGGCGATGGGGCTCTCCGGGTCGTCCCGGGCGGCGGGGTTGGTGACGTCGTTGGCGCCCACGACCAGCGCCACGTCCACCGTGGGCATCTCCGGGTTCACCTCCTCGGCCTCGTACAGCTGCGTGTAGGGCACGTCGGCCTCGGCCAGGAGCACGTTCATGTGGCCGGGCATCCGTCCGGCCACGGGATGGATGGCGTACTTCACCTCGACGCCGCGCTCGGTGAGCTGGTCCGCCAGCTCCTTGAGCTTCTGCTGGGCCTGGGCCACCGCCAGCCCGTAGCCGGGGACGATGACCACCTTGCTGGCGTAGCCCAGGAGCATGGCGGCCTCCTCGGCGTCCACCTGGTTGGCCGTCCGCTCGCCCGTCTCGGCCGCCGACTCCGCCGCGCCGGTGCCGAAGGCCCCGAACATCACGTTGGTGAGCGAGCGGTTCATGGCCTTGCACATGATCACCGTGAGGATGAAGCCCGCCGCGCCCACCAGCGAGCCCGCGGTGATCAGCGCGTAGTTGTTGAGGACGAAGCCGGCGGCCGCGGCGGCCAGCCCCGAGTAGGAGTTGAGCAGCGACACCACGACGGGCATGTCGGCGCCGCCGATGGGGAGGACGATGAGGACGCCCAGCAGGAGCGTGCCGGCCGCCATGGCCAGGAAGACGTTGAGCGCGGGGGAGAGGGCGGCCAGGACGGCGGCGGCCAGGATGCCCAGGAAGAGGACCGTGTTGCCGGTCTTCTGGAGCGGATAGGTGACCACGCGCTCCGTGACGATCCCCTCCAGCTTGCCGAAGGCCACCATGGAGCCGGAGAAGGTGACGGCTCCGATCACGGTGCCGGCCATCATCGAGACCTCGCCCCCGGGGTTGAGCGCCCCGCCCTGGGTCCAGCTCAGGTACTCGGCGATGGCCACCAGTCCGGAGGCGCCGCCGCCGAAGCCGTTGAAGACCGCCACCATCTGCGGCATGGCGGTCATCTCCACGGTGCGGGCCATCACCACGCCGATGAGGGACCCGGCGACCATCCCCACCACGATCCAGGTGTAGCCGACGATCTGCTGGTTCACCAGCGTGGCGGCCACCGCCAGGAGCATGGCGATGGCGGCCATGAGGTTCCCGGTGCGGGCGGTGTCCGGGGACGAGAGACGCTTCAGCCCGAGGATGAAGAGGCTGGCCGAGCCCAGGTAGACCAGCGCGACGACGCTGTTCACGCGGCCTCCCCGTCGCCGCCGCGTCCCTTGTGGAACATCTTCAGCATTCGGTCGGTGACCAGGAAGCCGCCGACCACGTTGATGGTGGCCATGATCACCGCCGCCACCCCGATCACCGTCATCCACGGGCCCTCGCCGGAGCCGGCGATGAGCAGGGCGCCGACGATGGCGATCCCGGAGATGGCGTTGGCCCCCGACATGAGCGGGGTGTGGAGGGTGGGCGGGACCTTCGTGATCACCTCGTATCCCACGAAGAGGGAGAGCACGAAGACGTAGATCGAGACGAGTATCGAGCCGGTCATGCCGGCACCTCCCCCTCTGCGGTCATGGCTCGAAGCGGACGTCGCCGTCGTGGGTCACGCAGCACGCCTCCTGGATCTCGTCCTCCAGGTCGACCTCCACGCGGCCCTCCGGCGCGATGTGATCCAGGAAGGAGGTCAGGTTGCGGGCGTACATCTGGCTGGCGTGCACCGGGAGCGAGGCCGGGAGGTTGGTGGGGGCCTGGATCACGACGCCCCCCTCGCGCACCGTCTCGCCGACCCGGCTCAGCTCGCAGTTGCCGCCGCTCTCGCCGGCCAGGTCGACGATGACCGATCCGGGCCGCATGTCGCCCACCATGTCGGCGGTGACCAGCGTCGGCGCCTGCCCCCCGGGGACCTGCGCGGTGGTGATCACCACGTCCGCCTCGGCCACGTGCCGGCCGATCATCTCCCGCTCCCGTGCCTGCTCCTCGTCCGAGAGCTCGCCGGCATAGCCGCCCTCGCCGCCGCCGGCCTCGGCCAGCTCCGCGTCCTCCTCCTCCAGGTGCACGAAGTCCGCCCCCAGGCTCTCCACCTGCTCGGCGACCTCGGGCCGGATGTCGAACGCCTCCACCTCGGCGCCCAGGCGGCGACAGGTGGCGATGGCCTGGAGCCCGGCCACTCCGGCGCCGAGCACGAAGACCCGGGCCGGCGACACCGTGCCGGCCGCGGTCATCAGCATGGGGAAGAACTTGTCCAGGGAGCCCGCCGCGATGAGCGCCGCCCTGTAGCCCGCCACCGTGCTCATGGCGGAGAGGGCGTCCATGCGCTGCGCCCGGGTGATGCGGGGGAGGAGCTCCAGGGAGAAGGCGGTGACCCCGCCCTCGGCCAGGCGGCGGAAGAGGTCGGCGGAGCCGTGGGGGTCCAGGAGGCCGACGAGGACCGATCCGGAGGGCAGGAGGTCGGCCTCGTGGCCGTCGTCCATCGGGCGCGGCGGCCGGACCCTGAGCGTGACGTCGGCCCCGTCGTACAGGGCCTCCGGGTCGCCGGCCACCTCCGCGCCGACCTCCCGGTAGTCGTCGTCGGCGAATCCGGCGCCCTGGCCGGCCCCGGACTCCACTCTGAGGACGCGCTCGTCGTCCACGACGCGCCGCGCGGCGTCCGGCGTCATCGCCACGCGGGTCTCGCCCGGTGTCGTCTCTCTGGGAACAGCGATCAGCATCGGCGCCCCGTCGTGTCGGAGGAAGGCCGAGCGGCCGGACCGTCGTGTCCGGCTCCTGGAGCCCGAGTCACCTCAACTTGGAGCGCCGCGCATCTCACGCAAGACGACGTCGACCGGTTGCGATCCTGCGCCGAGACCGGCCGGTTGCGGGCGTTCCGGGCGACGGGAACCTCGACTTCCTCCGGGAGATGCCATGACCCCTCGACGCGCCGCTCCGCTGGCCCTGGCCGCAGCGCTCCTGGCCGGCGCCGCCACCACCGCCTGCGAGCAGGGCGAGTCCACCGTCCAGGTGAAGCCGGACGATCGTCAGATCGCCGAGGCCGTCCTGGCGGCACCGGAGTCCAGGCGCGCCGCGGCCGGCGTGCTGGGCTACGGGAGCGACGGCCGGGTCACCACCCTGCGGGAGGGCTCGAACGAGCTCCTCTGCCTGGCCGACGATCCCGAGAGCGAGGGGTTCCAGGTCACCTGCTACCACCGGGACCTGGAGCCCTTCATGGCCCGGGGGCGGGAACTCCGCCGCCAGGGCATGGAGGGGGAGGCCGTGGACAGCGTACGCTTCGCCGAGATCGAGAGCGGCGAGCTGGCCTATCCGGACCACCCGGCGGCCCTGTTCACGCTGGCCGGCAAGAGCGCGCCGGAGGATCCGTCGGCCGGCGAGCCCCCGGCGGAGAGCCAGCGCCTGACGGTGCTGTACGTCCGGGGCGCCACCGCCGAGCAGCTCGGCCTTCCGGCCAAGCCGTCGGGGGGCGTTCCGTGGCTCATGGCCCAGGGCCGGCCCGACGCCCACGTGATGATCAGCAGCCCGTGACGGGGGGACGATGCCGCAGCTGACGCGACACCAGATGGGGTCGACGCTCCTGGACGCGCTCCGGGCCGAGGGCCTCGGCGTCCGGGACCTGTTCGAGGGACGGCAGGAGCCCCTCTCGTGGTTCTTCCGGGGGGTGGCCTACGACCAGTCGGAGCTGGACATCCTGGAGTCCGGCGCCGTGGACGAGCTCCACGCGCCCTCGGCGCTGGTGGAGCTGGCCGTGGACGAGATGGCGCTGGGGATGGCCAACGTCGGGCTGGAGGGCACCACGTCGTACCTGGTGCACGAGCCGGAGGCCGGCGAGACCTCCTCGGCGCCGGACCGCGTGGAGCCCGACGAGGTGCGCTTCTCCGGAGAGGCCCTGCTCGGCGTGCTCAACATCGACGTGGCCCCTCCGCCGCTGTGGCTCGAGGAGCGGGAGGCCGACCCCGA
The DNA here is from genome assembly GCA_947581645.1 of Candidatus Caribbeanibacter nitroreducens. Classification (GTDB taxonomy): domain Bacteria; phylum Gemmatimonadota; class Gemmatimonadetes; order Palauibacterales; family Palauibacteraceae; genus Caribbeanibacter; species Caribbeanibacter nitroreducens. The sequence goes on along the minus strand of CANPVF010000021.1, from coordinate 26,231 downwards.
GACCAACGAGGAGCTGGCCGACCGCCTGTCGGAGATGGCCCAGGAGATCGGCAGCGGCACCGACTTCGTGGAGGTCCACATCGAGGGGGCCATGTCCAGCCGCGAGGGGTGGGGGCAGCTGTCGGGGGCCAGCGTCCAGCCCTCCGGCGTCTCCGTCCACTTCTCGCTGGACATCCCGATGGCCGGCACGGGGGAGCGGGAGCTGGGCGACCTCTTCGAGGCCGGGGCCTCCACGGCGGCCGGCGCGGTGGAGGGAATGCGGGAGGTCTTTCGGTAGGCCCCTCGCTACTGCGGCGGCTCGATGCCCTTCGCCCTCAGCACGTCGTCCAGGACCGAGCGGAACTTGCTCACCGGCTGCGCGCCCTGGAAGGAGAGGGAGTCGGCGATGACGAAGAAGGGCGTGCCCTTCACGCCTCCTCTCGTCACCGCGTCGTAGTCGCGGATGATGAGGCTGGCCGCGCGGTCCTGCACCATGCAGGAGCGGAACGACTCCTCGTCGATGCCCAGCGATCCGGCGTAGCCGACGAACGCCGACACCGGGTCTTCGGCGTTCGACCACTCTCCCTGCCGGGCGAAGAGGCGGTCGTGCATGGGCCAGAAGCTGCCGGCGGCCCCGGCGCAGAAGGCGGCCTCGATGGCGGGCCACGCCTTCTGGTGGTTCGGGTTGGGGAACGCCAGCCACACGTACTCCACCAGCCCGCGCTCGATGTAGAGGCTGTCGATGGTCGGGTAGGTCTGCTCGAAGTACTGGCGGCAGTACGGGCACTGGAAGTCCGAGACCTCCATGACCCGGATCGGAGCCGTCGTGTCCCCCTTCACCCGGGCCTGATCCGCCAGCCGGGCGACCGTGTCCGGGTTCTGCGGCACGACGCCCCCGGCGGACTGGCCCTGGCCCTCGGCGCAGCCCGCCGTGGCGAGCAGCGCCGTCACCGCCACGAGCAGGGCCTCGGAGAGCCGGCGGGCCGCCGAGGTCGGGCCGGCGTCGGCCGCGAGCTGGCGCGAGGGGGCGGGTGCGTGGCGTGTCATGGAGGGACCTCTGATCCTCTTGTCGATGCTGACAGGCGAGTCATCGGCCGGGCGTCGGCCCGACCGGTGGCGTCACTGGTTACCCGTCCGCTCCCCGGGCGAGCCGTTCCCGGGCCTCGACCAGCCGCTCGTAGGCGCGCCGGACGTCCTGGCGCCGGTGGTGGATGCTGCCCACGGCCAGGCGAAGGGTGTAGGTGCCGTCGAGGACGGTGTGGGACAGGAAGACGGACCCCTCCCGGTTCACCTCGGAGAGCAGCCTGCGGTTCCAGTCGTTCACGGTCTCCCGGCCGACCTCGTCGCCGGCCGTCTCCTCCGGCGGCTTCGTCCGGAAGCAGACCGTGCTGAAGGGGGCCGGCGCCGTCCGTTCGAAGCGCGGGTCCTCCTCGATCCACCGGACGAAGTCGCCGGTCCAGTCCAGGTGCGCCCGCAGGCGCTCCCGGAGCCCGTCGCCCCCGAAGAACCGGAACAGGAACCACAGCTTCAGGGCCCGGAACCGGCGGCCCAGGGGCAGGCCGTAGTCCATCAGGTTGGTCGCCCCTTCCTCGCCGCTGGAGAGGTACTCGGGCGTGAGGGCCAGCGAGCGCCGCACCGCCTCGTCGTCGCGGAACAGGAAGACGCTGCAGTCCATGGGCGTGAACAGCCACTTGTGCGGGTTGATCACGACCGAGTCGGCGCGCTCCCAGCCGGCGAAGAGGTCGCGGCGCTCCGGGAGCGCGGCGGCGGGCCCGGCGTAGGCGGCGTCCACGTGCAGCCAGGCGTCCTGCTCCTCGCACACGTCGGCCACCGGGGCCACGGGGTCCGCGCTGGTGGTGGAGGTGGTGCCCACGGTGGCGCACACGAAGAACGGAAGGCGACCGGCATCCCGGTCCTCCTCCATGGCCTCCCGGAGGGCGTCCGGGCGGAGCCGGAAGCGGTCGTCGGTGGGCACGCGGCGGACCCGCTCCTGGCCGATCCCGGCGGCGATGGCGGCCTTCTCCAGCGAGGAGTGGGTCTGATCGGAGACGTAGGCCGTGAGGGGCGGGAGGTCGGCACGGCCCGCCATCCCCCGGCGCCGGACGTCGAGTCCGGTCTCCTCCCGGGCCGCCAGGAGGGCCGTGAAGCTCGAGGTGGAGGCCGTGTCCAGGATCACGCCCCGGAAGGCCTCCGGCAGGTGCACCCACTGCCGGAGCCAGTCCACGGTCCGCTCCTCCATCTCGGTGGCGGCCGGCGAGGTGCGCCACAGCATGGCGTTCCCCCCGAGGGCCGCCGCCACGAACTCGGCCAGGAGCGCCGGGGCCGAGGAGGAGCTGGCGAAGTAGGCGAAGAAGCCGGGGTGGTTCCAGTGCGTGATCCCCGGGAGGACGACCCGCTCCACGTCGTCCAGGATGTCCGCGAAGGGCTCGGGCTCCTCCGGCGGGCTCGCCGCCAGGCGCGAGGCCACCTCGCCGGGCTCCACCCGGGCCAGGACGGGATGCTCGTCGACCTGCTCCCGGTAGCGCGCGGCCCAGTCGGCCACCTCCCGGGCCGCCTGGCGGAACGCCTCCGGCTCCATGTCCGGGCCGGGCTCCCGGCCTCCCGCCGGCGCGCTCACGATCGCCGGGCCGTCAGCAGGTGCCGGTCCCCGTCCGCCGGCCGGAGGCGCATGCCCTCGAACCCGGCCTCCTCGAGCCACCGCTCGTAGTCGGGGCGCTCGTAGGTATTCCCCTCGTCCGTGTTCAGGAGCATGGTGATCCCGAACAGGGGAGCGAAGGAGGACGCCCCCCGGACGAAGTCCAGGACCGCCAGCACGCCCCCCTCCGGCATCCGATCGGCCACGCGGGTCAGGAGGTCCACGTTCTTCGCCGGGGGGAGGAGGTGGGTGATGTTGGCCAGGAGCACCAGGTCGAAGGGGCCCTCCGGGAGGCGCTCCCCGAAATCTCCGGAGACGAGGTCGATCCCGTCGGCGTCGGCCAGGCCGTAGGCGTCGGCCACGTGGTCGATGACCTCCGGGGTGTCGAACAGGGTCACCCGGAAGCCCCGGTCACGGAGGGCACGGGCGAAGACGCCGGGGCCGCCGCCCACGTCCAGGGCTCGCCCCCCGTCCGGGGCGCGCTCCAGGCACGCCTCGGCGCACCGTCCGGCCACCCGCTCCACCAGCTCCGGGTCCTTGTCCGCCATGGCGGCCTGGAACCGGGCCACGTCCCCCTCGTCCGCGCCCTCGGCCTGGTCGGTCCGCACCGGCTCTCCGGTGCGCACGGCCTCCGGCAGCTCCTCCAGCAGCCGACGGGTGTTGGAGAGCCAGAGCTCCGCGGCGCCGGCCTGGTGGTCCGGCGTGTCCTCGTCCACGAAGCGGGCCCGACCCGGTCCCGTGAGCCGCCATCCCTCCGGGTCACGGCGCACGGCCCCCAGCTCCTCCAGGGCCGCCAGGAGGATCCCGAGGCCCCGCTCGTCGGCCGAGAGCCGCCGGGCGAGCTCGTCCGGCGGGAGGGGACCGTCGTCCAGGGCGTCGTACACCCCGACCTCCAGTCCCAGGGCGGCCACCACGGCCCAGTCGGCGTGCCGCCGGTAGGTGGGGAGCCGGGCCAGCTCGGGGCCCGACCGGCCCCGGGACGATCCGCGTCCGGTCAACGTCCCGGCTCAGAAGAGGGCGTTCGGGTCCGGGACCTGCGCCAGCACGTAGAGGATCAGGGCGGCGCCGGACAGCGACAGGTTCTTCATGAACTGGGTCATCTCGTTCTGCTTCTGCTGCTCGTCCTCGATGGCCCAGAAGTCGTGCATCGTGAAGGCCGCCACGAGCAGGAAGACGAAGAGGAGCCCGGCGCCGTAGACCACGTACTGCCAGAGGAGGACGCTCAGCCCCCCGGCGAGGATCATGGCGCCGCTGAAGAGCACCATGAAGCGCGGGGCGGGCAGGCCCTTGGACTCGGCGTACTGGGTCATGGCGCCGGCCTGGGTGAAGTGGTTCAGGCCGGACATGATGAAGATCGCGGCGAAGAGGATGCGTCCGGTCCAGAAGAGCCCGTTCCACATGGTCGTCCTCCCTGCTCGACGGAGAAGTCGCGCGGCGGCCCCGCACGGGCCGCCGGCACAGCTGTGAGTCGGTGTTGACCCGCGTTCCGAAGCTGCGGGGCGGAGATCAGTCCCCGTCGCTCCCCGCCCCGTCGCCGGGATCGGGCAGGTCGTCCAGCGTGTCCACGGCGCGCCGCAGGTGGGGGATCACGATGGAGCCCCCGACCACGAGCGCCACGGAGAACGCCTCGAACAGCTCCTCGTCGGTGAAGCCTTCCTCGCGGCAGCGAACGAGGTGGTACGTGATGCAGTCGTCGCACCGGAGGACCATCGACGCCACCAGGCCGAGCAGCTCCTTGGTCGAGGCGTCGAGGGCACCGTCCCGGTACGCCCGGTCGTCGAGGGCGAAGAACCGGTTCACGGTGAGGTTGCCCGCGTCCCGGATCTCCTCGTCCATCCGCTCCCGGAACTCGCGGAACTCGTCGAGGCTGTCGCTCAATCTCGACCCCCGCGGTCCTCGGTGTTGAACAGCGTGCGTTTCGGGCGCGTTCCGGCGGTGACCTCGTGCACGATTGGTGCCGCGTACTCGATGACATACCTTCGGCCACCGTCATGACCACCGCCGCGCAGGACGTCGACCCGCAGTACGCCGAGATCCTCGAGGGCTGCCTCGGAGCCGTGGCCGAGGAGGTCGAGGCCGTGGAGGAGGAGCTCGCCGAGCGCGGCCTGGACCGTCCCCTGGACGCCGAGGAGGGACGCGTCCGCGACACCGGCGGCTCGGGCTTCGTCTACCAGTGGCGCCTCCGGAGCCTCCCCACCGCGGAGGACGGGCCCCGGGTCCGGGTGGACGACGCCGTGCGGATCCGGACGGAGGACGGGGAGGCCCTGGGCTTCGTGGCCGGCTTCGAGAAGAGCTCCGGCCGCGTGCGGGTGGCCGTCGGGCAGTGGCTGGGGGAGCGCCCCGGCCGCGCCGAGCTGGAGTTCGACCCCACGTGGCTGCTGGCCGCCCTGTCCGAGCAGCTGGAGCGCATGCTGGCCGAGCCGGAGGAGTACCACCCGGAGACGGTGCTGCGCCTCTTCGGCCGCACCTACCCGGAGGTGGACCGGCGGGAGCCGAGCGAGGAGGCCGCCCGCGACCTGAACGAGTCGCAGCGCGACGCCCTGGCCCGGCTCCTGGGCAGCGACGTCCAGTACGTGTGGGGCCCGCCGGGGACCGGGAAGACCCGGCTGCTGGGCCACGCGGTGGCGGAGCTGGCGGAGACCGAGAAGGTGCTGGTGGCCGCCACCACCAACGGCGCCGTGGACGAGGCCGCCGAGTGGGTCGCCCGCGCCATGGGCAGCGGGGCCGTGGAGGCCGGGCGCGTGGTCCGTGTCGGCGCCGAGTTCAGCATGACCGGCGACGACGAGCTGTCGCTGGACGCCGCCCTGGAGCGGAGGCTGGAGGCCGGCGCCGGCAGCGTGAAGGCCGAGCTGGAGGAGCTCGAGGACCGGCTCGTCGGGGGCTCCGGCGGCGGCGTGCGCGGCCGGACGCTCCGGAGCCGGCACCGGCGCCTGGTGGCGGCCGCCCGCTCCGAGGGCGACGAGGACGCCCTCTCCCGCCTGACCCGGCTGAACGCCGAGATCGGCCGCGAGACGACCCGGACGCTGGAGGAGGCCAGCGTCGTCCTCTCCACCTTCGCCCGTCTGGCCGCCTGGGAGGAGCTGGCGCAGCTCCGCTTCAACTCGCTGGTCCTCGACGAGGCCAGCACGGCGCCGCTCTCGTACGTGGCGCTGGCCGCGGGCCAGACCTCCGGGAGGGCGGTGGCCGTCGGCGACTTCCAGCAGCTCCCGGCCGTGGTCACCTCCCGCGGCGAGAAGGCCGAGCGGTGGCTGAGTCGGGACCTGTTCCGCGAGGCGGGCATCGTCCAGGACACGGTGCGGGGCGAGATCTCGCTCCCGTCCGAGAACGACCAGCTCTGCGCCATGCTGGTCCAGCAGTACCGGATGGCCCCGCAGGTCCGCCGTCTGGTGAGCGAGATCTTCTACGCCGGCCGCCTCCAGGACGCCCCGGAGGTGCTGGACCGGCCGCTGCCCGCCAGCTCGCTGGTCCTGCTGGACACCGACTCCATGGACCCCTCCACGGAGCGGGTGGAGGGATCCCGGGCCAACGCGGTGCACGTGGAGGCCGTGGTCCGCTTCCTCCAGCTGGCCGCCGAGCAGGGCTACTCGGACGTGGGCGTGGTGGCCCCGTACCGGGTGCAGTCGAAGCGGATCTGGAAGCTGGCCCGCAAGCGGCTGGGGCGGGCGGCGCCCGACGACCTGGAGGTGAGCACGATCCACCGCTTCCAGGGTCGCGAGAAGCGGCTGGTGGTGTTCGACACCGTGGACGCCCCGCCGGGCCGGAGCTGGTTCCTGAACGAGGGGAAGAACCGGGACTTCCCCCGGCTGCTGAACGTGGCGCTCTCCCGCACGCGGGACATGCTGGTCATGGTGGGATCGCCCGACGGGCTCGCCGAGACCCTGCCGGAGGACGCCCTGCTCAACCGGGTCCTGGCCCGGGTCGAGCGCGACGGTGTCGTCGTGGACGCGAAGGGGATCGAGGACGCCGGTCACGTCTTCGAGGAGATCCGAGCCGCGGGATAGCGGAGGCGACGCGGCGTCTCCGCGGAGACGTCCGAGATGGAGAGAGTGGAGCGAGAAGGAGGAGAGAGGACGGAGATGCGGCTGGTCGTGCAGAGGGTGTCGCGGGGAGCGGTCCGCCGGGCCGACGGGGGCGAGGTCCTGGGCGAGGTCGACCGGGGGCTCATGGCCCTGGTGGGATTCGGCGAGGGCGACGGCGACGACGAGGTCGGCTGGATGGCCGAGAAGCTCTGCGGCCTCCGGATCTTCGACGACGGGGAGGGGAAGATGAACCTCGACCTGGCGGACGTGGACGGGGGGCTCCTCCTGGTTCCCCAGTTCACCCTGTACGGGGACGTCTCCCGCGGCCGTCGCCCCTCCTTCGTCGACGCCGCCGACCCCGGTCCGGCGCGCGAGCTCTTCGAGCGCTTCGTCGACCGGTGCCGGGAGCTGCACGAGCCCGTGGAGACCGGCGAGTTCGGCGCCATGATGGACGTGGAGATCGTGAACGACGGTCCCGTGACGATCCTCCTGGAGCGGTGAGCGCGCCCACGGTGGGGATCGGCGGCGCGGGGCGGGGCGGACGGGAGGAGCCCGTGGAGCGTCCCCTCCGCATCGGCGTCATCGGGTCCGCCGACGCCGAGGGCGAGGTGCTGGTGGCGGCGCGGGCCGTCGGCCGCGCGCTGGCCCGGGCCGAGGCTCTGCTCGTGTGCGGTGGGCTCGGCGGCGTCATGGCCGCGGCGGCCGAGGGGGCCGCCGAGGAGGGGGCACCCGTGCTGGGACTGCTGCCCGGGGACGACCCCGGGGACGCCGCGCCCGGCGTCTCGATCCCGGTGCCCACGGGCCTGGGTGAGGCGCGGAACGTGCTGGTGGTCCGGGCGTCGGAGGCCGTGATCGCGGTCTCCGGCGAATGGGGGACCATGAGCGAGGCGGCCTTCTGCATGAAGCTCGGCGTGCCGCTGGTGGGCGTGCTGGACTCCCTGCCGGACGAGTTTCCCATCGATCGGTTCCGGGACCCGGCCGCGGCCGTGGCGCGAGCCTTCGAGCTGGCACAGGGACGGAGGCGAGAGGGAGCGCAGCGCTAGAAAGGCTTTCAGACCCCCCCGGAGGTGTCGGGCTATGAGCGTCGAGAGGAGGATCGTGTCCGTCGCGCTCCTCGTGACCGTGGCCGCCTGCGGCGAGCCCACGGGCCCGGACGCGCTCGAGGAGAGCACGTTCGAGGCCAGCTTCCAGGGGTCGCTCGAGCGCTCCCTGTCGGGGGAGGCGACGCTCACGGAGGCCACGGCCAACTTCCCGGGCGAGATCCGTCAGGACGTGTGGCTGCTCTCGCTCACCGCCCACCGCCCCGGCGGTCGCACCGAGATCCAGGTGGTCGGGGGAACCGACGCGCCCCGGCAGTCGACCTACGGCGTCGTCCCCTTCGATCCGCCCCTCTCGGAGGAGGAGGCCTTCGGGCTCGTCGCCGTCTTCGACGCGGACTCGATCGTCCGCCGATACCTGGCCGAGAGCGGGGACGTCACGATGACCCGCGTCACCGGCATGGAGGCCTACGGGAGCTTCCGCTTCGAAGCGCTGGGCGGGGAGAGCCCGGGGGACAGCTCGCGCATGTCGGCCAGCGGGTACTTCCGCGGCTACCACTGACCGGCACGGGCCCGGAGCGACGGCCCCGGCGCGAACCGCGTCCGGCGGCGGGGCGTTGTTGACCGCGTCGTGACGGCCGTGCACGCTTCCCGCACTGGGTGGTACCTCGACGGTGTCACGACCGCGGGAGGGATCGGCGAACGGGACGGCCGCCTCACGCGGGAGCGCGCGCTCAGACGCTCGAGAAGGTCCGGGAGGACGTCATCGCTTCGGTCTACATCTTCGGCATCATCATCGCCGTGCTCTTCATATCGGGGCTCGTCGTGGCGCCGCTCCTGGAGGACGAGCCCGCCGATCCGAACTCGCCGGACGGCGACGCCTCGCCGGAGGATCGCCGGGAGGCCGCGCTGGACGCCCTGGAGGAGCTCCAGTTCGAGCACGAGACCGGGAAGCTGTCGGACGAGGACTACCGACGCCTGAAGAACAAGTACGCCCGGGCAGCGGTGGAGGCGCGCCGGGAGGAAGAGGGCGGCGGGAGCGCGGCCGGCATCGGGGCGGACTCCGGGGAAGGGGCGGAGAGGGCGAGGGCGGCCGCGGGCGGTGAGCAGCCGGAGGGGACCGGGGCGCCGGTGCATTGTCCCGAGTGCGGGACGGAGGCCGGGGCCGACGCCCGCTTCTGCGGCCAGTGCGGGACCGAGCTCCCGGCGTGAGCGGAGCGTGACCGGAGAAGGGGCGGAGGGGCGGGCCGTCGACCTCCGCAGCGACACGGTGACGCGACCCACCCCGGCCATGCGGGAGGCGGTGGCCGGCGCCGAGGTGGGGGACGACGTGCTGGGGGAGGACCCCACCGTGGCCCGCCTCGAGGACCGGGTCGCCGCCCTGCTGGGCAAGGAGGCGGCCCTCTTCTTCCCGTCGGGCACCCAGGCGAACCAGACGGCGCTGGCCGTCCACACGGAGCCCGGCGACGAGGTGGTGATCGAGGAGCGGGCGCACGTCTTCCACTACGAGCACGCCGCGCCCGCGGCCCTCTCCGGGGTCCAGCTCCGCACCTTCGCCTCGGAGGGCGGCAGGGTGGATCGGCGCGACTACGAGCCGGCGCTGCGCCCGGGAGACCGCCATCATCCCCGGACCGGCCTGCTGTGGGCCGAGAACACCCACAACGACCACGGCGGCGTGGTGGCCCCGGTGGACGGCCTCCGCGAGGTGCGCGGCCTGGGCCGGGAGCGGGGCGTGCCGGTGCACCTGGACGGGGCGCGGCTCTGGAACGCCGCCGCGGCGTCGGGAACCGCCATGTCGGCCTTCGCCGCGTGCGCGGACACGGTCATGGTCTCGCTATCCAAGGGGCTCGGATGTCCGGTGGGGTCGCTGCTGGCCGGGCCCGCCGCGACCATGGAGCGGGCGTGGGTCGTCCGGAAGCGGCTGGGCGGCGGCATGCGCCAGTCCGGGCTCCTGGCCGCCGCCGGCCTGCACGCGCTGGATCGGGGTCTGGACGCGCTGACCGAGGATCACCGCCGCGCGCGCCGGCTGGCGGAGGGGGCGAACGGCATCCGGGGGCTCTCGGCGCCCGAGCCGGAGACGAACATCGTGATGATCCGTCTCGAGGAGGCCGCCCTGGAGCCCGGGGATCTCGTGGACGCGGCCGGCGAGGAGGGCGCCCGGCTGCTGCCCGCGGGCCCACGCCGCCTGCGGGCCGTGACGCACCGGGACGTGGACGACGGGGACGTCGAGCGGGCGATCCGGGCCCTGGATCGGGCCGCGGCGGCGTGCCTCGGATGAGCCGCCGATGACGGCCGGCGGCACGGTGTGGAGTGCCGATTCGGGGGCCGGCAGGAGCGCCGGAGAGGGCACCCGAAGAAATTGCGAAGACTCGGGGCGGGGGCTATACTGACGATCCTCGAGAGAAGGCCGCGCGCGGCTCCGACCGGTCGTCCGAAAGACCGGGCGGCGTCCGGCCTCTCGCCAGACCCGGCTCCGGGTCCCCACGAAGCGAACTCACGTCAAGGAACGGTGGTCCGATGGCTCCGGAGATGACCGAAGAGCGGAAGAAGGCGCTCAACGTCGCGATGAACCAGATCGAGCGCCAGCACGGCAAGGGCGCCATCATGCGCCTGGGCTCGGAGGACGCCCGGGTGGAGCCCCCGGCCATCTCCACCGGGGCGCTCAACCTGGACGACGCCACCGGCATCGGCGGCGTCCCGCGCGGTCGGATCACCGAGGTCTTCGGGCCGGAGATGTCCGGGAAGACCACCCTCACCCTCCACATCATCGCCAACGCCCAGAAGCAGGGCGGCGTGGCGGCGTTCATCGACGCCGAGCACGCACTGGACGTGGAGTACGCGGAGCGGCTCGGCGTCGACACGGAGAACCTGCTGGTCTCCCAGCCCGACACGGGAGAGCAGGCGCTGGAGATCGCCGAGGTGCTGGTGCGCTCAGGGGCGCTGGACGTGGTCGTCGTGGACTCGGTCGCCGCCCTGGTGCCCAAGGCGGAGATCGAGGGCGAGATGGGGGACTCCCATGTCGGCCTCCAGGCGCGGCTCATGTCGCAGGCCATGCGGAAGCTCACCGGCGCCATCGGCCGATCGGACACCGCCCTGATCTTCACGAACCAGATCCGCGAGAAGATCGGCGTGATGTTCGGGAACCCCGAGACCACGTCCGGTGGCCGGGCGCTCAAGTTCTACGCGTCCCTCCGGCTGGACATCCGTCGCGTGGCCTCCATCAAGGAGGGCGACGAGCAGGTGGGGAACCGGACGCGCGTAAAGGTCGTGAAGAACAAGTGCGCCCCGCCGTTCAAGCAGGCCGAGTTCGACATCATGTTCAACCAGGGCATCTCCAAGGAGGGGCTCCTGGTCGATCTCGGGGAGGAGCACGGCATCGTGAGCCGCGCCGGCGCCTGGTACTCCTACGGCGAGGACGACGACATCAAGCTCGGCCAGGGGCGGGAGAACGCGAAGCAGTTCCTGAAGGAGAACCCGGACATCTCCGAGGAGATCGAGGCCCGCGTCCGAAAGGAGATGGGGCTCGTCGACTCGGAGGAGGACGGCGAGGCCGGTTCCGACGGGGCCGGCCCGGAGGCCGACGGCGGCGATCCCGAGGGCGACGGGGAGTAGCGCCGGGGGACTGCCGTCGACGTCAGGCCGCGCTCCAGTCCCGGCCGTCGGCGGCCCGCAGGGCGCCGAGCACGACCTCGGCCCCGTTCACCACGTCCTCCGGGCGGGTGAACTCGTCGGGAGAATGGCTGATCCCTCCCACGCTGGGCACGAAGACCATCCCCACCGGGGCGAACTGCGCGATGCTCTGGGCGTCGTGGCCGGCTCCGCTCGGCATGCGGAGCGTCGACAGGTCCCGGGAGCGCGCGGCCTCCTCCACGATGTCCCGCAGCCGGGGATCCGTCGGCGCCGAGTGGGTGGTGTAGTAGTGGGAGAACTCGAACTCGGTGCCCGTCTCCGCGGCGATACGGGACGCCTCCTTCCGGAGGAGGTCGTAGACGCGGTCGATCTTCGCCATCTCCAGGTCCCGGATCTCGAGGGTGTGCTCCACGCGCCCCGGAATCACGTTGGCGGCGCCGGGGTGCGCCGAGATCCGTCCCACCGTGGCCACCTGCCGCCCCTCCATGGATCGGGCCCGGCGGTGGACCGTGTCGACGAAGCGGGCCGCGGCCACCAGGGCGTCGCTGCGCTGGTCCATGGGCGTGGTGCCGGCGTGATTCGCCTCGCCGGTGATCGTCACCTGCCAGCGCTTGATGCCGACGATGCCCTGGACGACGCCGATGTCCAGGTCGTCGCCGACCAGGATCGCCCCCTGCTCGGGGTGGAGCTCCAGGAAGGCCGCCACGTCGCCCCGGGAGCGTCCGATCTCGGTGACGCGCTCCGGGTCGCCGCCGATCCGCTCCAGTCCCTCGCGGATCGTGTAGCCGCTGTTCGTGGTGCGGTCGAGCTCCTCCGCCGTCACCTCGCCGGCGAGGGCCCGGCTGCCGACCTTGCCGTCCTCCTCGTTCGAGAAGACGACGATCTCCAGCGGGTGCCGGGTCTCGACGCCGGCTTCCCGGAGCCGCTGCGCCGCCTCGACGGCGGCCAGGACGCCCAGCGGGCCGTCGAAGCGCCCGCCGTTCGGCACCGAGTCGATGTGGGAGCCGGCCATGAGGGGAGGGAGGCCCGACTCCGCTCCGGGGCGGCGCCCCAGGATGTTCCCGGCGGCGTCCACCGACGGCTCCAGGCCGGCCTCCCGCATGACGGTCCGGACGTACTCCCGGGCCGCGATGTCGGCGTCGCCGTAGGCCGGACGGTCGATGCCGCCGTCGCCGGTGGAGCCGAAGCGGGTGATCTCGTCCAGCCGTCGGCGGAGCCGCGGGCCGTCCACGCCCAGGGGCGCGTCCTGCGCAGCCAGCGGCCGGAAGGGGAAGGGGGAGAAGGCGGCGGCGCCGATGGCGCCGGCCAGCAGGGTGCCGAAATCGCGGCGGTCCATGGAGGACTCCCGTTGGAAGTGGTGACTGCCTCCAATCTTCGCCCCGAGGCGGCCGCGGGCCAGTGGACGCCGGGGGGGCGGCTCGTCGGAATCTTCCCCCGCGGGAGCTGACGTGCCCACGATCACGGGGCTCCGACCGGCGGGGAGCGACGGCGACCGGCTCAGGGTGGAGGTGGACGGACGGCGCGAGGGCGAGCTGCCGGCGGCCCGGGCCGAGCGGATGGACCTGCGGGAAGGGCGGAGCCTCACCGACGAGGAGCTGGACCGATTGCGCTCGGAAGTGCACCGCCAGGAGGCCATGGACCGCGCCCTCAACTACCTCTCCTACCGGCCGCGGAGCGAGGCCGAGCTGGAGCGGAAGCTCCGGGACAGCGACTTCTCGGAGGACGCCGTCCGCCACGCGGTCGATCGCTGCCGGGAGCTGGGCTACGTGGACGATCTCGAGTTCGCCCGCTCCCACGTCCGGGACCGGGTCCGACTGAACCCCCGGGGCGTGCGGCGACTCCGGGACGAGCTCCGGAAGAAGGGGGTCGACGAGGAGACGGCCGAGGAGGCCATCCGCCGGGCCTTCCGCGAGGCCGGCGTCACGGAGCGCGAGCTGCTCGAGAGGGCCGCCGAGAAGAAGTGGGCCGACCTGGAGGGCGAGGATCCGGTGAGGGAGCGGCGGCGCTTCCGGAGCTACCTGTCCCGGCGGGGCTTTCCGTACGCCCTGATCCGGGACGTGGAGCGGCGATACTTCGGCGACCAGCTCTACCGGGACGAGTACCCGGACGACGCCGGCCCCGCCGACGATTGAACCCCTCGGTTCCGAGCGGCATATTTCCACGGGCGCACCGACCGTTTCCGTCCCGCCCAACCCCCACTCACGGCCGTAGATGAAAGCTTCCGAGATCCGCTCGCGCTTCGTCGAGTACTTCGAGCGACAGGGGCACGAGCACCTGTCCAGCGGGCCCCTCGTGCCCGAGGACGACCCGACGCTGCTCTTCGCCAACGCCGGCATGGTGCAGTTCAAGCGGATCTTCCTGGGCGAGCAGGACGCGCCCACCGACCGGGCGGTGACCTACCAGAAGTGCCTGCGGGTGAGCGGCAAGCACAACGACCTGGAGGAGGTGGGCCGGACGGCCCGGCACCACACCTTCTTCGAGATGCTGGGCAACTTCTCGTTCGGCGATTACTTCAAGCGCGAGGCCATCGGCTTCGGCTGGGAGTTCTTCACCGAGGAGCTGGGGCTGGAGCCCGAGCGGCTGTGGGCCACCGTCCACTACACGGACGACGAGGCCCGGCGGATCTGGGAGGAGGAGGTCGGCCTGCCCTCCTCCCGCGTCCTCACCATGGGGGACGCGGAGAACTTCTGGCAGATGGGCGACACCGGCCCCTGCGGCCCGTGTTCCGAGATCCACTACGACCAGCGCTCCGAGGACGCCACCAGCGACCTGGACCGGGAGGAGTTCCGCCGGCTGGGCGAGGAGGACCGGTTCATGGAGCTCTGGAACCTGGTCTTCATGCAGTTCGATCGGGACGAGGAGGGCAACGACCGCCCCCTGCCGGCGCCCTCCATCGACACCGGCGCCGGCCTGGAGCGGCTGGCGGCGGTGCTGCAGGGGGAGCGGACCAACTACCACACCGACCTGTTCATGCCGCTGATCCGCGAGGCGGAGGAGCTGGTCGGGGAGGAGTACTCCACCCGCCCCGAGGACTGGGAGGACGGGATGCCGTTCCGGGTCCTGGCCGACCACGCCCGGGCGGTGGCCTTCCTGCTGGCGGACGGCGTCTTCCCGGCCAACGAGGGCCGCGGTTACGTCCTGCGTCGCATCCTCCGCCGCGCCGGCCGCCACGCCTGGCTCCTGGGCCGCCGCGAGCCGACCCTGGAGCACCTGGTCGACCGGGTCGTGGACCAGATGGGCGACGTCTACCCGGAGCTCGAGACCCGGCGGAAGCACCTGCGGGAGACCACCCGCGCCGAGGAGGAGCGCTTCCTGGCCACCATCGACGACGGCATGGCCCGCTTCGACCGGATCGCCCCGGAGGAGGGGAGCGGCACGATCTCCGGCGACGAGGCCTTCCGGCTCTACGACACCTTCGGCTTCCCCCTGGACCTGACCGAGCTCATGGCCGGGGAGCGGGGCTACGAGGTGGACGTCGAGGGGTTCGAAGAAGCCCTGGAGGAGCAGCGCGCGCGCTCCCGGCGGGAGCAGGACGACGGAGACGCGGAGCGCTCGGGTGTCGGCGCGGCCGCCCTGAGCACGGACGAGGAGCAGGAGTGGGTGGGCTACGACCGGCTCCGGGTGGAGACCGGGGTCCTGGAGCACGAGGCCCTGGACGGCAGCCACGCCTTCCTGCTGCGGCAGAACCCGTTCTACGCCGAGGCCGGCGGACAGGTGAGCGACACGGGCCGGATCGAGGGCGACGGGTGGGTCGTCGACGTGGAGACGGTGGTGGAGAACGAGCGGGGCCAGACCGTGGCGGCGGGACCCGTCGTCGAGGGGGAGATCCCCGACGGAGGGCCCGGTCGCGTGACGGCCCGGGTGGAGGAGTCGGCCCGGAGGAACACCGAGCGCAATCACACCGCCACCCACCTCCTGCACGCCGCGCTGCGGGAGGAGCTCGGTGACCACGTGCAGCAGGCCGGCTCGCTCGTGGCGCCGGATCGGCTCCGCTTCGACTTCAGTCACCGCTCTCCGCTGTCGCCGGAGCAGCGCCGCGCGATCGAGCGCAGCGTGAACCGGGCCATCTGGGCGAACACGCCCGTGAAGTCGGAGCGCCGCGGCTACCGGGAGGCCCTGGAGGACGGGGCCATGGCCCTGTTCGGAGAGAAGTACGGGGACGTGGTCCGGGTCATCGAGGTCCCCGGGGTCAGCCTCGAGCTCTGCGGCGGGACCCACGTCCGGAGCACCGGGCAGATCGGCCTGTTCAAGATCGTGGGCGAGACGGGCGTCGCTGCCGGGATCCGGCGGATCGAGGCCGTCACGGGCCCCGCCGCCTACGGACGTGTCGTCGACATGGAGGACCGCCTGAACCGCGTGGCCGGCCGGCTCCGCGTGCAGCCGTCCGAGGTGGAGGAGCGGGTGGCCCGGCTCCTGGAGGAGCGAGAGGAGCTGGAGTCCGCGCTGTCGAGCCACCGCGGCGAGGAGGCCGCCGACCTGGCCGAACGTCTCGTGGACGACGCCGAGGAGCTCTCGGGCGACGGCCGCCTGCTGGTGGCCGACGGCGTGAGCCTGCCCGCCGGCGCCGAGGCGGCGGAGTTCGGCGATCGCGTCCGGGACGCGCTGGGGTCCGGGGCGGCCGTGATGCACCTGGAGTGGCCGGACGAGGAGAAGGAGGCGTTCCTGGCCGTGGTCACGGACGACTGGATCGGCCGCGGACTCCGGGCCGGGGACCTGGTGCGCGAGGCGAGCCGGGCCACCGGCTCCGGCGGCGGCGGCAAGGCCCATTACGCCCAGGGCGGAGTCGGCGATTCCGGGACGGTGGACGAGGGACTGGAGGCCGCCCGGCGACACGCCCGGGACGCCGCCGGGGAGCCCGCGGCCCGTGGCTGACGCCGGCGGAGCGGACGGGCCGGGCGTGGACCGCGAGGACGCCGAGGCCTGGCTGGAGTCCCGGCTTCGGGACGCGCCGCCGCGCCTGGCGGAGGCCGTGCGGAAGTGCCTCGAGCGCGTGGAGATCGACGGGGACCCGACAGGGCTCTCCGGGTGGCTGGCCCGGGCGGCCCTGCAGGAGTTCGGCCGCGTGGAGGCCGGGCGCAGGGGGGACCGCGAGGAGGCCCTGCGTCTCCTGGCCGCCGACGCCAGCCTGACCTTCGCCTTCGAGGCGGCGGCCGAGGGGGACGAGGATCTGGCCCGCGTGGCCGACGAGTGGGGCACGTCCGGCCGACTCGGACGCGAGCTGGCGGCGCGGATGCGGGGGAAGGCGTGAGCCGCGTCCCGCCCATCACCGACCTCCACACCCACTTCGTGCCCGGGGTGGACGACGGTGCACGGAGCGTCGATCAGGCCCTCGAGTACCTGCGCGATCTCGAATCCGACGGCGTGCGTCGGGTGGCCGCCACCCCGCACCTGCCGGCGTCCCGGATCGACGGCCCGTACCGGCCCGAGGTGCGGGCCGCGTTCCGGGAGCTGCGTGATCGGGCCCGGGAGGAGCTGGAGGGCCTGCAGCTGGAGCTGGCGTACGAGATTCGCCTGGACGATCCCACGGCGGACTTCGGGGAGCCGGACCTGGTCCTGGGCGCCGGAGACGCCCTGCTGGTGGAGTTCTCGGGGTTTCGGGTCCCCGACGACCCGGAGGGATGGTTCGAGACGATCCGGGAGGCCGGTCGGACGCCGGTGCTGGCACACCCGGAGCGGTACCGGGGCATCGGGGACGTCTACGGGCGCCTCGTGGAGTGGCGCTCGTCGGGACTCCGGACCTGCGGCAACGTGGGCAGCCTGTGGGGACGGCACGGAAAGCGGGCCGCCGGGGTGGCCCGACGCATGCTGGCCGACGGTCAGATGGACATGCTGGCCACGGACAACCACTCCCGCCCGGGCCGTGCCGACAGCCTGCGCCCGATCTGGGACCTGCTGTCCGAGGACGGGCACGAGGAGGCCGCGTCCCTGCTGGTGGCTCTCAACCCCGGGTCGCTCCTCGAGGGGAGGGAGCTGGCCCGGGTCCCGGCCACGGAGGTCTCCGCCGAGCGGCTGGACGAGCTCCGCCCCACCGTGGCGGACGAGACCTGGTGAGCGACGGCCGGGCGTTCCTGTCCGAGGCGCTGGGCGACCTGGAGGAGGCCGCCCGCCGCACGGCGCGGGAGCTCTCCCGACCCGCCGCCCGCTACGCCGCCTGGGTGCGGGAGACGCTGGAGGGCGGAGGGAGCGTGCTCCTCTGCGGGAACGGGGGGAGCGCGGCCACCGCCCAGCACGTGGCCGCCGAGTACGTGGTCCGATTCCGGCGCCGCCGCCGTCCGCTGCCTGCCGAGGCCCTGGGCGCCAGCGCCCCGGAGCTCACGGCGGCCGCCAACGACTTCGGGTTCCCGGCCGCCTTCGCCCGGGCCGTGGAGGCCCGCGCCGGCCCGAACGACCTGCTGGTCGTGCACTCCACGAGCGGCACCTCGAAGAACGTGGTGCGCGCCGTCGAGGCCGCCGGCAGGCTCGGCGCCCGTACCGTGGCTCTGACCGGTGACGACGGGGGGCTCCTGCAGGAGGCGGCGGACCTGTGCCTGGCCGTACCGGCAGCCGACCCGGCCCGGATCCAGGAGCTCCACCTGGCGGTGGAGCACGCCGTGGTGGACCGGGTGGACGGCTGGATCGCGGGAGGGGACGGCGCCGACCGGCGCCGAGGAGAGACGGTCGAACGCATCGAGAACCGGAGGGGAGAGGGAGCGATCGATGGTGGATCTGGAAGCTGAAGCGAGCTCGGAGCTGCGGCTGCCCGGCCTGCGGGGGAAGCGCGTCGTCATCACCGGCGGCTCCCGCGGGATCGGGCGGGAGGCGGCGATCATGCTGGCCCGGGCCGGAGCCTCCGTGGGCATCGCCTACCATACGGCGGACGAGGCGGCGGCCCGGACCGCGGAGGAGGCCCGACGTGCCCTCCGCTCCGCCGGCGTGGAGGACGCCGACGACCGGGTCTGGACCCGGGCGGCGGACCTCTCCCGGGAGAGCGGAGCGCGGTCGCTGTTCGAGCGCGCCGACGAGGAGTTCGGCCAGGTCGACGTCTTCGTCGGCAACGCCGGCATCTGGAACCAGGAGCCCGTCCGGCTGGAGGAGCTGGACGCCGACGAGTGGTCGCGCATGATCGACGTGAACCTGCGGTCGATCTATCTCACCACCCGGGAGGCCGTGCGGCGCATGCCCGACGGAGGGCGCGTGATCCTCGTCTCCTCCACGGCGGGCCAGCGGGGCGAGCCCGAGCACAGCCACTACGCGGCGTCCAAGGGCGGCATCATCTCCTTCACCAAGTCCCTGGCCGGCGAGCTCGGTCCCCGGGACATCACGGCGAACGCCGTGGCCCCGGGCTGGGTGGACACCGACATGAGCCGGCCCGTGCTCGAGTCCGGGGAGATGGAGGAGATCCTGGCGGAGATCCCCCTCCGCCGCGTGGCGCAGCCCGAGGACGTGGCGGGCCCCATCTGCTTTCTGGCCAGCGACCTGGGCCGGCAGATCACCGGTGAGGTCGTGAACGTGAACGGCGGCAGCGTGCTCTGCGGATGAACCGACCCGAGGTCCCGGAGCCCGGCGGAGAGGAGAGGGAGGAGATCGAGCTCGAGCCGCCGGACGGCCTGCGGGAGGTGGCCGGGCGGCTGGAGAGCAGCGGGTACGAGGCGTGGGCCGTGGGCGGCGCCGTGCGCGACGCCCTCATGGGGGACGAGCGTGCCGACTGGGACCTGGCCACCGACGCCCGCCCGGACGACGTGCAGCGGATCTTCCCCCGTACGGCGCCCATCGGCGTGGAGCACGGCACCGTGGGCGTGATCCGGGACGACGAGATGTACGAGGTCACCACCTTCCGCCGCGACGTGGAGTCCGACGGGCGACACGCCGTGGTGGAGTTCGCGGCGCGCATCGACGCCGACCTCTCCCGCCGAGACTTCACGATCAACGCCATGGCCTGGCGCCCGGCCACGAAGGAGCTCCGCGACCCCTTCGACGGCCGGCTGGACCTCGAGCAGCGGATCCTGCGGGCCGTGGGCGAGCCGGCGGAGCGCTTCCGGGAGGATCACCTCCGCGTGCTCCGCGGGCTCCGCTTCGCCGGCCGGTACGACATGCGGATCGACGACGAGACGCGGGAGGCGCTCGGCGCGGCCGCCCGCCTGACGGAGGGCCTGTCGGCGGAGCGGGTGCGGGAGGAGCTGATGAAGGTCCTGGGGGATCGGACCCCCTCGACGGCGCTCCGCCTCTACGCCGAGTTCGGAGTGCTCCGGGTGTGGTACCCGGAGCTGGCGGAGACCTACGGGGGACACCCCCGGAGGGAGCAGTACTTTCGAGCCGTGGACGAGATCTCCCGGGAGCGGAAGATCGTGCGGCTGGCGCGGTGGATGGTGCCCCTGGGCGAGCGGTGGGACACCCGGAGCGACGACGCCAAGTCGCTCCTGGACCGGCTCAAGTTCAGCAACGACGACAGCCAGCGCGTCCTCCACCTGCTGGAGAACTACCGTCCCCTGGTGGGGCCCATGGACTCCTCGGCGCAGATCAGGGAGTGGCTGGCCCGGGTGGGCACCGACTCCATGCGTGACGTCTTCCGGCTCCACCTGGCCGGCGCGCGGTCGGTGGGCGCCGAGGAGAAGAAGAGATACCTGAAGGCCACGTGGCGCCGGGTGCACGAGGAAGCGCAGGAGGATCCCCCGCTCACGGCCTCCGACCTGGCGGTGAGCGGCGAGGACATCCTGGAGCTGGGGGTGGAGGAGGGGCCCCTGGTGGGGGTGCTCCTCAAGGAGCTCCTCTCCCGCGTGGTGGAGGATCCCCGGCTCAACGAGCGGGAGGAGCTGATGTCCCTGGCCCGGCGCCTGGTGGAGGAGGAGCAGCTGGACGAATTCGAGTCCTGGGGGACGGAGGGCGACGCCGGCGACGGGGAGGGGACGGCCCCACCGCCGGGTCCCGGCCTCGGAGGACCGCCGCGGGGCGGGGAGCCGCCGGAGCCCGCGCCGGGGTTCGGCGGGAGCGACGACGGGACGGACGGCGGATCGGCGTCGGATGCCTGACGAGCCGACGCTCTTCGGTCCGGACGCCGGCCGCCGCGACGAGGACGGGAGCCCGCTCTCGGCGTCGGAGGGGGCGCCCCTGGCCACCCGGATGCGGCCGCGGAGCCTGGACGAGTTCGTCGGCCAGGAGGACGTGGTGGGCGAGGGGAGCGCCCTCCGGGAGCTCATCGAGCGCGATCGCGTCCCGAGCCTCATCTTCTGGGGCCCTCCGGGCTGCGGGAAGACCACCCTGGCCGGGATCATCGCCCGGGCCACGGACGCGGCCTTCGTCCCCTTCAGCGCGGTCACCGAGGGCATCCCCCGGATCCGGGAGGTCATCGAGGAGGCGGAGGAGCGGCGCCGCGCCACGGGCCGCGACACCGTGCTCTTCGTGGACGAGATCCATCGCTTCAACAAGACGCAGCAGGACGCCCTCCTCCCCCACGTGGAGGCCGGCACCGTGATCCTCATCGGGGCCACCACGGAGAACCCGAGCTTCGAGGTGGTGGGACCGCTCCTGAGCCGCACGCGGATCTTCACGCTGGACCCGCTGGAGGCCGACGAGGTCACGCGGGTCTGCCGCCGGGCGCTGGACGATCCGGAGCGCGGCCTGGGCGGACGGGGGATCGAGGCCGACGGGGAGGCCCTGGAGCGACTGGGCGAGGCGGCCGACGGCGATGCCCGCCGGGCGCTCAACGCCCTGGAGACGGCCGCCGACCTGGCGGAGGGCGGATGCATCGAGGTCGGGCACGTGGAGGAGGCGCTCCAGCGCCGCTTCGCCCGCTACGACAAGTCCGGGGAGGAGCACTACAACCTGATCTCCGCCCTCCACAAGGCCATCCGCGGCTCCGATCCGGACGGAGCCCTGTACTGGCTGGCGCGCATGCTCGAGGGCGGCGAGGATCCGCTGTACATCGCCCGCCGGCTGACCCGGATGGCCTCGGAGGACATCGGTCTGGCCGACCCGCGGGCGCTGTCGCTCTGCGTCGCCGCCCGGGACGCGTACCACTTCATCGGCTCCCCGGAGGGCGACCTGGCCCTGGCGCAGGCCGCCGTCTACCTGGCCGCCTCGCCGAAGTCGAATCGGATCTACGAGGCCTTCGGACGCGCCCGACGGGCGGCGCGTGAGACGCCGGCGGAGCCGGTGCCCCTGCACATCCGGAACGCCCCCACCGAGCTGATGGAGGAGCTGGGCTACGGCGAGGACTACCGCTACGACCACGACGACCCCGAGGGCGTGGCGCCGCAGCACTATCTGCCGGACGCGGTGCGGGACGCGGCGCCCTTCTACGAGCCCGGGGAGGCCGGCGTCGAGGCGAAGCTGGCCGAGCGCCTGGAGCGGATCCGGGAGCTCCGCCGCCGGAACGAGGGGCCCTCCGCCGGCGGGGGAGACGATGCGAGCGGAGACGGCTCCCGGACCCGGAGCGCGGAGGACGGGTAGGGTCTGCACGAAGAGCCGGGAGACGGACCGCGCGGTCCGCCCCCCGGGAACCGACCGGAGAGCTCGGACACAGGCGAGGAGGCCAACCGCCGCTTCCATGACCGATCGTTCCATGCACGAGGTAGAGGATCCCGTCGAGCGGGCCATCCTGGTGGGCGCACCGCCCCCGGAGCGGCCCCGGGAACTGGTGGACGAGCACCTGGAGGAGCTGGAGCTCCTCACCGACACGGCGGGAGCCGAGGTCGTGGATCGGGTGGTGCAGCGCCGGAACTCGCCGGACCCGGCCACCTACATCGGCCGCGGGAAGACGGAGCAGATCCGGTCGCTGGCGTCGGAGAGGGACGCCTCCCTGATCGTCTTCGACGAGGACCTGAGTCCCACCCAGGGAACCACCCTCGAGGACGAGATCGACGTGCGGGTCATGGACCGCACGGAGCTCATCCTGGACATCTTCTCCCAGCGCGCCCAGACCGCGGAGGCGAAGCTCCAGGTGGAGCTGGCGCAGCTCCAGTACATGCGTCCGCGGCTGAAGCGCATGTGGACCCACCTCTCCCGCATGGGCGGCGGGATCGGAGCGCGCGGTCCCGGTGAGCAGCAGATCGAGACCGACCGCCGGCTCATCGACGAGAAGATCACGAAGCTCCGGAACCGCCTGGACAAGGTGGCCCAGAACCGGGACGTGCAGAGGAAGGCCCGGCGGGACGAGTTCACCGTGGCCCTGGTGGGCTACACCAACGCGGGCAAGTCGTCCATCCTCCAGGGGCTGAGCGACGACGAGCAGTTCGTCGAGGACCGGCTCTTCGCCACCCTGGACTCCGCCACGCGCCAGGTCGACCTGGGCGAGGGCTACGACGCGCTGATCACGGACACCGTGGGCTTCATCCGCAAGCTGCCCCACCACCTGGTGGCCTCCTTCCGCGCCACCCTGGAGGAAGTGCAGGAGGCCGACGCCCTGCTCCACGTGATCGACGCCTCGGCGCGGAACTGGGAGCGCCAGGTGGAGGCCGTGAACGAGGTGCTGGACGACCTGGACACGCCCTCGGGCCGGGTGATCCTGGACTTCCACAAGATCGACCAGCTCACCCACGCCGAGGAGGCGGCCCTCCGGAAGCGCGCGGCGGAGCTGTTCGGCCCGCACGTGCTGAGCTCCGTGCACGAGGAGGACGGCCTGGAGGACATCCGGCGCGTCCTGCGCGAGCGCATCCGGAGCGCCCGTCCCACCGTGGAGGTCACCTTCTCGGTCAAGGACGGCGAGCGACTGGCCGAGGCGTACCGCGAGGGCGAGGTCCTGGAGCGGCGCCAGGAGGGGCTGCAGATCGTCCTCACCGCCCGGGTGCCGGAGAACGTGCTGGGTCGCTGGCGCGGACAGGACGGGGTCAAGGTCCGGCGGCGCGACGCGGCGTGACCGCCGCCGCGGAGGCGGGCGTCGTCGGAGCGGGCCGGATCGGCCTCTCCCTGGCGGCCGCCCTCGAGGCCAGCGGTGACTTCGGCGGGGTCTGGGTGGCGGGACGCCGTCCCGGGCGCCCCGACTTCCTGGAGGGGCGAGACGAGATCGCCTACGGCCCGCGGGAGGACCGGATCCGGGAGCTGTCCCGGCGATCGGACGGGGAGCTCCTCCTCTTCTTCTGCGTCCCCGACGGCTCCATCCGGGAGGCCGCCCGGTCCTGGGGGCGTGGCCTGGCGGAGGCGGGCCTCCTGCCCGCCACGGGCGCAGCGACCCCGTCGGGCCCCGCTCTGCGGGCCGCCTTCCACACCTCCGGCACCCGCCCCGCCTCGGAGCTGGCGCCCCTGGGCGAGGCGACGGACGGGGAGAGGCCGCCGGTGGCGAGCTTCCATCCGCTGTGCGCCGTCGCCCGCCCGGAGGCCGACGCCTTCCGCGGCGTCACCTTCGGCGTCGAGGGGGAGGGCGAGGCCGCCGAGCTGGCCGAGGAGCTGGCCTCGACCATCGGACGGCGGGCCCTCCGCGTCAGGCCGGGGGAGAAGGCGCGCTACCACGCCGGCGCGGTGCTGGCCTCGAACCTCCTGGTGGCGTGCCTGGGCGCGGGACTGGGCCAGGTGCGGGAGGCCTCCGGCGGGGCGGCCTCGGCCGACGACCTCCTGCCCCTGGCCCGGTCGGCCCTGGACCAGGTGGAGCGGCACGGGCCTGCCGCGGGGCTCACGGGTCCGGTGGTCCGGGGCGACCTCGAGACCGTCCGATCGCATCTGGAGGCCCTCGATCCCGCCGCGCGGAGCCTGTATGCTAGCCTGACGGAGGAGCTCCTGCGCCAGGCGGACGTGGAGCCGGCCGTGCGCCGCGCCGTCGGGGAGATGGTCTCCGGGGACGGGGGCTCGTCCGCCTGACCGCCGGCGCCGCCCGGTCCCCGCTGCGCCAGAGATCCGCTCATCCTGGAGTCACCGGAGCAACCCAGTCTGATGAGGCTGTACATCAACGTCGACCACGTCGCCACCGTTCGCGAAGCCCGCCAGACCGACGAGCCGGACCCCGTCCGGGCCGCGGTGCTGGCGGAGCTGGGGGGCGCGGACGGGATCACCGTCCACCTGCGCGAGGACCGGCGCCACGTGCAGGAACGCGACGTCCGGCTGCTGGACGAGACGATCCGGACGGTGCTGAACCTGGAGCTCTCCACCGACGAGGAGGTGGTGGAGCTGGCGCGGGAGTGGGAGCCCTACCAGGCCACCCTGGTCCCCGAGCGTCGGCAGGAGGTCACCACCGAGGGCGGTATGGCGCTCGAGAGCGGGACGAGGGAGCGGATCACGGGCGCCATGGAGCGGCTCGCGGACGCCGGGAGCCGGGTCGCCCTGTTCATCGACCCGGAGGAGGAGGCCATACGCCGGGCCGCCGACTGGGGCGCCGACGCCGTCGAGCTCCACACCGGCGAGTACGCCAACGCCACGAGTGACGAGGGGCGCGAGGCGGAGCTCGATCGGCTCCGCTCGGGGGCCCGGGCCGCCCGGGACCTGGGCCTGGACGTCCACATGGGCCACGGCCTCACCTACGAGAACGTGGCGCCAGTGGTGGCCATCCCCGAGTGCGAGGAGGTGAGCATCGGCCACTCCGTGGTGAGCCGCTCGGTGTTCGAGGGCATGGAGGACGCCGTGCGCACGATGCGGGAGATCGTGGATCGCGCCCGGCGCGGGCTCCGGGACGCGTGACGGCCGCCGGGGGGCGGGGCGACGGTTGACGGGATACAGCGACCGGGGACGATGGGAGTTTCGCCGTGAGTAAGCGACGGATCCGGGGGCTCGTGGGGCTGATCATCTCGGCGGCCCTGCTGTGGTGGGTCCTCCACGACGTCTCGCTGGCCGAGGTGTGGACCGAGATCCGCGGCGCCGACCCCTGGCTCCTCACGGCCTCCGTCGTCGTGGCCACCGCCGGGTTCGCCGTCCGCGCCGCACGGTGGCGAGTCCTGCTCCTGCCCAACGCCCCCGGCGTGGGGTTCCGCCCGCGATTCGCCGCCGTCTGCATCGGCTTCATGGCCAACAACGTGCTGCCGGCACGGCTCGGGGAGTTCGCCCGGGCGTTCAGCCTGTCGAAGATCAGCGACGTGGGGATGAGCGAGTCCTTCGCGTCGCTGGTGGTGGAGCGGGTGTTCGACGGCCTGGTGGTCGCCTTCTTCCTCTTCCTCTCCATCTCGGTCCCCGGCTTCGTCTCGGCCGGCATCGGAGCCGATTCCACGATCCGGGACCTGACGGCGGTGGGAGCCGGGCTCTTCGGCCTGGCGCTGGTCGTCCTGTGGCTCATGGTCCGCTACCCGGACCGGACCCTCACCCTCTTCGAGGCCACCGCGGGACGCGTCCTCCCCCCGCACCTGACCGACCGCGGGATCGAGGTCCTCTCCGGCTTCATCGACGGCCTGGGGTCCCTGCACGACCCCGTGCTCTTCCTCCGGGCCCTGGCGTGGTCCTTCGCCGTGTGGCTGTGGCTGGCGGCGTCCATCTGGCTGGGCCTGCTGGCGTTCGACATCACGGCCCCGGGCTTCACGGGCGCCGTGTTCGTGCAGTCCCTGATCGCCTTCGCCGTGGCCATCCCGTCCAGTCCCGGGTTCTTCGGGCCCTTCGAGGCGGCGGCCAAGCTGGCGCTCGGGCTCTACGGCGTGGCCTCGGCCCAGGTGGTCGGCTTCGCCACCGGGTACCACATCCTGACCTTCATCCCGGTGAGCCTCATGGGCATCTGGTACGTCCGGGTGCTGGGCATCGAGTGGTCGGAGGTCGAGCGAAGCGAGGAGATCGTCGAGTCCACCGTGGAGGAGGGCGACGGATCGGACGACCGGGAGCGGGCGACCCGGGACGCCGGCGACTGAGCCGGCGAACGCCGCGGGCCCCGCGGTGTTCCACGGGGCACGAAGATTCCCGTCGCGCCGCGGCGGCCATTGCCGCCCGCTGGCGGTGATTCCATACTTCCATCGACCGTGCGCTGGCCCCTGGTCTAACGGCAAGACTCCGGCCTTTGGAGCCGGTAATCCGGGTTCGACTCCCGGGGGGCCAATTGGACGTCGTCCTCGTCCG
>CANPVF010000020.1 GCA_947581645.1 Candidatus Caribbeanibacter nitroreducens | reverse complement strand
CGGTGATCCGGCCGGCTCGCCTGTTTACTGCGCTCTCGGCAGAGAGCACGTTTGTCCGTCGTCTCAAAGGTACTGTGAACCCACAATAGCGCTTGACAAGACCTCTTGTCAAGTGTCGTTTCTGTTCTGCGCCGCGACCGGCGGTCCAACTGGAGAGGGGTCGATGTCATGGGGAGCGATTCGGAGCGCACGGGAGCCGCCTGGGAGGAGCGCATCCAGTGGATCCTCGAGCGGTACGAGGACGGCAGCCGGCGGGCCATGGGGCGGAAGGTGGGCCTCAGCGGTCAGGCCATCAGCGCCTGGGCCCGGGGCGAGACGAAGCCGTCGGGCGAGGGGCTGGCGGCCATCATTCGGACCTATCCGGAGATCCGGGCTCGCTGGCTGCTGACGGGGAACGGTGCCCCCCGGATCGCCGCCGCCGACCCGGCACGGCTCGTGGAGACCGGAGCGCTGTCCGAGGGGCGGGGCTCCGCGGCCGGCGGCGACGGGGGCGCGGACCCGGAGCGGGAAGGGAGCGCGGCGCTGGAGCGGGCCTACGAGGCGGGCCGGCGCGACGCCGTCATGGAGATGATGAAGATGCTCGGGGAGATCACGAACATTCCCTGAGCACGTCCCGTCCCCTGCCGTCCCCGCCGCCGATCCGCCGGGAGGGTCCTCCTCAGAGCTCGGAGCGGATGCGCCGCATGCGGGCCGCGGCCCGGCCGTAGCCCAGGTTGCTGACGTAGACCCGCTTCACCCCCAGGTCCCGGAGCGCCCGGATGGAGCGGGCACAGATCTCCTCGGCGGTGTCTCCCCTCTCGAACTCCCGCGTGATCTCCTCCGCCGGCACCGGGAAGAAGCGTGACAGGGCTTCCAGGGTGTCCGGGTTGGCGCTCCGGTAGAAGAAGACCCCGAAGACGGCGGGCTGCGGGACGTCCCTGGCCCGCAGCTCCTCCAGGAAGGCCTCGACGGCCTCCAGGTGGTGGTGGGAGACCGCCTGCGTCAGGAAGTACTCCGCCGTGAACTCGTCGTCCAGCAGGTAGCCGACCTGCTCCCCGGGGTCCCGGTGGGGGTTCGCCCATCCGCCCAGCGGGAGGTCGGGGATCCGCCGGCGGATCTTCTTCCGGAGGACGTAGGCGTGCTCCACGCACCTCGGCGGCCCCACCGACCGGTCTCCGCCCAGCACCGTCAGGGCCTCCAGGCCCGAAGAGTAGGCGCGGTCCGCGTAGCGGAGGCAGTACTCCAGCGAGTGCTTGCAGGTGAGGAAGGGGCACACCTTGGCCGTGGGCAGCTCACCGGCCAGGTTGGTCGTCAGGTGCCGCAGGTTCTCCTCCTCCTCGTCCCCGACGGCGTCGTCGGTGAGGAAGACCACCGTGTCCTCGCGCGTGAGGCGCCGGAGGGCGTGGTGGAGGTCGATCCACGTCTCCATGCCCTCGGACGAGGTGAGGTTCGCCCGGGGCGGCCGCAGCTCCGCCGCCACCAGCGGCTCGTCCGATCGAAGACGGGCGAGGAGATCGGTTTCGCGGACGGAGGTCTCGGTGGGCATGGGGGACAGAAGGGGAGCAAGCCCCGGGCCATCCGGACCCCTGCCGCCCGTCCCGGCGGCGGCGCCCGCCGGGACCGGGGAGCCGGCGGGTCTCACGCGCGCTGTTCGACGCCGGTGACGGCCTCTACTTTGGGGCCGACACCCCGCCCCGTGAGGTGACGACATGGACATCTACGACCTCTCCCCCGGGGACGACTCCCCCGAAGTGGTGAACGTGGTGGTGGAGATCCCCAAGGGGACGCGCAACAAGATCGAGTACGATCCGGCGGACGACGTCTTCCGCCTGGACCGGGTGCTCCACTCTCCCGTCCACTATCCGGGCGACTACGGCTTCATCCCCGGGACCCTGGCCGAGGACGGCGACGCCCTGGACATCATCGTCCTCGTCACCGACCCCACCTTCACCGGCTGCGTCCTGGAGGCGCGGCCCGTGGGGGCCCTGGTGATGCGGGACGAGAAGGGCCGGGACGAGAAGATCCTGGCCGTGCCGCAGCGGGACCCCCGGTACCGGGAGACGGCGGACATCTCGAACCTGCCGGGGCATCTCCTGCGGGAGATCGAGCACTTCTTCGACATCTACAAGGAGCTGGAGGGGAAGGCCACGGCCACCCTGGGATGGGAGCCGGGCCGGAAGGCGCGGTCGATCATCCGCGACTCGGAACGGCGGCGCCGGGACGCGTCGGGGGAGCCGGCCGAAGGGAGGTCCGACGGAGACGGATGACGGATCCGCCCGTCCCGGGGACGCTGCACAGGCGGATCAGCCTCACCCTGCAGGCGGTCATGGCCGTGGGGCTGGTCCTGGCGGTGCTCCAGCAGAACTGGTTCCATACCACGGTGATCTCGGGGATCCTCGTGCTCACGGCCCTGCCCCTGGTCCTCGGTAAGCGGTTCGACGTCCGGATCCCGGCCGAGTTCGAGCTCATGGCCGTGCTCTTCATCTTCCTGTCGCTCTTCATGGGCTGGGTCCACGGATACTACCTGCGCTACGCCTGGTGGGACGGCGCGCTGCACGTGGGCTCGGGCCTGCTGCTCGGGATCCTGGGGTTCACCCTGGTCTGGGCCCTGAATCAGAACCCGTCCGCCGAGATGCACCTCCGGCCCGGCTTCATCGCCTTCTTCGCCTTCACCTTCGCCGTGGCGGCCGGGGCGCTGTGGGAGATCTTCGAGTACGCCATGGACGTCTGGTTCCAGGCGGACATGCAGTGGGGCGGCCTCGAGGACACGATGTGGGACCTGATCCTGGACGCCGCCTCGGCCGCCGTCATCTCCGCCCTCGGATACGGGTGGCTTCGCTCCGGCCGGGACTCGTTCCTCGAGCGGTGGATCCACCGCTTCGTGACGGAGAACCCGGGCCTGTTCGGCGAGGAGCCCTTCCGCGGAGAGGGATAGGGGGCCCCGGGAACCCGGTGGGGGCGCCCGCCACGGGGCGGTCCGCGGACGACAGAATCCTGATTCAGCCGCCGGGGTCCGCCGGCTGCCGGCGCATCCAGGGGCCCATCACCTCGGCCACCCGCCGCCGACTCTCCGCGGCGGCCCGGAGCGGGCGGGCCAGCTCCATCTGCACCCACCGGCCGTGGCCGAAGGTCCGGTTGGCGTACTGTCCCTGCGGGTTCACCGTGCCGGCCAGGCCCTCGTAGCCCTCGTCGTATCCCGCCAGTCCCACGGCCCACCCGGCGGCCCGGAGGGAATCCCGGAGACGGCGCGCGGCGTCGGTGGCGGCCAGCCCCTCGCCGAGTGCGGTCCCCCCGTTGCTGAGGACCACGTCCGAGCTCCCGATCGGATCCTCGTGGTTGTCGGCGGCGAAGCCGTGGACCGAGACGGCGACGGCGGCGGAGTCCGCGACCCGCTCCCACAGCCCCTGGAAGACGCTGGACGCCGAGCGCGCCATGTCCGAGACGTCGTCGGGGTTGGCGTACCGGTGGGTCCCGGCCACGAAGAGCCACCGGCATCCGCACTGCCGGTAGAGCCGGAGGCCGACCCACTCGGAGTCCAGGTCGAAGTGCGGGTGATTCACGTGCACGTCGGCCGGGGCGCCGGGGGAGAGGCGCCGGATGTAGGTGCCCCATCCCCGTGCCACCGGGACCCGCTCGGCCACGACCAGGATCGAGTCTCCGGTGCCGGCCTCCACCGCCACCGCCGCGTCGTAGCGGAAGGCGGCGAGGGCGGAGTCGGCGGCTTCCACAGACCCCGCCGCGGCCCGTTCCACCGCGTCCAGGAAGGCCCCGCGGTCTCCGCCGTCCGGCGGGCGGTACCCGCGGCTGTCCCGCCCGGGCGCCTCCTCCAGGACCCGGGCCGTCAGCGAGTCCAGGTGCACCGTGTCCGACGGGACGACCGCCGCTCCGCCGGACGTCGCCGGACCGCCGGGGTCACGGTCGGAGGCCTGGGGCGAGCCGCCGCCGCACCCGCTGGCCAGGAGGAGCAGGGAGGCCAGGAGCGGGACGGGCGCGGCGTGTCGGGGATCGAGAGTCATGTGGGCGCGGGTCGGGGGGAGCCGGGTGACGGGCGGCGGACGGTACGGCCCGGGAGCGGTTCTCCCGCCTCCGAGCCGCGTATAGCTTAACGGGTCACCCGCCCCCACGGACCCAGATCCCGGACGACCACGATGCGCGAACGCCGGTCCGCACTCGCAGCCCTCCTCCTCTCCGCCGCCGCCCTGGCCTGCGCCACCGGCGGGACCGGAGGGGCGCCCGAACCGCCGCCCCGTCCGGCGGTCGACGCGCCGACGATGCCGCTGGTCACCGGCGTTCCTGTATTCGACTCCGTCCCGGTTCCGGCGAGCTACCGCGCCGCCGTGCGCGGCGGGACGCGGACCCCGGCCGGCCGCCCGGGACCGGAGTACTGGCAGCAGCGTGTGCACTACGACATCGACGCGCGGCTCGTCCCGGACTCGGCCCGGGTCGAGGGCCGGGAGACGGTCACCTACGTGAACCGGTCGCCGGACACGCTCCGGTCGCTCTACGTCCACCTGTACCAGAACGTCTACTCCGCCGGGGTCCAGCGGAACCGCACGGTGCAGCTCACGGGCGGCACCGACCTGCGGGCCGTCACCTTCGAGGGGGACACCCTGCGGGAGATGGACCGTGATCGGATGAGCGCCGGGTCCGCCGGCGGACGGCGGGGCTACGTGGTCCGGGGCACGCTGGCCCGGCTCTTCCTGCCCGATCCGCTGGCCCCCGGGGAGGAGGCCAGGCTGGGGTTCGCGTGGTCCTTCCGGGTTCCCGGCGCGTGGTCCTTCCGCACGGGGCACATCGACCGCGAGATCTTCAACGTGGCCCAGTGGTATCCGCAGATCGCCACCTACGACGACGTGGCGGGCCACGACGTGACGCCCTACCTGGGCGACGGCGAGTTCTACCTGGAGTACGGCAGCTTCGAGCTGGATCTGACGGTGCCCGAGGGGTGGCTCGTCTCGGCCACCGGCCTCCTCAACAACGCCGGCGAGGTCCTGGCGCCGGGCGCCGTGGAGCGGATGCGGGCGGCGCGCTCGTCGGACACCGTGGTCGCCGTGGTGGACTCGGCCGACCTGGCGGCGGGCCGCGTGACGCGGGACGTGGAGGGCGATCTGCTGACGTGGCGCTTCCGGACCACGGTTCCGGTGCGGGACGCGGCGTTCGCCGCCAGCTCGCGCTACGTGTGGGACGCCGTCGGGGCCGACGTGGGAGGGCCCGAGGGCAGGATCCGGGTGGACGCCCTGTACGACCCGTCGGTCTCCCACTGGTCGGAGGCGGCGGCGTACTCGAAGCACTCCCTGGAGTTCTTCTCCGACTACCTCACGCCCTATCCCTATCCCCGTGCGAAGGCCACCTACGGTCCCATCGGCGGCATGGAGTACCCCATGCTGGTGTTCATCGGGCGGTCGTCGCCGGGCGAGCCCCTCTACTCGGTGCTGGCCCACGAGTTCAGCCACGAGTGGGTGCCCATGATGGTGGGCACGAAGGAGGCCCACTACGCCTGGATGGACGAGGGGCTCACCACCTTCAACGAGTCCCTGGCCCGGATGGACTACTTCGACGGGTCCGCCGCGCGCCGCCGGGACCGCCAGCTGTACCTCCAGGCAGCGCGCGCCGGCGTCGAGGCGCCGCTGATGCGGCACACCGACCACGTGGAGAACGGCTTCGGCCGGGGGGTGGCGGCGTACATGAAGCCCGGCACCCTGCTGCACGCCCTGCGCGCGGTCCTGGGTCGGGAGACCTTCGACGAGGCTTACCGGAGCTTCTACAGCGAGTGGTCCTGGAAGCACCCCTACCCGTGGGACTTCTTCCGCACGATGGAGCGGGTGGCGGGACGGGACCTGGACTGGTTCTGGAAGCCCTGGTTCTTCGAGACCGCCACCCTGGACCAGGCGGTGGCCGGCGTGGAGCGGACCGCCGACGGGGTGCAGGTCACGGTGGAGAACCTGGACCGGGCCGTGATGCCGGTGCGCCTCCGGATCAGGACGGCCGACGGCACGACCCGGCGGGCGGAGTGGCCCGTGGACGTCTGGTCCGGGACGCGGACCGTGACGCGGACCGTCGCTCTGCCCGCGGAGGCCGAGGTGACACGGGTCGCCCTGGATCCGGAGCGGTGGTTCCCGGACGTGGATCGGTCGAACAACACGTGGGAATCGGCGGAGGAGACGCCGTGAGCGAGGGCGACGACGGTCCGGATCGGCCGGGCTACGCGGTGGCCTGGTCCGGGGGCAAGGACTCCACCCTCTCCTACCACCGGGCCCGGCAGCAGGGCTACCCCGTCTCGCATCTGCTCACCGTGTACGAGGGCAACACCGACCGCACCCGCTTCCACGGCGTCCGCCGGGAGCTCATCGAGGAGCAGGCCGACTCCCTGGGGCTGGAGCCGGTGCTGGAATCCACCCATCCCCGGGACTTCGAGGACGCCTTCGGCGCCGCCCTGGACCGGCTGGTGGAGGCCGGCGTGGCGGGCGTGATCTTCGGGAACGTGCACCTGGACGACGTGCGCGAGTGGTACGAGAGCCGGGTCACCGCCCACGACCTGGAGCACGTGGAGCCCCTGTGGGGCGATCCGCCGCGGCGGCTGCTGCGGGAGTTCCTCTCGGCCGGCTACCGCACCCTGATCTGCAGCGTGAACCTGGAGGCCGGACGTCCGGAGTGGCTGGGCCGGGAGCTGGACGGCAGCCTGGCGGCGGAGCTGGAGTCGGAGCCGCACGTGGACTGCTGCGGGGAGCATGGCGAATACCATAGCTTCGCGTGGGACGGCCCCCTCTTCGACCGCCCGGTGGAGTTCCGCCGCGGCGAGGAGGTCGAGATCGAGGGACACCGGCTCCTGGACCTGCTTCCGCCGGGCGAGGACGGGGACGACGGCGATGCGGGTCCGGAGCCCACCCATTCCGGAAAGGACGGGGACGCGTCATGACCGAGGTCGCCGACTTCGTGCGCGAGAACCGGGAGCGGTTCCGTGCCGAGCTCTTCGAGTTCCTGGAGATTCCGAGCATCAGCACGGACTCGGAGCACGGCGCCGACGTGGATCGCTGTGCCGGGTGGCTGGCCTCGCGCCTGGAGGAGGTGGGCCTCGAGGGCGTCGAGGTGGAGGAGACCGACGGCAACCCCGTGGTCGTCGCCGACCACCGGGTGGCCGCGGAGGCGCCCACCGTGCTGGTCTACGGGCACTACGACGTCCAGCCCCCGGACCCCGTGGACGAGTGGGTCTCCCCGGCCTTCGAGCCCAGCGTGCGGGACGGACGCGTCTACGCCCGTGGCGCCACGGACGACAAGGGACAGGTCTACATGCACGTGAAGGCCCTGGAGGCGCGACTCCGGGAGGAAGCGGGCCTGCCGGTGAACGTGAAGCTGGTGCTGGAGGGCGAGGAGGAGGTCGGGAGCCCGAACCTGGAGCCCTTCCTGCGGGAGAACCGGGAGCGGCTGGACTGCGACGCCGTGGTGATCAGCGACACCGGGATGTTCGCCCGGGACGTTCCCTCGGTGACCGTCGGGCTGCGGGGCATGGTCTACCAGGAGATCACCTTCCGGGGTCCCTCCTCGGACCTCCACTCCGGCCTGTACGGCGGCACCGTCGTCAACCCGGCGAACGCCCTGGCCGAGACCCTGGCCCAGCTCAAGGACGACGACCGGCGGATCACGATTCCGGGCTTCTACGAGGACGTCCGGGAGATGACGGACGAGGAGCGGGAGACGGTGGAGACCCTGCCCTTCGACGAGGAGGACTACCGGCAGGAGGTGGGGGTGCGGCAGCTGGGAGGAGAGGCCGGGCGCTCGACCCTGGAGCGGGCCTGGTTCCGCCCGACCCTGGACGTGAACGGGCTCGTGAGCGGCTACACCGGCGAGGGGGCGAAGACGGTGCTCCCCTCGCGGGCCACCGCCAAGCTCTCCATGCGCCTGGTGCCGGACCAGGACCCGGCCCGGGTGCAGGAGAACTTCCAGTGGTACGTGCGCGCTCTGGCCCCGGACGAGGTGGACGTGGACCTCCAGGGACACCACGGCGCCCGGCCCTGGGCCGCGGACCCGGAGGGGCCGGTCTTCCGGGCCGCCTCGGAGGCCCTGGAGGAGGCGTTCGGTCGGGAGCCGGTGTTCGTCCGGAACGGGGGGAGCATCCCCATCGTGCCCCTGTTCGAGGAGCTCTTCGAGGCGCCGGTGCTGCTCCTGGGCTTCGGCCTCCCCGGGGCGAACCTGCACGCCCCGAACGAGTGGTTCGACCTCGAGATGTACGAGCTGGGGATCGAGACCGTGGCACGGCTCTACGACCACGTGGCCGAGCGGGAGGCGTGACGCCGCCCCGCCGCCCCCCTCTCGGGCCCCGATCTCGCCGATGGGGCGGGTACCCGCCGGCAGAAACATAGGCCTTTCACACGATACCGCCCCCGGGAGGAGCCCCGAAGGCACGGGGTTCGATAGCTTGTATAGCCTATATATGTCGGCACTCCCGACACGGAGGCCGGCGGCGGCGGAACACGGGGCTCCGCAGGTCCGCCGATCGGCCCTCCTCCGCTCGCTCTTGCGAACCACGTACGGACGGGACTGGACGCGGCGCGCACCGGTCTCCACCCTTCCTCCATCCGACGCGGCTCCGGCCGGGTGATCCGGGCGGGACCCGCCCGGGGCCGGTGCGGCCCCTGCCGCGACATCACCTCACACACCGCGAGAGGAGAGCCGATGACCGTGATCGCACTGCAGCAGGCCGCCGTCGAGGGCTGGCTGGCGGCCGGTCGGGAGATGGCCATCACCTACGGAGCCCGCGTCGTCGGGGCCATCCTGGTCCTGCTGGCCGGCTGGTGGCTGGCGGGGCGGCTCCGCAGCTGGACGCGGAGGACGCTGGAGGGGAGCAAGGTCGACGAGGCCCTGGTCCCGTTCCTCTCCAGCATGGCCTACGCGGCCACCATCGTCCTGGTCGGCGTCACCGTGCTCGGGGTGTTCGGGATTCCCACCGCCTCCGTGGTGGCCGTCCTGGGTGCCGCCGGGCTGGCCGTCGGGCTGGCCTTCCAGGGCACGCTGTCCAACTTCGCCGCGGGGATCATGCTCCTGATCTTCAAGCCCTTCGACGTGGGCGATTTCGTGGAGGTCGCCGGCGTCTCCGGCACCGTCGAGGGGATCCGCGTGTTCACCACCGAGATCAGCACCGGCGACAACGTGCAGGTGACGGTGCCCAACTCCCAGGTGTTCGGGACCGAGCTCAAGAACTACACGGCCAACGCCACCCGGCGGATCGACCTCACCGTGGGCGTCGGCTACGGGGACGACCTGGACGTGGCCGAGCGGGCCATACGGGACGTGCTGGAGGCCGAGGATCGCCTCCTGGAGGAGCCCGCTCCCCAGGTGGCCGTGGACTCCCTGGGCGACTCGTCGGTGAACTTCATCGTCCGGCCGTGGGTGAAGACCGACGATTACTGGAGCACGCGCCGGGACCTGATCCGGGCCCTGAAGGAGCAGGTGGAGGCCGCCGGGTGCGGGTTCCCCTATCCCTCCCGCGACGTGTACATCGTGGAGGGCGGCTGAGGGGGACAGGCACGCGACGCGGGCCCGGAATCGCCGCCGGCTACAGCAGCTCCCGGTACCGGCCGGGAGTCAGCCCGGTCTCGCGCCTGAAGACGCGACACATGTGGCTGTGGTCCGCGAATCCGGCTTCCAGGGCCACCCGACCCAGCGAGGACGCGCTGTCCGACATGCGGCGAACGGCCTCCTGCACGCGGAGGTGCCGCACGTAGCCCGTGACGGTGGAGCCGTACGCTCGCTTGAACCGGCGCGTGAGGTACGTGGGGTGCACGTCGGCCTCGGCCGCCAGGTGGCGGACGAGGGGCGGGTCCCGGAGCTCCTCCTCCAGGCGGCGGCGGACCTGGCGGATCCACCCCGGCGGGCCCTCCCCGCTTCCGGGCCGGCCGTCCAGCAGGGACGGCATCTCCGCCAGGACCTCGTCCACGACGGAGTCGAGGTCCTCGGGCCACAGCCGCAGGGCCTCCAGCACGCGCAGCATCGCCCGGGCCGGGGGGCCGCCGTCGGTCCACCGCCACTCCCGCTCCCGGAGACGGGCGTCTCCCTCCACGTCGAGCAGGAGCGTGCGGGCGCCGGAGTCGCCGAACCGGTTGGCGTGCTCGGTTCCCGCGGGCTTCATCACCACGCTCCCCGGGCCCGCCCGGTGGACACCGTCCTCGGTGCGCTCCAGCACCCGACCCTCCAGGACCAGGGTCAGGCTGGCCCGATCGTGGTGGTGCCGGTCCAGCCGCAGTCCGGCCGGATAGCGGGTCTCGAGGGCACGGGCGCGGCCGGTCCGCACCTCGCTCTCCGGCCGCAGCCGGGTCACGTGGTCCGGGCCCGGTGTGGAGCGACCGGTCGGGCCGGTCCCTTCCTCGCCTTTCCTCGTCATCGTTCCGGGGCTCCTCGCAGCGGTTCGCAGACGGTCACGGCCGGCGGTGCCTCACACTACGGGGACGGGTGGAGGCGGGATTCGGTTGCGTCGCGCGTTACCTTGGGAGCGCGGTCGGGCGTGAACCAGCCGGGAACTCAGCGGGAGGCAGGCATGGGGGCGGATCAGGGTGCGGACGGCGGCGGGGTGCGTAAGGCGACGCCGGTGATGTGCCAGAGCCGGGCCAGCATGGAGGAGGACCTGCCCGAGGCCGCGGACGCGCCCACCGGGGCGACGTTCCTCTTCGTCGAGGTGGAGGACCTGGATCGCGTCGAGGCGGCGCTGGAGGGGTCGAGCCCGTGGTCCCGCGCCGACAGACCTTCTACGGCACCGACGAGCTGATCGTACGGGACCCGGCCGGGAACACGATCACCTTCGCCCGCTTCACCGGGGAGTGAGCCGGCCGGCGGTCCGGGATGCGGGGGCTAGGGCCGGTTCTCCTCCGCGTCGGCGTCGCTCCCGTCCAGGGGCAGCTCCACGTCCTCCCCCCACAGCCACCGCGCGACCCACTGCCAGTTGTGCCAGTTGGCGGCCAGCAACTCCTTCGGGTCGCTGATGCCGTGGCCGAACCCCTCGTAGACCACCAGCCGCGTCTCCACGCCCACGTCCTGCAGCCCCTGGTAGAGCTCGTAGGCGTTGGGGATGGGCACCCGGGCGTCGTTCTCGCCGTGCTGGATCAGGGTGGGGGTGCTGGCGTCGGTGACGTAGCTGATGGGTGAGGTCTTCCGGTA
This sequence comes from Candidatus Caribbeanibacter nitroreducens, assembly GCA_947581645.1. GTDB lineage: Bacteria > Gemmatimonadota > Gemmatimonadetes > Palauibacterales > Palauibacteraceae > Caribbeanibacter > Caribbeanibacter nitroreducens. The sequence continues at coordinate 5,621 of CANPVF010000020.1, read as the reverse complement.
GATCTCCGGGTCCTCCCACGGGGTGGCGCCCAGGTAGTGGCGGGTGAAGGGGTGGATGTCCGTGTTCACGTAGTAGGTCATCCAGTCGGAGATGCCGGCGCCCACGGAGATGGCCCGGAAGCGGTCGGTGGTCGTGGTGAGGAAGGCCGAGATGTAGCCCCCCTGGCTCCAGCCCATGGCCACCATGCTGTCGGGGTGGACGACCCCCTCGTCGATCAGGTGCTGGACGCCGGACATGACGTCCCAGCTGTCGCCGACGCCCAGGTTGCGGACGTTGAGCTCGCGGAAGTCCTGGCCGTAGCCGATGGAGCCGCGGTAGTTGGGCATGAGCACCACGGCGCCGCGGGCCAGCCACTGGGTCAGGGGATAGACGTAGGAGTCGTACTGGGTGGCCAGCGAAGGGTAGTCGATGGAGGAGGGGCCGCCGTGGATGTCCACGACCAGCGGGTGGCGGCGCGTGCGGTCGAAGTCCGGCGGATAGATGACCACGCCCTCCACGGTCGTGCCGTCCTCGCTCTCCCAGGAGACGACCTCCTGCCGTCCCACCGGCCACCCGCGGACCTGGCCGGTCATGGAGGTGAGGGCGCTCGGACTCCACGAGTCGGCCTCCGTCCGGTACACCTCCGGAAACCGGCGCCGCCTCTCCCCGATGAAGGCCACCTGCTGGCCGTCCTTCGAGTAGGAGACGGAGCGGACGACCCGCGGGCTGTCGGCGACGGCGGCGATCTCGCCCGAGGACGGGTCGAGCCGGTACAGCCTGCGGCGGGTGCGCTCCCAGGCCGTGAAGCGGACGCCCCGTCCGTCGGGGAGCCAGTCCACGGCCGAGGGGCTCCCGTCGAAGCTCCCGGTGAGGACCTCCACGGCGCCCCCGCCGGCGGGAACCCGGGCCAGCTCCGGGTTCTCGTAGTAGGCGGAGTCGCCGTCGGCGGTGGTGAAGAGGATCCACTCGCCGTCGGGCGACCAGACGGGACCGCCGTCGGAGCCGGGGCGCTCCACCAGGGGGCGCAGCTGTCCGGACTCCAGGTCCAGCACCGAGAGGTCCTGCCGGGAGTAGGAGCTCGCCGACGGGTCGGGGCGGTGATCGAAGGCCAGGCGCTCGCCCCGGGGGCCGAAGGCGAAGTCGCCCACCGTGTACTCCCGGCCTCCGGTGAGGCGGCGGAGCGGCGCGTCGCCCGTCCCGCCCCCGCTACCGGCCACGGGGCGGGCCGCATCGGCGGTGTCGGCCGGCCGCGTCACCCCGTTCTCGGTGCGGAGGGCGTCCCGGAGGTCCAGGCGCCACAGGTGGGTCATCCGGTAGTCCCCGTCCTCCACGTGCCACTGGCCGTAGCGCTCCCGGCGCCGCCGGGTGCGCTCGCTCACCGGCTCCTCCAGGGCCACGGCCAGCTCCAGCCCGTAGGGCCCCCAGCCGAAGGCCTCCACTCCCCCCTCCACGGCCGTGAGGGGCTGGGCCTCGCCCCCGTCGGGCCGGATGGCGTAGAGCTGGCTGGCGCCGTCGTCGCCCCGGTCCGCCAGGAAGGCGATCCACCGCCCGTCCGGGCTCCAGCGCGCGCCCCGGCTGCTGCCGTCCTCGGTGCGGGTGAGCTGCACCGTGGGGGATCCGCGGCGGGCGAGCCAGATCTCGGAGTCGAAGCGGTTCTGCTCCCAGTCGGTGCTCTGGACCTCGTAGGCCACGGCGAGGCCGTTGGGCGAGATGGCGGCGTCGTCCACCTCGCTGAGGCCGATGACGTCCCGGAAGCCCGGCGCCCCCTCCACGTCCTGGGCGGCCCCGGGCGCGGCGCCCAGGAGGAGCGCCAGGCAGGCGACGATCACGGCCGCCGGGACGGACGACCGCGCCGCGCTCCCGCGGCGAGACGGTCGTCCAGGTCCCGGCCGGCGCACGGCGGGAGGGGCACCGTCGGTGGGCTCGGACGGAATGACGTCGGGCGGAGAATACATGCGGATCTGCTCCCTGGGTGACGGTCCGGTTCGGACAGGCCCGGAACCTCGGACCGAGCCGGCCGCCGTGAAAGCGCCCCGGGCCGACGCCCCGGCGCCCGGGGCTCAGCCGCCGGGGCCCTCCGGCAGATAGTCGAGCGGGTCCACCCACCGCCACCCAGCCTTCCGGGCCAGCTCGTCCAGGAAGTACTTGTGGCCGGCGCCCACCACGACGAGGATGCGCTCCACGTCGTCCCGGCGCTGGACGGCCTCCTCGATGTTCGAGAACATCTCCCGGTTCCGGAGCCAGTAGTTGTCGGTCTGTCGGCGGCCGGCGTTCTCGTAGGAGAGGCGGGGCATGGCCTCCTCGTAGAGCTGCTCCTGCGCGTCGAGCCAGAAGTCGGAGTTGCGGCGCCGGAAGGTGGCCGCCAGGCCGTGGGTCTTCTCGAACTCGGCCTCCCGGCCCCGGAACGCCTTCACGGCCGCCATGAGCGAGTCCACCTGCGCCTTCACGTCGGGCCCACCCTGCTCGGCCAGCCCCTTCAGGTAGTCGGGGCTCATGAACCAGCGGGCGTCGTCCCCCTGGTAGTCGAAGCTCACGATCCGCTCCACGCCGGCGGAGCGCGCCACCGGGAAGGCGATGCGCCCCATCTCGTGCTCCGCCAGGTGGTCGACCATGGAGCCGATGGCCGAGTCGCGCTCGGCGGCGCAGTCGGCGGCGGTCCACCGGTAGGCAGCGTTCACCTGGTCCCTCTTCAGGAAGAAGAGGCGCGCGGCGCGGCACGCGTCGCCGGCGGCCACGGCGGCGTCGATCCGGCCCTCGAGCCCGTCCGTCGACGTCTCCCACTCCCGGACGTACTCGTCCAGGTCGAAGCCCGGCCGGTAGTCCCGGCCCTTCCCCTTCGGCCACTCCGGCGGCAGGTACTCCACCACCACCATGTCCGGCCGGTACCGGCGGAGGCTCTCCACGATCGGCGCCACCGCGGAGTCCGGGATCTCCCGCTCGGTCTGGGCCATGTGCTCGGAGCCCAGGATGAGGATCCGGGGCGGGTCGTCCCGGTCGGCGGCGGGCTCCGCGCCGGTGGAGTCCGGGAGCGGAGTCGCGCCGACCAGCGGGACGATGCAGGCGGCGAGGAGGGCGAGCGTGCGGACGGGGCTCCGGTATCGGGACATGTGGGTCGGGTGGCTGAAGGCTCTTCGGAACGTCGGATCGTCTCGCTCTCGGGACCGCAGCGTGTCGCGCTCCGGCCGCGGCCATCCCCCAGCACGGGTTCCACCCCCCGGATGTTTCAGCTCCCGGCCGAGTCCCGGGCCACGCCGCCGGGATGCACCGGATAGCGCGGCTTCACCTTCTCCGGCCGGGACCGATCCTCCAGCCGCTCGAGGGCGTCCTCCACGGCCGCCTCCAGCTGCGGGTCCCGTCCCCGGCGCCACGCGCGATGCCCGTAGGGGACCCGGATGTCCGGGGTCACGCCCTGGTTCTCGATTCCCCAGTCGCCGGCCGGGTCGTACGCGGCGCGGTTCGGAATCCGGACCACCCCGCCGTCCACCAGGTCGTGCTGGTACAGCGCCGATCCGATGCCGGCCCCCAGGGTGGGCGTCCCCACGACGGTCCCCAGGTCGGCGAGCCGGAACATGAGGGCGAAGGTCTCGGCGGCCGATGCGTCCGTCCCGTTGACGAGGAGCGCCTTCGGCCCCGTGAGGCCGTTCGGCGGCACGGTGAAGTCGGTGCCGTAGCGATAGTCGTAGTGGTAGATGGGCCGCCGGCTCAGCAGCTCGATCAGGGCGTCGGCCGTCGTGCCGCCGCCGTTCCACCGGGCGTCGACGACCAGGCCCTCGGCGTCCTGTGCCGCGATGATCCGTCCCGTGAGCCCCTCGATTCCGGACGTGATGCCGAAATCACCGATATGCGCGTAGGCCAGACGGCCGTCGGAGAGCTCACGGACCCGCCTGCGGTTGTCCCGGACCCAGGCGGCCACCCGGAGCCGACGGTCGTCGGCCAGGGGGCGGACCGTGATCCGGCGGGCCCCGTCGCCGTCCGGGGAGGGACCCACGGTGATGCGGGTCGGCTCGCCGACGCGGCCCTCGAAATGGACGTGCACGCTCCGGTCTGCAGTCACCGGCTCACCCTCGACGGCGATCAGGTACTCGCCCTCCCGCACCCGCGCGCCGGGCTGTGCCAGGGGCGCCCGGGCCTGCGAGCTCCTGCTCAGGAGGGGGGCGTTCCCGTAGACTCGCTCGAACCGGTAGCGGCCGTCCTCCACCGCGTAGTCGGCGCCCAGGAGTCCGGCCGGCGGCCGGCGCTCGCCGCGGGCCTCGTTCGACGTGTCGCCGCCCCCGACGGCGATGTGGCTCACCGAGAAGTGGGAGACGAAGGCCCGGAGGAGCCCGTTCAGCTCGCTTCGCGTGGAGATCCACGGCAGGTACTCCCGGAAGTGGTCCGCCACGGCGCTCAGGTCCTGGCCGTGGAGGCCGGGGTCGTAGAACACGTCCCGGATCTTGCGTCGCGTCTCGTCGAACATCTGGCGCCACTCCGCGGAGGCGTCCACCGAGAGGTCCAGGCCCCCGAGGTCGAGGCGCGTGGTGTCGGCGGCGGAGGGGGCGGCGGCGGGCGCCGCGTGCCAGGCCCGGCCGCGGCTGAAGACCAGCGTCGAGCCGTCGCCGGAGACCCGGAGCTCGTCGGCGTCCTCGAGGAGTCGGACCGTCGAGTCCGGCGCCGCCAGGCTCAGGCGGTAGACCGGGGTCGGCGGCCACCCTCCCTCGATGGGCGTGCCGGGCCATTCCGACGCCCGGAAGAGGAGCTCGCCGGGGCCGACGGCCTCGAGCCCGGTGATGTCCCGGCGGTCGGCGGGGAGGGGCACGAGCCGGTCCCCGATGCCCTCCAGCTCGACGGCGCCCCCGGAGTCCGCCGCGGCGTCGCCCCCGGACACAGGATCCGCGTCGAGCGGAGGGGGGGCGTCCGGCGACAGCATCACCGCCGCGAGCTGGCTGGAGACCAGCGGGCTGGCGTACTGCGAGGAGAGCAGCCCCCAACGCAGTCCGTCGGCGGCCTGCCGGCGGGCGTTGCGGCTCAGGGTCAGGTAGAGGTACCGGCCGCCGGGGTCGAAGGTGGGATGGCCGGCGTGCAGGTGCTCCGGCGTCACCCGCCGGGACCGGCCCGTGTCCAGGTCGCGCATCCACACCGACCGCACCCCCGTGGAGTCGGCGCGACCGTACGCCAGGTATCGGCCGTCCGGGCTCCAGGCCGGCCTCCACCGGTTCTGGCCCATGTAGGTGGAGCCGTCGAGGCGCCGGACACTGCCGGAGTCCAGGTCGGCCACCCACAGCCCCAGCCGCTGTCCCGAGAACGCCAGCCGGCTACCGTCCGGCGACCAGGTGAGCTCCCGGTAGAACGTGGGCTCCGACTCCACGGCGAACGTCCGGACGCGGCCGCCTCCGTCAGCCCGCGCCACGGCGAGGCGGTACTCGCCGGAGGCGTCCGTGAAGTAGGCCACCCGCGAGCCGTCGGGAGAGAGAACGGGGCCGCGCTCGGCGGCCTCCGGGCTCGCCGCCACCGGAGTGACGCTCCCCGTGCTCCGGTCGAGGACGAAGACGTCGCCACGGACCTGCAGGGCGAGCCGGTCCCCGTCGGTGCCCGGCGCTGCCGACTGCAGCCATCGGGAGGGTTGATCGACGGCACGCGCCGTGTCCGGGAGACGGACGGTGGC
>CANPVF010000019.1 GCA_947581645.1 Candidatus Caribbeanibacter nitroreducens | reverse complement strand
CACCGACGCGGTGGTGGCGCGAAACCTCGCTCCGTCCACGGGCTTCCCTAATCAGCAGTTCACCAACGTGGGCGAAATCGTGAACAGCGGCTTCGAGGCCAGCCTGAACCTGCAGGCAGTCGACCGGCGCAACCTGTCGTGGAGCTGGAACCTGAACTTCAGCACCAACGACAACACGGTCACCGAGCTCCCGGAGCCCATCATCGTCGACTTCGGCAACGATTCCAACGCCGGACAGCGCATCCAGGAGGGATTCAGCTTCGGTGCGTACATGTGGCGACCGGTGACCCTGGCATCCGACGGATCGGTGGTGGTCGGCGACACGCTGGAGGAGATCGGGCAACCGACGCCGGCCTGGGAGGGACTGGTGGGCTCGAGCCTGACCCTCTTCGATCACGTCCGGCTCTACGGGAGCGTGGACTTCAAGGGCGGCTTCGAGACCATGTACAACACCGCCAGCTTCACCTGCAACCTTTTGGGGGGCGGCGCCTACGGCGGCACCTGCCCGGACCTCTTCTACAAGAACCCCGACGGAACGCCCACCGACGAGGCCCTGGTCAAGCAGCAGGCGGCGGCGCTGGGCAACGAGGCTCCGTGGGTGGAGAGCTCCGGATTCGCGAAGCTCCGGACCCTCTCCCTCCGCTTCGACCTCCCGGAGGCGTGGGCCGGAGTGCTCGGGGCCGCCGGCGGAGCTTTGACCTTCACCGGGAGCAACCTGGCCACCTGGGACTCGTTCAGCGGCCCGGACCCCGAGGTGAACGAGTTCGGCGACGAGACGGTGGGCCGGTCGGTGTTCCTCACCGAGCCCCAGTCCCGCCGCTTCACCACGAGCCTCCAGCTCTCCTTCTGACAACGATCCCGACGGCGGGGCGATCCGCTCCTCCCCGCCCCGCAGCACAAGGAGCCTACCGTGACCCACAACGACCGCCCCGAGCCCCGAACCACCGACGCCGGCCCGGGCCCGCTGGGGATCCTCGTCCTGCTCGCCGCCGCCCTCCTGGCCTGCGACACGGGCCTGCTGGACGTCGACGACCCGACCGTCCTCACGCCGGACGAGATCGCGGGCGCCAACGCCGTCCCGACGCGCCTGAACGGCATGATCCGGGGCTTCCAGGAAGCCCACGACTCCTATCTCCGGTACGCCGTGTACCTGACGGACGAGATGATCGCCTCCGGCACGATCACGGACCGGACGGACGTGGACTTCCGCGACGTGGAGGCCAACAACGTCACGCTCACCAACGAGCTCTACGAGGAGCTCCAGACGGCCCGCGTGGTCTCCGACCAGCTGATCGGCGCCTTCTCCGAGAGCCTGGGCGACTCCGATTTCTCGGAAGTACAGGGCGATCTCGAGACGGGCATCGCCCTCGGGAACCTGTACGCCGGCTACCTCCGGGTCTTCTTCGGTGAGCTCTACTGTCGTGCCGTCGTCCAGGGTGAGGGCGACGGACCCGCGCTGACCTCCGCGGAGACCCTCCAGGAGGCCCTCGGGTTTTTCGACGCCGCGGTCGACGCCGCCGACAGCTACGGCTTTGCCGACATCGGTGCTGCCGCCCGCGTCGGTCGCGCACGGGCTCTCATCGGACTCGGCAGATATGCAGACGCGGCCACGGCGGTGGCGTCGATCCCGGCGGACTTCGTCTACACGACCGAATATTCCTCGAACACCTTCGCCCAGAGCAACGAGCTCATGCAGTGGACCTGGGGACAGGGCGGCCCCAACATCCGCTGGACCATCGGTGACGGCACGGCGGCCGAGCGGGACCGCGAGCGGTTCCTCTACTTCGACGAATGGGCAGCGCAGGGTCTCATCGACTCGGTGGCGCCGGGACTGAGCGCCGACAATGCCGCCCTGCCGGTGAACCTCCAGCTGCTCTACGCCGAGCTCAGCAGCAACATCGTCCTGGCCTCCGGCTGGGAGGCGCGGATGATCGAAGCGGAGGAAGAGCTCCGGCTCGGTGATCCCGAGGTGGCGGAGGACAGCGTCAACGCGCTGCTCACCGACCCCGCGCAGACGTACAACCCGATGCTTGCGGTGAATCCGGGCCTCGCCAGCTCCCGGATGGGCGGCCGCATTCCCGCCATGGGGGCCTTCGACCCGGTCGACTTCACGGGAAGCCTGGCGACCGACCTGGAGCAGATGGCCCGCGCCCGAGCGGCCGGGCTGTGGCTCACGGGGGAGCGCCAGGCCACGCTGCGGCGCTTCTCGGAGGGAGACGGCGTCGACCTCTTCCCCGAGCGGCGCGGCGACGACGTCTGCCTCCCGATCGTCCAGCAGGAAATCGACAACAACCCGAACGTGGGCGGATAAGGGGAACACGATGCATATACGACGAGTCAGCGCGATCCTGGCCGCGGCTGCCGCGGCCCTCCTCTTCGCCGTCCCGAAGCCGATGTTTGCGCAGCAACCGGGGACGATCGACCTCACCGCCGGAGCCGGCGTCGGACTGCCCACGGGCAGCCTGGCGGACATCTCCGACCTCGGGCCTGCGTTTCTCTTCGCCGCCGACTACGGCGTGAGCCCGGGACTGGCCATACGCGGAGGCGTCGGAGCGGAGGTCTTCGAGTCCGTCACGGCGACCGGCGGCGAGGGGCCGACCGTTCGTCTCTTCCGGCTCACGGTGGGTCCGTCGGTGACCCTCGTGAGCTCGGCGGGGGAGACGGGCCTGCGTCTGAGAGCCCGCGGCGGCATCGGAGGCACCGCCTTCACGGCGGGGCGGACCCTGGTGGGCACCGGGTCGAACGTCCGGGCCATCGACTTCACCGAGGTCTACCTGGCGCTGGACGGCGGCGTCGACGCTGTCTACGCCTTCTCGCGGTCCGTGGGTGCCTATCTCAGTGCAGGAGCGAGCATGAGCTTCGCGGCCGAGGAGGATATGGAGGTCTTCACCTTCCTGGATCCCGACGTAGAACCCTTCTCGTCGCTCGTCTCCGTGCCGATCACGGCCGGGGTCCGTCTCACCTTCCCGCGCTGACCGCACCGGGAGCCTTCATGCAGCACTTCCTGCCGCACGTCGCGCGTGATTCGAACGCCGGCGCCGGGCCTCGCACGCTTCCCGTCGCCATCGCTCTCCTCTCCGCAGTGACGGTGACCGGATGCGGGAGTCAGGCCGGCGGCGGAGAGAGCCGGACGGAGACGGACACCGCCGGCCCTCCCGTCACCACGGAGGCGATCGCTGCAGCGGAGCAAGTGATCGGCCTCGAGTTCACCGAGGCGGAGCGCCGGCAGATGCTCGAGCCCGCCGCTCTCTTCTCTGGACTCGAGGAACGCCGTGCGGCGTACGCCCGGATCCGCCGCGAAGACATCGGAAACGACGTGCCTCCGGCGCTCATCTTCCGACCCCATCCTCCGGCGGTGCCGGTGGAGAGAGGAGATCCAGATTGGCCCGCCCCACCGTCGGTGGACCCTCCGGAAGAGCTGGAGTCCCTGGCCTTCGCCTCCGTCCGCGAGCTGGGGGCGCTCCTTCGGGCCGGCCACGTCACGTCGGTCGAACTGACCCGGATGTACCTCGACCGCCTCCGCCGGCACGATTCGGTCCTGCACGCCGTCGTTACGCTCACCGAGGATCTGGCCCTGGAGCAGGCTCGTCGCGCCGACCGGGAGCTCCGGAACGGCACCGACCGCGGACCGCTCCACGGGATCCCGTACGGACTCAAGGACCTCTTCTCCGTGCCGGACTACCCGACGACCTGGGGCGCCACACCGTACCGGGACCAGGTCCTGGACGAGACGGCGACGGTCGCCAGCAGGCTGGAGGAGGCCGGGGCGGTGCTCGTGGCCAAGACCACCCTGGGTGCCCTGGCGTGGGGAGACGTGTGGTTCGGAGGTCGAACGCGGAATCCCTGGAACACCGAGCAGGGCTCCGGCGGCTCCTCGGCGGGCTCGGCGGCCACGGTTTCGGCCGGCCTGGTCCCGTTCGCCATCGGCACTGAAACCCTGGGTTCGATCCTCTCCCCTTCCACCCGCACCGGGGTCACGGGTCTCCGGCCGAGCTTCGGCCGCGTGAGCCGGCACGGCGGCATGTTCGTGAGCTGGTCCATGGACAAGGTGGGACCGATCTGTCGACGCGCCCTGGACTGCGCCCTCGTCTTCGACGCCATCCGCGGACCCGATGGCGAGGACCCGACGCTCGTGGACCGCCCCTTTCCCTTCGAAGCGGCCGAGAGCCTGGAGGGGCGGCGTATCGGCTACGTGCAGGCCAGCTTCGAGCGAGACTACGACGGACGGGAGGCCGACCGGCGGGTGCTGGACGTCCTGAGAGAGCTCGGGGCCGAGATGGTGCCCATCGAGTTGCCGGACCGGCCGGTGGAGTCCCTGGCCTTCATTCTGGCTGCCGAGGCAGCCACGGCCCACGACAGCCTGACGCGCACCGACCTGGACAGCACGCTGGTCCGTCAGCAGGCGGCCGCCTGGCCCAACGTCTACCGGACCGCGCGCTTCGTCCCGGCCGTGGAGTACCTGCAGGCCAATCAGGTTCGCTGGCTGCTGGGCCGCGACATGAGACAGCTGATGACCGACCTGGACGCCTACGTGGCACCCACGTCCGGCGGGCCCACTCTCCTGCTCACGAACCTCACCGGGCATCCGTCCGTGGCCGTCCCGAACGGCTTCGACGACGGGGAATCACCGCGGAGCATCACCTTCGTCGGAACCATGTACGGCGAGGCCGATCTCCTGGAGATCGTCTCGGTCTACCAGGACGCGACCGGGTGGGACGAGCGCCACCCGCCCGAATTCACGCCTGCGGACGCGGACAGCGCCGACCGCCGCTGATCTCCACGACCCCCTGCTGCTCGCCCGTCGCCCGGACGTGCTCCCGCACGGGGTCGGCGTACGTGGGCGGAAGATCCTCGAGGCGGAGGTAGCTGGCCGAGAGGTCCCGTGTCATCGATCGTCCGTACCGGCCCGAGGAGCGGGCGCCGCCCTCCCCGCGCCGGGTGACACGGAACTCGAGGATCCGTCCGCGGTCGTCGATCCAGAAGTAGATGTACTGCGACGCCATGGCGTTCCTCTCCGGTGGAGGGGGGCTCCTCGCCCATCATGTGGGGCAACCGGCGTGCCGCCCCCCGGATGACAGCGCAGTACGTTGTCTGACAGCAGCTTGCGTGAGGAACACTTGCCGCCGCGACCGTCCGTCGGGGCGGCAACGTCGGGAGTTCGTCCCGGGTATCCAGAAGCGACGGCCGAAAGATCTTCGTGCCGCCGCGGTGCTCCGCCCGTTCAGCGCCCCGGGACGGAGCCCGGAAGCCGCCAGACGTCCACCCGGTCGAGAGCGATGTAGGGAACGGCCACCCGGCGGCGCCGCGTGTCCACGCCGATGTCCGCCGGCCTCCCCGGGACGCGGACGACGGGTCGGCTCCCACCGTCCGTGAGGACCCGCAGGCTCGAGTCCGCCTGGCTGGCCAGCAGGACACGGCCGTCGACGATCTCCACGCCGTCGAAGTTGCCGCCGGCGCTGGTTCCCACGTCCGTCAGTCCGGCCCCTCCCGGGCTCCAGGCGCGCACGGTCTGCGTGCCTCCCCACGGGGCCAGCACGAAACGGGCGCCGTCGCGGTCCCACGTGATGCCGTTGGGCGGCCCGAGCAGCGAGTCCTGGACGGCGATGCGGACGCTGTCGCCGCTGACCCGGTACAGGCGCGATTCGCCGGTGTCCGTCACGTAGAGGACGCCGTCGGGCCCGGCGGCGATGTCGTTCAGGAAGCCCGGCTCGAACCGTGTGAGATCGGTGAAGCGCAGCTGTTCGCCGCTCCTGCGGTGGAAGCCGTGAACGCCGTCCACGTCCGCCACCCAGAGCGTGTCCCCGGTGATGTACATGCCGCGAGGCGCGTGGAGCGGGGCCTGCTCCGTTCCGGTCATGAAGCGGAGCGAGTCGATCTCCCCCGCGGGACCCACCCGGCTGACGAAGCCGTTCCCGTCCCGCGCGCCGCCGTCGCCGTTGAAGTTGGAGACGAAGTAGACGTCCAGCTCCGGATCGTAGCGCACGGACTCCGGCCCCCGGAAGCCCGAGATCTCGGCCACCCGATCCTCCGGTGCCTGCTCCGAGGACCAGGTGAGCTCGTCCGTCTCCGGCGCGCCGCCGTCCTCACCGCCACCTCCGCAGGCAATGACCAGCAGGGCGACCAGGGCTCCCAGCGGGAGCAGAGCACGAGCGCGCATGAGGTCACCGCCAGGGGCGGAGCGATGCATGATGTCTCCCGGAACGGGTGAGCGTCGGCCGACGCACCGAACGGTAGCCGTCCTCCCGGGCCGCGGCAATCGGGCCGAGAAACGGCTGCGGTCCCCGCCCGGTGGACGGACGTCGCGCGGACTCCGTACAGTAAGGGGAGCCCGGGAATGCGCGGGCCGTGCCACCGGAGCCCGTCGGAACGTCACGGTCCGACCGCCCCCCGTTCTTCCATCCCTCCACCTGCCGACCTCGCCATGATCGAGCTGCTCGCCGGTCCGTGGGGCCCCGTCCTCATCTTCCTGCTGCGAGTCGGCGACGTCTCCCTGGGGACCCTCCGTGTCCGCCTGGTCACCCGCGGCTCCCGTGTGATCGCTCCTCTCGTGAGCTTCGTCGAGATCCTGATCTGGGTGCTGGCCGCCGGGGCGGCCCTGCAGAACCTGAGCAGCCCGCTGCACGTGGTCGGCTACGCGGCGGGCTTCGCCGGGGGCACGGCGCTCGGGGTCTGGCTCGAGGAGAAGCTGGCCCTCGGCCTGTCCACCGTACAGGCCATCTGCCGCGACGGAGGGGACGCGGTCGCCTCGGGCCTCCGGGATCTGGGGGTCGGCGTCACGGCCGTCCGCGGGGAGGGCCGCGAGGGAAGCGTGGATATCGTCTCGACAGTGATCCGGCGGCGCGATGTGCCGGAGATCATCGACGAGATCGAGCGAATCGATCCGGACGTGTTCATCACCGTCTACGACGACACCCACATCCGACGGGGCTGGATCCCCACCGGGAGGCGCAAGTAGCCCCGACCCGAGGTGGGGCTCTCGCACGGCCCCTTCGGGAGACGGGCTTCGACCCCGCCGCGACATCCCGGCCGCAGGGTTTCCCCGCCCGAGCGTGCCTCCTAGCTTCGCGCCGATGACTGCCATGGATGCCTCTCCCGAGATTCCCGGACAGGAGGACCGCGGCCTCTTCGGCAGCCGCCTGGTGCCGCTGCTCCTCGCCGCGGGCCTGCTGGCGACGTCGGCGGCAGCCGCGCGGGCAGCGGCCGTCCAGCCCGCGCCGCGCCACGGGGGTCCGACGAACAGCGCCGCCGCCGAGGCGGGCCTCCTCCTGCGCCAGCTCGGATCCGCGCGGCGCGTGCTCCTCGTCGCCGCGCACCCGGACGACGAAGACACCGCCCTCCTGGCCGAGTTGGACCGCTCCCGGGGAGTGCGCACGGCCTACCTCTCGCTGACCCGCGGCGAGGGCGGGCAGAACGTGATCGGCCCCGAGCTGGGCGAGGGGCTCGGCCTCATCCGGACCGGAGAGCTCCTGGCGGCCCGGCGCCTGGACGGCGCGGAGCAGTATTTCACCCGGGCCTACGACTTCGGCTACTCGAAGACGGCAGAGGAGACGTTCGAGCACTGGCCCCGAGAGCGGCTGCTTCGCGACGTTGTGTGGCGGATCCGATCGTTCCGCCCTCACGTCGTGGTCTCTATCTTCAGCGGCACCCCGAACGACGGGCACGGCCACCACCAGGTGGCGGGGATCCTCGCCCGCAGCGCCTTCCGGGCCGCGGCCGACTCCACGCGCTTCACGGACCAGCTCGAGCGCGGGGTGGACACGTGGGCCGCCGACAAGCTGTACCGCCGCGCCTGGCGCGATCCCGACCGGGCCACGCTCCGGGTGCCGACCGGAGAGTACGATCCGCTCCTCGGTCGCTCACCGTTCCAGCTGGCCATGGAGGGTCGCAGCCAGCACCGCTCGCAGGGCTTCGGCACGGTGCAGCCCCCCGGTCCGCGCTTCACGCGCCTCCTGCTCGTGGAGAACCGCACCGAGGCCGGACCGGGTGAGCCGCTGTTCGCCGGGGTCGACACGTCCCTTTCCGTCCTCGCGGACGCGCTCCCCCCGGGCGAGGGGAGACCGGAGGAGATGCGGGACCGTGTGGAGGCCCTGCGCCGGGCAGCCGACCGCGCCCGGGACTCGCTTCGCGTGCTGGACGCGGGGGCCGCGGCGCCGGCGCTCAGGGACGCCCTGGCCGCCGCCCGGGAAGCCGAGCGGCTGGCCGCCTCCGTCGGGGCGGAGGGTCCCCGGCGGGTCCTGGCCCGCCAGGCCGCGGTGGCCCGACGGGCGCTGATGGCGGCCTCCGGTGTCAGCCTGCGATTCCGCGCGGAGGACGACCTGTGGGTTCCCGGGCAGACGCTGCGCGTCCACGCCGAGCTCTGGAACGGGAGCGACGTCGCCCTCAGGGCCGGGGCTCCGGAGCTGGACCTCCCCGCCGGGTGGGACGTGCGGCTCCTGCCGCCGGACAGCGTCCGACCCACGGCCTCGGAGCGCTCCCGGTTCTACGGATCGGAGCCGGCCATGGCCGGCGGGTCGGGTTCCCTGGAGGTGGCGGCAGGAGCCATGGCACGGTGGAGCTTCCGGGTGACGGTACCGGACACCGCCGCGCCCACACAGCAGTACTTCCTGCGCCGGGAACGGGCCGGGGATCTCTACCGCTGGCCGGACGACCCCGACCTCCACGGGCGCCCCCACTCGCCTCCCCTGGCCGTCGGCCGGCTCCCGCTTCGGCTCGAGGGCGCCGGATCCGGGCCGGCGGCGATGACCGCGGTGCGGCGCGAGGTTCGATACCGCGGCGTCGACAAGGCCCGGGGAGAATACTGGCGACCGGTTCACGTGGTCCCCCGGCTCTCGATCGCCGCCCGACCGGAGGTGATGATCTCGCCTGCCGGAGGAGAGGGCGCGGCCCGGACGGACAGCGTGGCGGTCACCGTCCGGAGCCACGTGGAGGACAGCGTCCGGGCCGCCCTGTCCCTGCGCGTCCCGGGGGGCTGGTCGACCGAACCCGGTCGCCGGACGGTCCTCCTGGCCGGCAGCGGAGCCTCGGAGACGCGCTCCTTCCGCCTCCGGCGAACCGGCGGGCACGGTGACGGGACCGGGTCCTCGGGAGCTCCCTGGACCACTCATCGCATCGCGGCGGAGGCCCGGGCGGCAGCGGCGGCCGGCGACACGGAGAGCGCCTCCTGGGACCGGGAGCTCTCCGTGATCGACTACCCCCACATCGAGCCGGCTCCCCTGTTCCGGGACGCGGACCTCCGGATCGAACGCTTTCCGGTGGAGGTGGACCGCGACCTCAGGGTCGGCTACGTGATGGGCACCGGAGACGACGTCCCGACCGCCATCCGTCAGCTCGGCCTGCCGGTGACCATGATCGGCGCGGCGCGGCTCCGCTCCGGTGACCTCGGGGAGTTCGACGTCATCGTCGTGGGCGTCCGCGCCTACGAGGTCCGGGAGGACCTCCAGGCCGCCAACCCCAGGCTCCTGGACTGGGCCCGGGAGGAGGGCGGGACCCTGATCGTCCAGTACAACAAGTACGAGTTCGTGGAGGGGGACTACGCCCCGTTCCGGGCCACCATGGCCCGTCCCCACGACCGCGTGACGGACGAGCGCGCCGAGGTGTCGCTCCTGCACCCGGAGGCGCCGCCCCTCTCCTCGCCCAATGACATCGGCGACCGCGACTTCCGGGGCTGGGTCCAGGAGCGGGGGCTCTATTTCCTCCACGAGTGGGGAGATGCCTTCACGCCCCTGCTGTCCATGGCCGACCCGGGAGAGGAGCCCCGGCGGGGCAGCCTCCTGGTGGCACCGCTGGGCCGGGGGCTCTACGTGTACACGGGCCTGGCCTTCTTCCGGCAGCTCCCCGCCGGGGTCCCCGGGGCCTACCGCCTGTTCGCCAACCTGCTCTCGCTGGAGCCCGGGGAGTGGCGAAGCTGGCTCGACGCCGGCTCCACGGCGCCGGCGGACGGGGGACAGCCGTGAGGCACCGCCCCCCTTCCGGACGGAGCGGCAGCGGGCGAGGCGCCGGTCCCGTGGGGATCCTCCTGGCCCTGATCCTCCCGCTGGTGGCGGCCTGCGCCGGCGACGGGCGAACGCCGCTGGTGGTCTACTCGCCGCACGGACGGGAGCTGCTCTCCCACTTCGAGGAGCGCTACGAGGCCGACCACCCCGGCGTGGACGTGCAGTGGGTGGACATGGGGAGCCAGGAGGTCCTGGATCGCGTGCGGTCGGAGCGTGCCAACCCGCAGGCCGACGTCTGGTGGGGCGCGCCGTCCGGGATGTTCGACCGCGCCGCGTCGGCGGGCCTGCTGGCCGAGTTCCGGCCGACGTGGTGGGACGCCGTGCCCGCGTCGGCCCGGGACTCGGCCGGGCGGTGGGTCGGGACCTACAGGACGCCGGAAGTCATCGCCTACAACACCGACTCGCTCTCGGCCGAGGAAGCCCCCCGGACATGGGACGATCTCCTGGCGCCGCGCTGGCGCGACGAGGTCCTGGTCCGGGACCCGCTGGCCTCCGGCACCATGCGCGCCATCTTCGGCGCCATCATGTGGCGCGAGTACCGGGCGACCGACGAT
Source organism: Candidatus Caribbeanibacter nitroreducens (assembly GCA_947581645.1). GTDB lineage: Bacteria > Gemmatimonadota > Gemmatimonadetes > Palauibacterales > Palauibacteraceae > Caribbeanibacter > Caribbeanibacter nitroreducens. Next base: position 6,746 of record CANPVF010000019.1, on the reverse strand, counting down.
CCCGAGGCGGGCTACGAGTGGCTGCTCCGACTGGACGCCCAGACCTCGGAGTACGTCCTCAACCCGACGCTCCTGTACCAGAAGCTGGCGCGTCAGGAGGGCCTGGTGGCTCCCTGGAACATGCCGGACATCGAGACGCTTCGCGCCACCTCGGAGCTGCCCGTGGACTACGTGCTTCCCGAGGACGGTACGCCCGTCGTCATCGACGCGATCGCGGTCGTGGCCGGCGCCGGCCAGCCGAAGGAAGCCCGGGCCTTCGTGGAGTGGGCCGGAAGCCGGCCCCAGATCCTGGAGGCGGCTCGGGAATTCTACCGCATCCCGGCCCGCACCGACCTGCCGGCCGACTCCCTCCCGCAGTGGCTGCGGGAGGCCATGCCCCGGATACGGGCCATGGAGATCGACCGGGGCTACGTGCAGGAGCACACGCCGGAATGGCTCCGGTACTGGGACCGCCAGATCCGCGGCCAGGGCCGGGAGAAGGGCTACTGAGCCCGTCGCCGTGAGCAGCCACGAGACGTCGAGCCACGACGGGGGAGTGTCCGGGCCCGAGAGTCGGGACCAGCTGGTGCTCTCCGGCCTGACCAGGCGATTCGGCGACACCGTGGCCGTCGACGGGCTGGACCTGGCGCTCCGTCAGGGCGAGCTGCTCACCCTCCTGGGGCCCAGCGGCTGCGGCAAGACGACGGTCCTCCGCCTGGTGGCGGGCTTCGAGAGCCCGGACGCCGGGACGATTCGGTTCCGGGGGGAGAAGATCCTCGGGCAGGGTCCGCGGGAGCGGGGCTTCGGCATGGTCTTCCAGAACTACGCCCTCTTCCCGCACCTGGACGTCTTCGAGAACGTCGCCTTCGGCCTCCGGAGCCGGGACATGGAGGAGGCGGAGATCCGGCGTCGGGTGGGACGGGTCCTGGAGCTGGTGGACCTGCCGGACTTCGGGGATCGGGCCGTGCAGGAGCTGTCCGGCGGACAGCAGCAGCGGGTCGCCCTGGCGCGCGCATTGGCCATCGAGCCGCCCCTCCTCCTCCTGGACGAGCCGCTCTCGAACCTGGACGCCGCCCTGCGCGAGCGGACCCGAACCGAGCTCCGGCTGCTGGTGAAGGAGCTGGGCATCACCACGCTCTTCGTCACCCACGACCAGGAGGAGGCCTTCGATCTCTCGGACCGGGTGGCCGTCATGGACGCCGGTCGGATCCGACAGACCGGGAGACCGGAGGTGCTCTACGACGAGCCCGCCGACCCGTTCGTGGCGGGGTTCGTGGGTCGGGCCAACCGCCTCGAGGTCCGTCTCCTGCGCGACGACGGTGCGTCGACGGCCCTGCTTCCGGGGGAGGCCGAGTGGCCGCTCACGTCCGGCGCGCGGCTCAGCGACGACCTCGGCGAGGCCGGATCCGGGGCCGAAGCCGAGCTGTGGGTGCGACCCGAGGACCTCCGCCTGCTCGCGCCGGAGGAGGCGACGCTGTGCGGAACCGTGCGCGACCGGCGCTTCCGGGGCGCCGTGACCGTCTTCCGCGTGGATGCCGGCCCGGCGGGCCTCCTGGAGGTGGCCGGGGGCCGGGACGCCGTGAACGAGGGGGACCGCGTGGGGGTCCGCCCCACCGGGGGCGCCCGGCTGCACCTCTTCCGCCGCGGCGAGGCCCGCCTCCCGCCGGGGAGCCGGGCCCGGGAGGGGGCCGCGTCGGGCCCGGAGGCCCCGCGAGAGCCGTGACACGCTGAGACGGTGAGCGACTCCACGCGCGGCGCCGGGGAGCGGCGGCTCACCTACTTCCTCGCCGTCCCGGTCCTGGTCCTCCTCCTGTGGCTGGTCGTCTATCCCAACCTGGTGGTCCTGGCCGAGTCCGTGGTCGGCGAGGCCGGGCTCACGGCCGACGCCTACCGGGAGTTCTTCACGACGGGCGCCGAGCTGGACGCGCTGTGGCACAGCGTGTGGATCAGCGTGGCCAGCGTCGTCCTCTCGGGCCTGATCGGCGTGCCCCTGGCCTTCGTCTTCGACCGGTGGGAGTTCCCCGGACGGAAGGTCTTCGGTGCCCTGGCCGCCCTGCCCGTTCTCCTCCCTCCCCTGGTGGGCGTCATCGCCTTCCTCTTCCTCTTCGGGGAGAGCGGGATCCTGACCCGCAGCGTGCAGCGCGTCCTGGGCCTGGCTTCACCGCCGTGGAGCATGCAGGGGGCGTCGGCGATCCTCCTGGTCCACGCCTACACGATGTACGCGTACTTCTACCTCTTCGTCCGGGCGGGGCTGTCCCGCCTGGACGAGTCCGCCCTGGAGGCCGCCGAGTCGCTGGGAGCGGGCCGGTGGCGCGTGTTCCGACGGATCACGCTTCCCCTCCTGACCCCGGCCCTCTCCGCCGCCGCCCTGCTGGTGTTCATGACCTCCATGGCGTCCTTCTCGGCGCCCTACATCTTCGGCGGCGGCTACCGGGTGCTCACGACCCAGATCTACGCCAGCAAGGTCAGTGGCGCCCTGTCCCTGGCCATGGTCGAGACCGTGGTGCTGGCCTCGGTCTCGCTGGCCTTCCTGTGGGTCCTGCGGAGGATGGAGAGCGGGCGCGACTTCGCCGCGGTGGGCAAGGGCGTCGGCGCCCGGCGTCGTCGGGAGAGCACCGGCTGGAAGCGGTGGGGAATGGCGGCGGCGGGAGTGGGCGGTGTGCTCCTGCTGCTGCTCCCCCATCTGACGCTGGCCCTGGTTTCCTTCGTGCCCACCGGAACGTGGACCACGCAGGTGCTCCCGGATCAGTTCACCCTGGGCAACTACGCGAACCTCTTCTCTCGCCCCGAGCTCCTGCGGCCGGTCGTCAACTCGCTGCAGATGGCCGCCGTCGCCACGGCCGGGAACCTCCTGCTCTGCTTCGTGGCCGCCTATCTGGTCGTGCGACGCCAGTTCCGGGGGCGGGGGCTGCTGAGGGTGCTGCTGGTCCTCCCGTGGGCCCTGCCGGGCACCGTGATCGCCATGGGGCTCGCCACGACGTTCAGCACGAACCAGCCCGAGCTCGGGCGCACGGTCCTGGTGGGCACCTTCTGGATCCTCCCCCTGGCGTACTTCATTCGGAACACGCCGCTGGTGGCCGAGGCCACGATCGCGTCCTTCCGTCAGTTCGACCCGGCACTGGAGGAGGCCGCGCGTTCCCTCGGCGCCGGCTGGCTGGAGACCATGCGGCGGGTGGCCCTTCCGCTGGTGCTCCCGGGCCTGGCCGCCGGGGGCACCCTGGCCTTCGTCACGGCGCTGGGGGAGTTCGTCGCCTCGATCCTCCTCTACACGCACTCCACGCGGCCCATCTCCATCGAGATCCTGGCGCAGCTGCGGGCTTTCGACTTCGGCACGGCCACGGCGCTCGGGGTCCTGCTGGCGGCCCTGGTCGGGGCGGCGTTCGCCGCCGGCGGGCGCTGGCTGCAGGAGGGCGCCGTCCCCGGCGGATAGCGACCCGGCCCGAGGCGGCGCGGACCCGGCGATCCGTCTTGAACTCCCCGCGCCGTTCCGGTACGGTTGCGGATCCGAGTATAGACAGTTTGAAGTTCTGTAACGGAGAAGTACGATGGCTCAGGAAGGCACAGTCAAGTGGTTCGACCCTCAGAAGGGGTACGGGTTCATCGAGCCGGACAGCGGTGGCGAGGACGTGTTCGTCCACTTCAGCGCCATCCAGCAGGAAGGCTTCAAGAGCCTGGAGGACGGTGAACGGGTACGGTTCGAGCAGGTCGAGGGCGACGAGGGACCGAAGGCGGAAAACGTCGAGTCCCTCGAGGACCTGCCCGAGATGGACGAGCCGGCGGCCGACGAAGGCGCGGCGGCCGAGCCCGGACCGGCCGGCCCCGAACCCGGCACGGGCGTGGAGTCCGAAGCCGGACCGGGCGCTCCGGACGCGGGCCCCGGCTCTCCCACCAGGGAACCCGGTCCCGCGGCCGAGGAGGACGAGGAGGATTCGGGCCTCCTGGACTGGTGACGGCCTGACGGCCTGAGTCGGTTTCGGCCCGACGACAGCGAAAGCCCGGGGGAGCGTCCGCTCCTCCGGGCTTTGCTATGTTCTTCTGCCCCGTGTCTCCGGTACCAGGGCGGTTGTGGCTCCGTCGGGCCGCGGACCCGGCGCGTCCGGCCCCGTCAGCCGCTCTTCGAACAGAGGGCCGTATAGGGAATCCAGTATCGGCTTCCGCCGTCGGTGGGCTCCACACGGGCCACGGAAACGGTCTCTCCCCCGACGCTCACGTTCTCCCGGGTGACGATGTTCACGGACTGGCCCGTGGGGGCGTTCCGGGGCGACTGTCCGCTCTCCAGGAGATCCACGAGGGCGTCCCGGGTGCTGGCGGTGTGCGCCTGCCGGCACACGTAGATGTTCTCGCCCTTCTCGTACAGCTGGACGCCTCGGTACGTCCCTCCGCTCCCGCCGGAGCTGGCGCATCCGGTGAAGGCGAACAGGACGCAGGCGGCGGCCGCCGCCACACTCCGGGTTCGTGTCATGGGCCTCATTCCTCCGACGCCTGATTGCGATCCACGGGGCGCTTCGTTTCGACGACGACGCCCACGGCCGTTCCGTCACATCTCCTCGACGACCCGATCCACGTACTCGTCGACGCGGGTCAGGACGTCGATCACCTCGCCCCGATCCTCGGCACCGGCCACGGCTTTGGCGAAGTCCAGGAGCGCCTCACGGACGACCTCACGCCGCTCGTCCGCCCCCTCCGGAGCCCGGCTACCGTCGCTCCGCCCCTTCATCTTCGACTTCATGGACGAGAGCTTCCTCTTCACCTGGAGCGGATACCGGGCGTGGAACTGTCTGGTGGAGAGCTCCTCCACCCCCGGATCGATCTCGGCCGCCCGCTCCTGCATCTCCCGCGTGGACAGCTCTTCCTCCTTCCGCAGGAGACGACGAACCAGGTCCATGATCCGGTCCCGCAGGTCGCCGTCTTCCTCCCCGTCTTCCTCCTGCCCTCCGCCGTCTCCGTCGGCGGCGGCCTCCGGCGCGGCTCCATCGTCGCCGTTTGGCTTCGCCGCCGGGGCCGGGGCGGCCTGCGTCTCACCGTCGGACTCGCTCGCTCCGCTCTGCTCCGCGCTGAGCCTCCTCTTCACCTGGAGCGGATAGCGGGCGTTGAACTGTCGCGCCGAGAGATCCTCGATCTCCTCGTCGATCTCCTCGGCCTTCAGCTTCAGGTCCCTGTTGGAGACGTCCGGGTTCTCGCGGAGCTCCCGCTCCACCAACTCCATGACGTCCGGGTTGCGGTCGACTGCCATCGTACTGCCTCTGGATTGCGTTCGATGCGCGCTGCTGCTCGGTCGGCTCGGCTCGGGGGGGCTGTCGGCTTCCGCTCCGTCGGGAGAGCCGCCGTTCTCCTCCAGCCGCTCCCGGGCCCTGCGTCTCTTCACCTGGAGGGGAAACTTGGCGTTGAACTGCTGCAGGCTGAGATGCCGCACGTCGCGATCGATGAAATGCATCGCACGCCGGTAGAGGACCCGGGTGTCCGGCGGATTGGGCCGGTCGAGCTGATTCTCCACCATCTCGAGGATCTCCCGCTCGCTCTCGTCGGACAGCGGAATCTCCCCGTCGGCGCCGGTCTCGTCCCGGACCTCGTCGAGAAGGGATGTCACCATCGCCCCGTGTCACTCCGTCCTGCGGGAAGCACCATCGTTCGACGGCTCCAGTTCTGCCGCAGCAGGCGTCACGCCTGCTCCATCACCCGGTCCACGTACTGGTCGACGCTGGTCAGGACGTCGATCACGTCGCCGCGATCGCTGGCCCCGGCCACGTCACGGGCGAAGTCCAGGAGCGCCTGTCGCACCGAGGCACGAAGCTCGTCACGGCTCGCGCTTTCCGTCTCGCCCTCCTCCGGGGCCTCTTCCTTCTTCCGGGCGGACGTCATCTGCCGCTTCACCTGCAGTGGATACCGGGCGTGGAAGCTCCGGGCGGAGAGATCGGCGATGGACGGCTCGATCTCGGCGGCCCGCTCCTGGAGCTCGTCGTTCGAGACGTCGGGATCCTCCTCCAGGGCCTCCTCGATCATGCTGAAGACCTCCTGGCGGGCCTCGTCGGAGGGCTGCCGGTCCTCGTCCTCGGCCTCCGCCCCGTCGTCGTCCTCCGCGGCTTCCGCGCCCTCCTGCGTCCGCTCCGCCTCGTCGGAGGCCAGCTTCCGCTTCACCTGGAGCGGATAGCGGGCGTTGAACTGTCGCGCCGAGAGATCCTCGATCTCCTCGTCGATCTCCTCGGCCTTCAGCTTCAGGTCCTTGTTGGAGACGTCCGGGTTCTCGCGGAGCTCCTGCTCCACCATCTCCATGACGTCCGGGTTGCGATCAGTGGCCATCGGGCTTCCTCCAGCAGTCGACAGATGGGGCCCGAGCATGAGTGCGGGCCTTCGAACAGGGGCTCGTCATCGCTAAAAGCTCGTCGAAAGTGGAAATCCGCCTTCGGCAGGCGAGTGCGTCCGGGCCGGACTCTCGCTTTTGCACCCGGGTCCTGAGGACCGGAATGCCTTTGTCGGGTGGACTTCTATCCGCGACTATCCAACTGCAACTCGTGGTCCATGGTTACTCTATGGACGCACTATCATCCCTCTATCACGGTAAATCGTACCACAGCCGCCCCATTGTCGCCAGAAGAGGAAACAAAGAGGTGGGATAGAGCGGCCTCGAGAATGTGGGGAGGGCGCGAGGAAGCCCCTCCGGGAGCGGAGGGCCCGACGTCGCGGGCGCTCCGGACGAGAGGTCCCGGCCCTTCAGTAGTGGACCGGGACGGCGGCGAATCGGATCAGCCCTCGCCGGCGTTGGCCGGAGG
>CANPVF010000018.1 GCA_947581645.1 Candidatus Caribbeanibacter nitroreducens | reverse complement strand
GCACCGGCCGGAGGCCCGCGAGTTCCTCACCGATCTCATCGAGCTGGCCCGTCTGCCCGAGACGGAGATCGTTGTCCGGGCCGGAGAGTTCGAGGATCAGGTTCCCCGGGTCCCCCAGGCCGACGTGAGCGTCTTCGGCCTGGTGGAGCAGCCGGACTTCGGGCGGCTGTACCGGCTGGTGAAGCTCTCCACGTCCACCTGTCTCTTCGTCCGCGACTCCGGCCAGGAGAGCGTGCTGGCCTGAGCGCGGCGGCCGGCCGGTCCAGCGCGGTTCAACGCCGTTCCGGTCGCTTTCGTTCTTCTCGGTGAGGACCCACACTTGCCGCCGTGCGCGCCGACCCGCGCTCCGCGGGGAGTTCCCGCCGGGCGCCTGGCCACCGAGGGAGAGGAGAGCGACGATGGAACTCGATCGCCGTGACGCGGAGGACGGGGTGGAGCGAAGGGCAGCGGCCCGGACGCTTCCCGTCCTCCTCGCACTGACCGTCCTGGCGCTGGCCGTGCCGCAGCGGCTGGCGGCGCAGTACGAGAAGCCACCGCCCCCCGCGGCCTACGGGCTGGAGGACGTCACCGTGGTACGGGCCGACGGCACCACCCTGGAGGGGGTGAACCTGGTGGTCCGCAACGGCCGGATCGCAGCCGTCGGGGCGGATGTCGGTATCCCGGCCGGCGCCCGGCTGCTGGAGGGCGACTCGCTCCGGATCTATCCCGGCATGATCGACGCCGCGGGGAGCGCCGAGATGGAGCTGCCGGAGCCGGACTCCTCGCCCGGCGACGTGGCCTCCTGGAACCCTCCGCGGGACGTCCAGCGCTTCCGGCCGCACCTTCGGGTGGCGGACCACCTCAGGTCCTCGGGTTCGTCGGTCTCTGAGCAGCGCGAGGCCGGCATCGTGGCCGCCGCGGTGCATCCCGAAGACGGGCCGGCGCCGGGACGGAGCGCGCTCCTGCTGCACCGGAAGACCGCCAGGCAGCCCCGGGATCTCGTGCTGGACCCGGAGCTGGGGGGCGTGCTCACGCTGGAGCCCGCCCCGGGTGTCTATCCCGGCACCCTGTTCGGCGTCATGGCCTTTCACCGGCAGCAGTTCCGGAACGCGGAGCACCACGTCCGCGTGGCCTCCGCCTACACCGAGAGCGCGGCCGGGCTGGCGCCCCCGGCGTGGGACGCCGACTACCGCGTGCTGTCCTCGATGGCAGCGGGCGAGACGCCGGTCTTCTTCCGCGCCCAGTCCTCGAACGACATACGCCGCGCGCTGGATCTGGCCTCCGGCGCCGGATTCGACCCCGTCATCGTCGGCGGCCAGGAGGCGTGGAAGGTGGCCGACCTTCTGGCCGCGCGCGACGTGCCGGTGCTGGCGACCACGGATTACCCCCAGCCTCAGCGCTGGGACCCGGAGGCGTCGGACTCGGTGCAGGCCGATACCCTGGCGCCGGAGATCCTGCGCGAGAAGCGGCGGGTGGAGAACGCCTACCGGAACGCGGCGCGCCTGCACGAGGCGGGCGTCACGTTCGCCCTGACGACGGGCGACGGCGACGCGGAGCTCCGGGAGGGCGTACGGACCGCCGTGGAGTACGGCCTCCCCGAGGACGCCGCGCTGCGGGCGGTGACCGCGACGCCGGCCGGGCTCGTGGGACGGCCGGCGCTGGCGTCGCTCCGGGAGGGGGTCGCCGCGAATTTCGTCGTGGCCGACGGACCGCTCTTCGACGAGGACACCGACCTGCTCTACACCTTCGTGGACGGTCGTCCACAGGTGATGCGGGAGGAGCCGGACGCCGGCGCCGGGGAGCCGCCCGCCGTCGACATGACGGGCACCTGGGCGGTCGAGTTCGACCTGGGGCAGGGCAGCTTCGAGGGGACGATGAAGCTGAAGCAGGACGAGGGTGAACTCAGCGGCAGCTTCTCCTCCTCGGGGCAGGCGCCGCCGCTGGACATCGACGACGGGAGCGTCTCCGGCAGCAGCCTCGAGATGACGCTCAGCGCGTCGGCCGGGGGAGAGACGATCGAGATCTCGCTCAGCGGAACGGTCGAAGGCGAGACGGCCAGCGGGTCGGGCAGCGGACCGTTCGGATCGTTCACGTGGGAAGCCACGCGGGAGTCCACGCCCGAGGAAGGGGCCGAGTGATGAAGGGAAGAGCGATGGACGCACTTCACGGCGCGAAGCGAACGGTTCTCATCGCCCTGGCGGCGGTGTTCGGCATGGGCGCGGTCGCCGAGTCGGCGGGTGCGCAGGACCGCCTGCAGGGCTTCCCCCGGAACGACTCGGTGCAGATCGACCGGGGCGCCCTCTCCGTGCCCCGTGGGGACCTGGTGGTACAGGGCCTGGATTCCCTGTGGACGGCCACCGACACCGTGCTCACCGACGTCTCGGTGCTGATCCGGGACGGCACCATCGAGGAGATCGCCCCCCGCGTGGACGTCCCGGACGGCGCGCGGGTCATCGACGGCGAGGGACGGACGGCCATCCCCGGCATCGTGGACGCCCACTCCCACACCGCGCAGGTGGCCGTGAACGAGTGGACGTCGCCGGTGGTGCCGGAGGTCCGGGTCGTGGACGCCCTCGACCCCGAGTCCTTCGGCATCTACCAGGCCCTCTCGGGCGGGGTCACCAGCGCCATGATCCTGCACGGCAGCTCCAATCCCATCGGCGGGCAGAGCGCCATCATCAAGATGCGGTGGGGCCTCGAGGACTCGCGGCGGCTCCTGGTCCAGGGCGCGCCGCGCACCGTGAAGTTCGCCCTGGGCGAGAACGTGACCAACAAGGGCGACGACTGGGACGAGCCGGTCCGCTACCCGCGATCACGGCAGGGGGTGGAGCAGACCTACGTGCAGGCCTTCACGGCCGCGCAGCGATACCGGCAGAAGTGGGAGGCCTACCGGGAGAACCCGGACCAGTTCCGGACGCCCCCCCGCCGGGACGCCCGCCTCCAGGCGCTGGTGGACATCATGGAGGGTGACATCCGGGTCCACGCCCACTCCTACCGGGCGGACGAGATCCTGATGCTGATGCGCATCGCCGAGCGCTTCGGGTTCAAGATCGACGTCTTCCAGCACGTGCTCGAGGGCTACAAGGTGGCGGACGAGATGGCCGCCCACGGCGCCGCAGGCTCCACGTTCTCGGACTGGTGGGGCTACAAGCTCGAGGCCTACGACGCCATCCCGTACAACGCGGCCATGATGCACCGGCAGGGGGTGCTCACCAGCATCAACTCGGACATCCCCTGGCTGCAGTCGTTCATGGTCTACGAGATGATCAAGCCGGTGCGCTACGGCGGGATCTCGAAGCACGAGGCGCTGAAGATGCTGACGCTGTACCCGGCGCGGCAGCTCCACATCGACGACCGGGTGGGAACGCTGGAGGAAGGCAAGGACGGGGATCTCGTGCTCCTCTCGGGGAGCCCCTTCGACACCTACACCCGGGTGGAGGAGACCGTGGTGGACGGGAACGTCTTCTACGACCGGAGCGCTCCGGAGGAGGCCCGGGGACAGCCGGTCCGGGACCTCCCGGAGCTCTCGACGGCCCGGAACGACGCCGGGCCCCGGTCCCTGCCATCCAGTTGGCCCGACGCCAGCATGGACCTGGAGGAGGAGCCCGCCGACGGCGGGACGGTCGCCCTGGTCGGGGGTACCGTTCACCCCGTGGCCGGAAGCGGTCGGAGCATCCGGGACGGCGTGGTCGTGATGGAGGGCGGCGACATCGTCGCCGTCGGGTCGTCGGGCCAGGTCTCCGTCCCGTCGGCCGCGCAGCGCGTCGATGTCTCCGGCCAGCACGTCTACCCGGGCCTCATCGACCCCCGGACGCAGCTGGGACTGGTGGAGATCGGCGCCGTCGCCGCCAGCCGCGACACGCGGGAGACCGGCGAGTACAACCCACACCTGCGGACCGTCGCGGGGCTGAACCCGCACAGTGTCCACATTCCGGTCGCGCGGGCCGCGGGCATCACGGCCTCGCTCACGGCGCAGTCCGCGGGCACGGTGATCGGCACCGGCTCCACGGTGGAGCTGGCCGGCGACACGCCGTGGAAGATGTCGGTGGACGATCGCGCAGCGCTGGTCGTGGACTTCCCGTCGCCGTCGGGTCACGACTGGGAGGAGCCAGCGCTGGACGGTGATCGCGTCGAGGAGCTGATGGACCTCTTCGAGCGGGCACGAACGTACGCGGAGGCACAGGCCGTGGCGGAGGAGGCCGACGATGCCTTCGTCCTGAACGAGTGGGGCGGCGACAGGGTCTACCTGGACGCCATGGCCCCCGCGCTCCGCGGCGAGATGCCGGTCCTGTTCCAGGTGGACAGCGAGCGTGACATCGGCACGCTTCTCCTCTTCCTGGACGAGTTCCCGGAGGTGAGGGGCGTGATCGTGGGCGGAGCCCAGGCCTACCGGGTGCGCGAGGAGCTGGCCGAACGGGGCGTGCCCGTGATCGTGGGCTCGGCCCACTCGCCGACGGCGGATCGCGACGACCCGGTGACGGCGGGCTGGCGGAACGCGGCGCTCCTGTACGAGGCCGGCGTGCCGGTGGCGTTCAGCACGCAGAGCAGCGGCAACGCCCGTCGCCTGCCCGAGCACGCCGCGAAGGCGGCGGCGTACGGGCTGCCGGAGCAGGCCGCGCTCCGGGCCATCACCTCGAACCCGGCGCGGTTCCTGGGGCTCGGTGATGAGATGGGGAGCCTGGAGGAAGGGAAGCGCGCGAACGTGATCGTCACTGACGGCGACCCGCTGCAGCTCACCACCACCGTGCAGAAGATGTACATCGGCGGCCGCGAGATCTCCCTGGACAGCAAGCACAGGAAGCTGTGGCGCCAGTTCCGCGATCGTGACTCGCAGGGGAACCGCGGACAGTACGACCGCACGGGAACGGGGCAGGGAGGCCCCACCGGGAGGTAGCCCCCCCGGCTCCTCACGAACGACAGACGGGCGGAAGGCCGATGACCGGAGAGTCGTTCTTCGCGCGGCGCGCGGATGTCCTGGAGACGGAGCCGGTGGAGTACGACGATCTGCCGGACATCGGCACCTCCCGCGGCGGGCGTCCGATTCGCGGCCTGCGGATCGGCCAGGGGAACCTGCGGATCAGCCTCCTGGCCGGCTGCCACGCCGACGAGCCGGTGGGGCCGCGGCTGCTGTGCCGCCTGCCGCGGTTTCTCGAGAGCCTCCCGGCGTCCGACCCCTGGCGCACGGACGCGGAGTGGTGGATCCTGCCCCATCTGAACCCGGACGGTGCTGCGGACAACCGCGGGTGGACCGACGGCCGCCCCCGGCGGTACGACCCGGCGGACTACGTGGCCTCGGTGGTGCGGGAGGCCCCTCCGGACGACGTGGAGTTCGGGTTCCCGCGTCGTCCGGACGACGAGGGAGCGCGGCCCGAGAACCGGGCCGCCTTCGGGTGGTGGCGCGAAGCCGAAGGGCCCTTCGACCTGCACGCGTCGCTGCACGGCATGGCGGTGGGGGAGGGGCCCTGGTTCCTGATCGACGCCGACTGGCGTCACCGCTGCGACCGGCTGGTCCGGCGGTGTCGTCGGCGCACCGGGGAGCTGGGGCACCGGCTCCACGACATCGACCGCCACGGCGAGAAGGGCTTCGAGAGGCTGGCGCCCGGTTTCGCGACGCGACCGGACTCGCGGGCCATGCGCGCCCACTTCATGGGGCGCGGGGAGCCGGCAATGGCCGAGAAGTTTCGGCCCAGTTCCATGGAGACGATCAAGGCGCTGGGAGGCGATCCGCTGACCGCGGTGTCCGAGGTCCCGCTGTTCCTCGTCGAGGAGTTCGACCCCGCGGGCCGGGGCGACGCGGGAGCCCTCCGCGCCTGGAAGGAGCGGCTCGGTCGCTGGCGGGGCGAGCTCGAGAGAGGAGCGGAGCGGGAGGCCCTGCGGAAGCGGGCGCGCGAGGCCGGCATCACGCCGGTGCCCGTTCGTGAGCAGATGGACCTGCAGTGGACGCTGGTGGCCGCAGGTGCGCAGGCGGTGCTCCGGGACCGGGCCGGAGACGGCGAATGAGCACGGCGGCGGCCGCCGTCCGCCGGCACCTGGCCCTCGCGGCGGCCCTCCTGACGCTCATTGCGGCCGCTCCGGCCGTCCTCGCTCAGACGTCCGGGGGCGCGCCGGCCCCGGATCCCGACCCCGAGTGGCAGGTCCGCCCGTCCGCCGAGTGGGGGCTGAACCCGGGGCGGCTGTGGTCGGCCTATCGCCGGGCGGACCAGCTCGAGCCGCTGAACGGCCTTCTGGTGGCTCGCCGCGGGACCCTGGTGGCCGAGAAGTACTGGAACGGCCTGACGGCGCGCCGCGACGTGAACATGAAGTCCGCGTCCAAGTCGGTGATCTCGGCGCTGGTCGGCATCGCCCTGGAGGAGGGGGTCCTGGAGGGGCTGGACCAGCGGGTGGAGGAGTTCTTCCCGGAGTACGTGGAGGAGAGCGCGGATCCCCGAAAGCGGGAGATCACCATCCGCGACCTGCTCACCATGAGGAGCGGTCTCCGGAGCACCAGCTTCGAAGGCTACGGCCGGTGGGTCGCCGGCGACGACTGGGTGGAGGGCGTCCTGGAGCAGCCGGTCGTCGCGGAGCCCGGCGGCCGGTTCATCTACAGCACCGGGAGCACCCACCTGCTGTCGGCGATCCTCACGCGGGCATCGGGCACCAGCACGCTGGCGTTCGCCCGGCGCCACCTGTTCGGTCCCCTGGGGATCCAGCCCGGCGGGTGGCAGCAGGATCCGCAGGGCTACTATTTCGGCGGCAACAACCTGAGCCTCTCGCCCCGGGAGATGTGGCGCTTCGGCGAGCTCTACCTGAACGGCGGCCGCTGGCAGGGGCAGCGGATCCTGCCCGAGAGCTGGGTGCGGGAGTCCTGGGAGGTCTACACGCACTCACGGCGGCATCCCACCTACGGCTTCGGCTACTGCTGGTGGACGCGGGAGCTCGCCGAGCACACGGTGCACTACGCCTGGGGATACGGCGGGCAGTTCGTCTTCGTCGTCCCGGAGCTGGAGATGGTGGTGGTGACCACCTCGACCAATCGTCCGGAGACCCGGGGCGGAGGGTCCCACCTGCGGGACATCTACGACCTCCTCCGGCGCCACATCCTGCCGGCGGCGTCAGAGGATTGACGGAGGGGGCACTCCGTCGGACGTTGTAGCTGCACCCTCTGCCCGCACCGATGACATCGAGCAGAAGCTCGGCCGACCCGGGCGACGACGCGTCCGGGGGAGGCACGGGAGACGACGGTCCGCGGCGACGCGGGAGAGACGGACGCTCCCGCCGGGGCTACGGGCGCGCGCTGACCGTGGGTCTCGTCCTCTCCCTGGCCGGTCATCTCCTGGCGGTGGAGTTCTCGCCGACGCTGAAGGCCCCGGAGCTGCCGAGGGTGGTGAGCGACTTCCGGGCGATCGAGGTGCGGCCCGTGGAGGTCGAGACCCCGCCTCCGCCGGATCCCGTGGTGCGACCGGAGGTGCCGCAGGTTCGGGAGACCCGGGTCGACGCCACCTCGGACGCCGTGGCGCCGCCGGCCCTGGACGCCTCGCCGGAGGTCGGCGACCTGCCCCCGCCGCCCCCGCCGGCGGACGACGGCTGGGACCGCCCCTCCTACATCCGGCACCAGGTGGCCCCGCGGCCCGACCGGGACGAGAATCAGCGGATGCGCCTGGACCGTCATTATCCGCCGGTCCTGGAGGCCTCGGGCGTCGAGGGGGTCGTGGACCTGTGGATCTACGTCGATCCGAACGGCCGGGTCACCCGGTCCCGGGTGATCGCCACCAGCGGCCACAGCCGGATGGACACGGCCGCCGTGAGGGTCGTCCGGGACCAGAAGTACCTGCCGGCCCTGAATCGCGACAGGCCCGTCGGCGTGTGGGTGACCCAGCGCGTGTGCTTCGTGCAGGAGCCCCGGCACGAGATCGAGGACGCCGACGAGTGCGCCACCCTCGTGCAGGGCGAGTAGGCCGCGCGCCGTCCGTGGCTCGGGGTCGGGAGCGTCCCGACGCCGGGGTCAGCCGGCGGGCGTGAGGTTGGCGTAGCGGGCGGAGAGGCGCTTCCGACCCTCGTCGTCGAAGTCGACCACGATGCGGGGGTCCCCGTCCCCGCCGGTCCGCTCCACCACCTCGCCGCCGCCGAAGCGTGGATGCTCGACGCGGTCGCCGGGAGAGAGGCCGTCGGCGGACTCCGATCCGCCGGATCCGGCCCGGATCTCCTCCACGTGCTCCTCCGGCAGCTCGTCCAGGAACCGGGACGGCGCGCTGTAGCTGCGACGGCCGAAGCGCCGGCGGGTCTCGGCGTGCGTGACGCAGGCGGTCTCCTGCGCACGGGTGAGGCCCACGTAGAAGAGTCGGCGCTCCTCCTCCATGTCCTCGGCGGAGCCGGCGGAGCGGGAGTGCGGGCACAGCCCCTCCTCGACGCCCGCCACGAAGACGTGCGGGAACTCGAGCCCCTTGCTGCCGTGGAGCGTCATGAGCAGCACCGCGTCGGCCTCCGGGTCGTGCCGGTCGACGTCCGTCACCAGCGCCACCTCCTGGAGGAAGCGGTCCACCGAGGTGAGGTCCGCGTCGTCCGGGGCGGCGGCCGGTGAGCCCGGGGGCGGGTCGTCGCGCTCGTCCACCTCCGCCGCGGCGGCCACCAGCTCCTCGACGTTCTCCGCCCGCTCCTCCCCGTCCGGCCCCTCCTCCTTCAGCTTCTCGAGGAAACTCAGCTCCGAGATCAGCCGCCGGAGCAGCTCGGCCGCGGTGAGCTCGTCGGCCAGGGAGCGGTGTCGATCGATCAGGCCGGCGAATCGCTCCAGCGACCGGGCTCCACGGGCCGGCAGGTCGTCGTGGTCGGTGGCGCGCCGTGCGGCCTCCATCGCGGGCACCTCGAGCTCCCGGGCCCACTCGAACAGCCGGCTGCGCGTGACCTCGCCGATGCCCCGGCGTGGCCGGTTCACGGCGCGCTCGAAGGCGGCGCGGTCCGCGGGATTGACCACGAGCCGGAGGTAGGCCAGGAGGTCGCGGACCTCGCGCCGCTCGTAGAAGCGAAGCCCCCCGACGATCTGGTAGGGGATGCCCCGCCTCCGCACGGCGTCTTCCAGCGCCCGCGACTGGGCGTTGGTCCGGTACAGGACGGCGAAGTCCCGGTAGGAGAGGCCGTCGTCGCCGACCATCCGCTCGACGCGGTCGGCGATCCACCGGGCCTCGGCCCGGTCGCTCCCGGCCCGGACCACCCGCACCTCCTCGCCCTGCCCCCGGTCCGTGAAGAGGGATTTCTCGCGCCGCTGCTCGTTGTTCTCGATGACGGCGTTGGCGGCGGCCAGGACGTGACCGGTGGAGCGGTAGTTCTTCTCCAGGCGGAGGATGCGGCAGCCGCCGAAGTCCGAGTCGAACTCCAGGATGTTCCGGAGGTCGGCCCCGCGCCATCCGTAGATCGACTGGTCGTCGTCGCCCACGGCCATCACGTTCCGGTGCTCCTCGCCCAGGATCTGGACCAGCCGGAACTGGGCGTGGTTGGTGTCCTGGTACTCGTCCACGAGGAGGAAGGCGAACCGGTTGCGGTACCGCCCCCGGACCTCCGGGTGGTCCCGGAGGAGCTCGACGGCCTTCATCAGGAGGTCGCCGAAGTCCAGGGCGTCCTGTCGCTCCAGGGCGTCCTGGTAGGCCCCGTACACGTGCCGGCAGGCCTCCTCGTAGGGCTCCGGCTCCGGACCGAGCATCACGTCGTAGGCGTCCGGCGTCACCAGATAGTGCTTCGCGTCCTCGATCTCCCCGCGCACCGCCGGCGGCGGAAAGCGGTCCCGGTCCAGGCCCAGCCGGTCCATGGTCCGCTGCACCAGCTCCAGGCTCTCGTCGGCGTCGTAGATGGTGAAGCGGCGGGACCGGCCCACCCGGTTCGCGTGGCGCCGGAGCAGCCAGGCACCGAAGGAGTGGAAGGTGCCGGCCCACAGCCCCTCGGGCCGCTCGCCCAGCAGGGACCGGATGCGCTCCCGCATCTCCCCCGCCGCCCGGTTGGTGAA
This sequence comes from Candidatus Caribbeanibacter nitroreducens, assembly GCA_947581645.1. GTDB lineage: Bacteria > Gemmatimonadota > Gemmatimonadetes > Palauibacterales > Palauibacteraceae > Caribbeanibacter > Caribbeanibacter nitroreducens. The sequence continues at coordinate 7,140 of CANPVF010000018.1, read as the reverse complement.
CGTGAGACAGAGGATCCGCTCCGGCGGAACCCCGTGCTCCTCCACCAGGTGGGCCGCGCGGACGGTCAGGACGCGCGTCTTGCCGCTCCCGGCCCCGGCCAGGACCAGCAGCGGTCCCTCGAAGTGGCGAACCGCCTCGCGCTGCTGCGGATTCAGGTCACGGAGTTGCTCGGAAAGGGCCATGGCACGGGCACATACCCGGATTCCGGGGGGGCGTGCCGGCGTCCCGGGGGTGCGGTGTCGCGGGGGGGGGCGGCACCACGTCCTACCAGTCCAGGATGCGGAGCACGTTGGAGTAGTGATCCGTCCAGAGCCCCACGCCCTCCTCGGGATGCAGGGGTCGCCAGGCGCGCCCCTCCAGCCAGGAGAGCCAGCGTCGGTCGGGGGTCATCAGGACCCATTCGGACGTGTAGATGTGATCGCGGTGCGGCGTGTCCAGGCCCGGAGCGTGGTACTGGGCCCGGGCGGCCACGCCGGCGTTCTCGGCCAGGCGCGCCAGGACCGGGGGGATGTTCACGTACCGGTTGGAGGTGTTGAAGAGCAGGATCCCGTGATCGCTCAGCTTGTCCAGGTAGAGGTCCAGGGCTTCCCGCGTGAGCAGGTGGACCGGGACCGCGTCGGAGGAGAAGGCGTCCAGGACGAGCAGGTCCAGGCTGTCGTCCGGCCGATCCCGAAGGGAGAGCCGGCCGTCGCCGATCTCGACCTCGACGTCGACGTTCCGCCCGCACTCCGACAGATAGTGGAAGTAGCTGGTGTCCCGGGCCCACCGGACGACCAGGGGGTCGATCTCGTAGTACGTCCACCGCTCGCCGGGCCGCGCGTAACAGGTCAGCGCACCCGTGCCGAGGCCCATGACGCCGATGTCGTCGACGGCCGGGGTGGACGGGTCGTTCGTGACCCGGAAGACCTGTCCCACGGGACCACCCCGGTTGTAGTAGCCCACGGGGAGGGTGCGGAGGTCCGGCGGCTCGACGATCTGCACGCCGTGCAGCGTGGTGCCGTGTCGCAGTCGGTGCACGCGCCCGTCGTCCTCCGACTCCACGGTGAGGACGCCGTAGAAGCTCCGCTCCCGGGCCATGGTGTCCGGGGACTGCGAGAGGGCGGTGAAGGCCACCACCAGGAGCACGCCCACGCCCAGCCCGAAGCGGACGGGACGGTGCCGGAATCCGAAGACGACCACCGGGAGGCCGAGGACGATGAGCCAGGTCAGGGGGACCGGGAGCTCGAAGTAGCGGATCCCGAACAGCTGAGCGGGAAGGAGGACCGCCGCGGCCAGACCCGCCGGCCACGCCAGGTCGCGCCACGACACGAGGTCCGAGCCCCGGAGCACCGGGCGCAGCGACGCCGCGGCCGCGATCATGAGCGGATACTCCACGCCCCACTCGAAGAGGTAGGGGGCCACCACCGCGTTGAAGATTCCGCCGAAGGCGCCGCCGGCCGACATCCACAGGTAGAACTCGGTGAGGTGGCTCGCCTCCGGGCGCCGCCGCGCCAGCTCGCCGTGGCACACCATGGCCAGGACGAAGAAGGCCGCCAGGTGGATGACCAGGGCCCAGGGGCCGTAGGCCGTCCCCATGATCCCGAAGAAGAGGGCCAGGGGCACGACCACCCAGGGTTCGATCCGGAGCATCCAGCGGTGGGAGATCGGGCTCCGGCGGGAGAAGACGAGGACGAAGGTCAGGAGGTAGAGGGCCAGCGGTACGACCCACAGCAGGGGAACGGCGGCGACGTCGGTCGTGATGTGGCTCGTGACACCGTGGAGAAGGCTGGCCGGGGCGAAGCTCAGGACGATCCACGTCAGGCGGTCGGTCCAGGAGACGGGCCCGTTCCGGGGCGTCGGCCCCGACCCGGCCGCGTCTCCGTCCGCCCCGGCACCGCCGTGCGGTGCGGAGGAGCCGGGGGAGGGGGCCGCCTCGGGCGCCCGGCGCCACAGGTAGAGGGCCGCGGCAGCGACCAGGAGCACCAGGGCGGCGTAGCTCCATCCCCACGCGAGGTTCTGAGCGCCCAGGGGAAGCCAGGGCTCGAGGACCAGGGGAAAGGCGAGCAGGGCGAGCAGGCTGCCCAGGTTGCTCGCCGCGTACAGGAAGTACGGGTCGTCGGAGTGGCGATGGGGGAGGCGGGCGAACCAGCGCTGGAGCATGGGCGCCATGCTGGACAGGGCGAAGAACGGCAGGCCGATGCCCACGGCGAAGAGGCTCAACAGCCAGGGAATCGGGAGCGCGTCGGCCGGCGGTGACCAGCCCTCCGGCGCCAGGACCGGCAGGCCCACCGCCGCCACCGCGACGAGGGCCACCTGCAGCAGGGACTGTCGGCGGGCCGAGAGCACGCGGGAGGTCCAGTGGGCGTAGAGATAGCCGGCCAGCAGGGTCACCTGGAAGAAGACGAGGGCCGTGTTCCACACCCGCGGCGAGCCGCCGAGCATCGGCAGCACGCTCTTCGTGAACAGCGGCTCGACCCAGAAGATCAGGAAGGATGAGAGGAGGAGGGCCGTGCCGTAGAGGAGCACGGGCGCATCGAGCTCGCGTCCGGAATCGTCCATCTGGGAAGTCGCCTGCGGTGATCGAGATCGGGGCTTCGTGAAGCGGACGCAGTATAGGAGCCCGGCGGAGGCCTGCACACCGGCGCGCCGGGGGCAATTCCCCACGCCCCGCCCCGGCCGACTCCCGACGGAGGGGGCGCTGGCGCCGGGGTAGATTGCCCTCTCATGAACGTCGTCACCTCCGCCTCGACAGGCACCGCGGTCTTCCGCGCCCGGGCGCTCCGCAAGGTCTACCGGATGGGAGAGGTGGACGTCGTCGCCCTCGACGACGTGGACGTGGACCTGTACGAGGGCGAGTTCGCGGTCCTCCTCGGCCCGTCCGGCAGCGGCAAGTCCACCCTGGTCAACATCCTCGGCGGACTCGACGTGCCGAGCAGCGGGACGGTGTGGTTCCGCGGCCGGGAGCTCACCGCCGCGGACGAGGACGAGCTGACCCGCTTCCGCCGCGAGCACGTCGGCTTCGTCTTCCAGTTCTACAACCTCATCCCGAGCCTGAGCGCGCGCGAGAACGTCGAGATGGTCACCGAGATCGCCGCGGATCCGATGCCTGCCGACGAGGCGCTCGAACTCGTGGAGCTCGGGGATCGGGTCGATCACTTCCCGGCGCAGCTCTCCGGCGGCGAGCAGCAGCGGGTGGCCATCGCGCGGGCCGTGGCGAAGCAGCCCGACGTGCTGCTCTGCGACGAGCCCACGGGCGCCCTGGACCTGGAGACGGGGCGGCTGGTTCTCCGCGCCCTGGAGCAGGTGAACCGTGAGCTGGGGACCACCACGGCGGTCATCACCCACAACGTCTCCATCGCCGACATGGCCCACCGCGTCATCCTCATGGGAAGCGGGCGCATCGAGAACGTGCGCGAGAACGCCGAGCGGGCGCGGCCCGAGGACCTGCACTGGTGAGCCCCCTCGACCGCAAGGTCCTCCGGGACCTCTGGATGATGAAGAGCCAGATGGCCGCCGTCGCGGCAGTCGTCGCGGTGGGAGTGGCCAGCTTCGTCTCGCTGTGGAGCATGTACGAGTACCTGAAGACCTCCCGGGACGCCTACTACCGCGAGTATCGTTTCGGAGAGGTGTTCGCCGCCGTGAAGAGCGCGCCGGATCGCGTCGAGGACGAGATACGGCGCATCACGGGGGTCGCCGCGGTGCAGACACGGGTCGTGCACGACGTGGTGCTGGACGTGCCGGGCCTCCGCGAGCCCGCCACCGGGCGACTGATATCGATATCGGCCGACGGGTCCCGGCGCCTGAACGCCGTGCATGTCCGGAGGGGGCGCCTCCCGCGGGCGGGTACCCGGGACGAAGCCCTGGCGAGCGAGGGATTCGTGGAGGCGAACGGCTTGGGCGTGGGCGACACCCTGAGCGCGGTGATCAACGGCCGGTGGCAGGACGTTCGGATCACGGGTGTGGGGATCTCGCCGGAATACGTCTACGAGTTCCGCGGCGGCCAGGTACTGCCGGACCGCCGGCGGTTCGGAATCCTGTGGATGGACCGCCGGGTGCTGGCCGCGGCCTTCGACATGGAGGGCGCCTTCAACGACGTCTCCCTCACCCTGGCCCCCGTGGCCACCGCCGGGCGCGTCGTCGACGCCCTGGATCGGGTTCTCGAGGACCACGGGGGGCTCGGTGCCTACGGGAGGCCCGACCAGCTCTCGCACCGCTTCCTCTCGGACGAGATCGCCACGAACCGGGTCACGGCCACGATCGTCCCGGTCATTTTCCTGGGCGTCGCCGCCTTCCTCGTCCACATGGTCCTGGCGCGGCTCGTCGGCAACCAGCGCACGCAGGTGGGCATCCTGAAGGCCTTCGGGTACTCGCACGGAGCCATCGGACGCCACTACCTGAAGCTGGCCGCCGTGCCGGTGATGGCCGGCGGCGTCCTGGGCACGGCCTTCGGGATGTGGCTGGCGGTGCAGCTGGCCGGCGTCTACGCCGACGTGTACCGGTTCCCCCGGGTCACCTACGACCCCGGCTGGGGGGTGGCGCTGACCGCCGTGGCCATCACCGCGGCCGCCGCGGTCGTCGGAGCGCTGGGCGCGGCGAGACGTGCCGCGGCGCTCCCTCCGGCGGAGGCCATGCGGCCGGAATCCCCGGAGAGCTACAGGCCGGCGGTGGTGGAGAGGCTGGGGTTGGGCAGGTTCCTGGGGGTCGTCCCCAGGATGGTGGTCCGCAACCTGGAACGTCGTCCGGGAAAGGCTGCCCTCACGGTGATCGGCATCGCACTGGCTACCGGCGTCGGCGTGGTGGGCCGATTCACCTTCGACGCCGTCGACCGGATCAGGGACCTGCAGTTCCAGGTGGCGGAGCGGGCCGACGTCACGGTGACCTTCGCCGAGCCACGGGGACGCCCGGCGCTTCGCAGCCTGGAGCACATGCCGGGCGTGCTCCGGTCCGAGCCGTTCCGGACGATTCCGGCTCGCCTGCGCGCCGGCCATCGTGACCACAGGACGGGCCTGGTGGGACTGCCACCCGACGGGAGCCTTCGCCGCATCGTGGACGGCGACGGATCGATCCGACGTCTCCCGCCCGGGGGAGTGCTGCTGAGCACGGCGCTGGCCGAGCGGCTGCAGGCGAGGGTGGGCGACGAGATCACGGCCGAGGTCCTCACGGGCGAACGGCCGCGCCTCAGGCTCGAGGTCCACGGCGTGGTGGACGAGGTGGTGGGGGCGAACGCTTACCTTCCCATCGAGGGCCTGCGGCGCGAGCTCCAGGAGGGAGAGGTGCTCTCCGGAGCCCGGCTGGCCGTGGACCCCGCACGGATGGACGCCCTGTACGCCCGTCTGAAGCAGAGTCGCGGCGTCGCCGGGATCTCGGTTCGGGAGGCGACCCTGGACACCTTCGAGGAGACCTTCGCCCGGGTGTTCGCCATCGCCACCACAGTGCTGGTCCTGTTCGCCACGGTCATCGCCTTCGGGATCGTCTACAACGGCGCTCGCGTGACGCTGTCGGAGCGTGCCCGCGAGCTGGCCAGCCTCCGGGTGCTGGGGTACAGCCGCGGCGAGGTGAGTCGTATCCTGCTGGGCGAGCAGGCCGTCCTCACGGTCACGGGGATTCCCGCGGGGCTGGCACTGGGCTACATGCTGTGCTGGGTGCTCCGCGCGGCGTATCAGGCGGAGCTGTTCCGGCTGCCGCTGGTGGTCTCGCGGCAGACCTACGTTCTCGCGGCGGGGGTCGTGGCGGCCTCCGCGCTCGTGTCGGCAGCCGTCGTTCACCGGAAGGTGCGAGGCATGGATCTCGTGGAAGCGCTGAAATCACGGGAATGACCGGCGTGGGGGGGGACGGCGATCGGTCCGGGCGACGGGCAGGGCGCCCATGGCGGGTGGCCCGGATCGCGGGGGTGGTGATCGTCCTCGCTCTCGGGCTCTGGTGGCTGCTACGCCCCGATCCCATCCCCGTGGAGGTCGCCGTGGCCCGGCGCGGGGCCATGCAGGTGGCCGTGGAGGAGGACGGCCGTACCCGTGTCCGGCACCGGTACGTCGTGAACGCCCCGGTGCAGGGGCGATACGTCCCCGCGGGGCTGGAGGAGGGCGACTCCGTTCGGGCCGGGTCGCCGGTGGCGCGGCTGCAGCCCCTTCCGCTGGATCCCCGCTCGCGGGAGCAGGCCCGGGCCCGGCTGAGCGCGGCAGAGGCCGGGCGCGAGGAGGCGGAGGCCCGCGTCGAGCAGGCCGGGGAGCAGCTGGAGGAGGCCCGGCGTCGGCTCGAGCGGATCCGTGAGGTGGCGGAAGCCGGCGGCGTCGCGCCGGAGCGGGTGGACGAGCTCACCACGGCCGTCCGGACCCGGGAGCTGGAGCTGCGCGCCGCCCGGTCTCGGGCCGAGGCGGCGGCATACGAGGTCCGGAATGCCCGTGCGGCTCTCATGGCGGCCTCGCCGGAGGGCGCCACGGGCGGCGGCCCGCTCGTTCTCCGATCGCCGGCGGGGGGACGGGTCCTGGAGGTTCACGAGCGATCGGAGCGAACGGTGAGCGCCGGGACTCCGCTGGTGGAGGTCGGCGACGTCCGGGGGCTGGAGGTGGTGGTGGACGTCCTGTCCTCCGACGCGGTACGTGTGCAGGTCGGCGACCCGATGGAGCTCGTGGAGTGGGGCGGAGACGACACCCTGCGGGCCCGGGTGCGTCGCGTGGCACCGTCGGGCTTTACCCGGATCTCGCCCCTGGGGATCGAGGAACAGCGCGTGAACGTGATCGGTGACCTGATGTCGGAGTCGCCGGTCCTCGGGGACCGATATCGGGTCGAGGCCCGGATCGTGACCTGGCAGAGGGACAGCGTCCTGGCGGTGCCGCTGGGGGCCGTCTTCCGGCGGGAGGACGGATGGGCGGTGTTCACCGTGGAAGGCGACGAGGCGCACCTGCGGGAGGTCGAAGTGGGCCACCGCAACGCCCGGGAGACGGAGATCGTCGCCGGGCTGGAGGCCGGCGACACCGTGGTGCTCTATCCCGACGACCGACTGGGCGACGGTCGCCGGATCACGACCGGCGGATAGCGGGGTAGGACCGGCCGGCCCGTCCGGCGCTACGCGTGCCCCACGACGTCGGACCGCTCCACGACGGGGCCGTACGGTCCGAGCCGCTCCCGGTGCCACCACCGCCCCGACTCCCGCCACTCCCGCC
>CANPVF010000017.1 GCA_947581645.1 Candidatus Caribbeanibacter nitroreducens | reverse complement strand
CGAGCGGGCCGAAGAGGAAGCCGAAGCCGAGGCCGAAGAGGCCGAGGTGGAGGCGGAGGCCGCCGGGGAAGAGGCCGCCGTCGAGGCTCCCGCCGCGGAAGCGGAAGAGGAAGAGGCGGTCGAGGCCGAGGCGGAAGCCGCCGAGGAGGAAGAAGAGGAGGCGCCGGAGGAGATCGACATCACCGGTGCCGCCGAGGAGCTCGCCGAGGAGCACGACCTGGACCTCACGGCCATCGAGGGCACCGGCAAGGACGGCCGGATCCTCAAGTCCGACGTCCAGGAGGCCGTCGAGCGGGCCGAAGAGGAAGCCGAGGCCGAGGCGGAAGAGGCCGAGGAAGAGAAGAAGAAAAAGAAGAAGCGGAAGCCGAAGCCGGTCAAGCCGGAGATGTCCTACCGCCCGGCGGCCTCCGCGGCCCCCGGCGGCTCAGTGGAGATCGACGAGGGCTACAGCGACCGCAAGAGCAAGAAGAAGGGCGGGCGCAAGAAGAAGCCCCGCGTCGAGAAGGACGAGGTGCAGCAGAACGTCAAGAAGACGCTCGCGTCCATGGAGGGCGGGGGCGGCGGAGGCGGGGGCAGGACCCGCAAGCGGGAGACCGGCCCCTCCGAGGAGGAGCTCGAGAAGGCCCGCGAGGAGGCCGAGAAGCAGATCACGGTCAACGAGTTCCTCACGGTGTCCGAGCTCGCCGACATGCTGGACGAGAGTCCCCAGGAGATCATCACCGCCGCGTTCAAGAACCTGGGGATGATGGTCACCATCAACCAGCGGCTGGACTTCGACGAGATCGACCTCATCTGCGAGGAGTTCGGCTACGAGGCCGTCCGCGAGGAGGCCTACGAGGCGGACCTCCCGGAGATCGAGGAGGAAGAGGACGAGGAGGAGGACCTGGAGCCGCGGCCCCCGGTGATCACGGTCATGGGGCACGTGGATCACGGCAAGACCTCCCTCCTGGACCACATCCGGAAGACCAACGTCATCGCCGGCGAGTCCGGCGGCATCACCCAGCACGTGGGCGCCTACCACGTGGAGGTCGGGGACGGCCGGAAGCTCACCTTCCTCGACACGCCCGGGCACGAGGCCTTCACCGCCATGCGGGCCCGCGGCGCCGACGTCACGGACGTGGTGATCCTCGTGGTCGCCGCCGACGACGGCGTCATGCCGCAGACGGAGGAGGCCATCAGCCACGCCCGGAACGCCGGCGTGCCGATGATCGTCGCCATCAACAAGATGGACCTCCCGGCGGCCGACGCGGACGCCGTGAAGCAGGACCTCCTCTCCCAGGAGGTCGTGGTGGAGGAGTTCGGCGGCGACGTGCTCTCGCAGCCGGTCTCCGCCGAGACCGGCGACGGCGTGGACGAGCTCCTGGAGCAGGTGCTGCTCCAGGCCGAGCTGCTGGAGCTGAAGGCCAACCCGAACAAGCAGGCCCGGGGCACGGTCGTCGAGGCCGAGCTCGAGAAGGGAAGGGGGCCCGTGGCCACGGTCCTGGTGCAGGAGGGCACGCTCCGGGTCGGAGACGACTTCCTCTGCGGCCAGCATCCCGGACGGGTGCGGGCGCTCCTGGACGAGCGCGGCAACAACGTGGAGGAGGCAGGCCCGGGCATCCCGGTGCGGGTGCTGGGCGCCGAGGACGTCGGTCAGGCCGGCGACAGCTTCGTGGTCCTGGACGCCGATCGGGTCCAGGAGATCGCCGACCGCCGGCAGGAGCTGGAGCGCCAGAAGGACATCCAGCGCCGCTCCTCCGGGTCGAGCCTCGAGGACATCTTCGAGGAGGTCCAGACGGAGGGCCAGGCCCAGCTCAACCTGATCATCAAGGGCGACACCGACGGCTCGGTGCAGGCCGTGGCCGACTCCCTCGAGGAGCTCTCGACCGACGAGGTGGCCGTGGACGTCGTCCACCGCGGCGTCGGTGCCATCAACGAGTCCGACGTGCTCCTGGCCACGACCTCCGACGCCTCGATCCTCGGCTTCCACGTGCGCCCCGGCTCGAAGGCCCGGGACGTGGCGGAGTCCGAGGGCGTCGAGATCCGGACCTACGACGTCATCTACGAGGCGGTGCAGGACGTCCGGAAGGCCATGGAGGGCCTCCTGGAGCCGGAAGAGAGGGAGGTCGTCCTGGGCGAGGCCGAGGTCCGCGAGCTGTTCAGCGTGCCCGGCGCCGGAACGGTGGCGGGAAGCTACGTGCAGGAGGGCACGATCGATCGGAACGCCCGGGTCCGCATCATCCGCGACCAGGCGGTGGTCCACGACGGACGGATCGGCAACCTGAAGCGGTTCAAGGAGGACGTGGGCGAGGTCCGCGAGGGCTACGAGTGCGGCATCTCCATCGAGAACTTCAACGACGTGAAGGTCGGCGACACGATCGAGTGCTACGAGATCGAAGAGGTGGCGAGGACGCTCGAGAGCGCGTCCTGACCTCCCGGTAGGCGGACGCACGAGACGCGAAGGTACGCGGAGGAGCCGTGGCGGCGACCGTCGGCGTGGGGCGCTGGGTGCTCCACATTCCGGGATGCACGTCCCTGAAGTCGAAGCGAATGGTGGTGAACAGCCTCCGCGACCGCCTGCGGGGCGAGTTCGAGGTCTCGGTGGCCGAGACCGACTTCCAGGACAAGTGGCAGAAGGCGGAGCTGTCCGTGGCCTTCGTCACCTCCGACAGGAAGCTCGCCGATTCCCTCCTGAGCCGGGTCGAGGACACGGTGGAGGACGAGGCCCGGGCGCGCATCATCGAGCGGGAGACCGCGTTCTTCTAGTCCGGTCCAGGGGAGGCGTCATGCCCAACTACAGACGGGTCGACCGGGTCAATCAGCTGCTCCGGGAGGAGCTCTCCCGGCTCATCCGGCGCGAGATGAAGGACCCCCGGGTCTCCGGCGTCACGGTGACCGGCGTGGAGACGTCCCCGGACCTCCGGCATGCGAAGGTGTTCGTCCGAACGCTCCGCGACGAGCCGACGGCCGAGGAGGCCGTGGAGGGGCTCCAGAGCGCCGAGGGGTTCCTCCGGAAGAAGCTGGGCAAGGAGCTCCGGATCCGTCGGGTGCCGGAGTTCGCCTTCGAGGTGGACCGCAGCCTGGAGCGCGTCCAGCGCATCGAGTCGCTGCTGGATCAGGTGCACGAGGAGGAAGGGCGGCCGGAGGCGGATGCCGGCGACGGAGCCTGACGTCCGCCCGGAATCGCCCGAGGGCCTCCTCCTGGTGGACAAGCCCTCCGGCCCCACCTCCCACGACGTGGTCTCGCGGGCCCGGCGGGCCCTGGACCGGCGTCGGGTGGGCCACACCGGCACCCTGGACCCCTTCGCCACGGGCCTCCTCCTGCTGCTCGCGGGCTCCGCCACGCGCCTCGCCGAGTACTTCCACCGCCTGGACAAGACCTACCGGGCCACCCTCAAGCTCGGCGAGGAGACGGAGACGCACGACCGCACCGGCGAGGTGCTCCGGGCGTCCGACGCGTGGCGCGGCCTGGACCGGCGGGAGATGGAGGAGGCCCTTGCCGGCTTCCGCGGGAGGCTCAGCCAGCGGCCGCCGGCCTACTCGGCCAAGCAGGTGGACGGGCGCCGGGCCCACGAGGCGGCCCGCCAGGGCGAGCGCCTGGAGCTGGAGGCCGAGGAGGTCACGGTGCACGAGCTGGAGCTGCTCCGCTGGACCCCGCCGGAGGCGGAGGTCCGGGCCGTGGTGGGGACCGGGACCTATCTGCGGTCCCTGGCCCGCGACGTGGGCCGGGAGCTGGAGGTCGGCGCCCACCTGGTGGATCTCCGGAGGACGCGGATCGGCCCGTTCGACGTCGGGGACGCCCTCTCCGGCGAGGAGCTGGAGCCCGGCGTCCAGCTGTCCCCGCCTCACTTCCTCCCTCCCGCCGACGCCGTGGCGTGGCTCCCCCGGCGGCGAATCACGAGGGAGGAGCAGGAGGCCGTCGGCCACGGCCAGCGGATCGAGCGGGGCGAGATACGGCCCGGCGCCGGCGGCGAGGAGCCCGGCGAGGGAGCCCCCGTGGCCCTGATCGGCGAGCCCGGCCTGGTGGCCGTGGCGGAGCTGCGGGCGGGCGAGCTCCAGCCGCGCAAGGTGTTCCATGCCGCGTGAGCGGTCCCCCCGTGCCGCGCCGGCGGTGCCGCCGGACGGCCCCGGGACGGTGGCCACGGTGGGCACCTTCGACGGCGTGCACGCCGGGCACCGGGAGGTGCTGGAGGAGATCGGCCGCCGGGGCAGGGAGCGGGGGCTCCGGAGCCTGCTCGTGACCTTCGACCGGCACCCGCTGGAGGTGGTCCGCCCGGACGACGCGCCGCCCCTCCTCACCACGCCGGACGAGAAGAAGGAGCTGCTGGCGCTGACGGGGGTGGACTGTGTGGCCTTCCTCCCGTTCACCCGGTCGCTGTCGCTGTACCAGCCGGAGGAGTTCGTCCGCGAGGTGCTGGTGCGTCGCTTTCGAGTGGAGGAGCTCGTCATCGGCTACGATCACGGCTTCGGGCGAGGACGGTCGGGCGACACGGGGACCCTGCGCGAGCTGGGCCGGGAGCTGGGCTTCGACGTGGACGTCGTCGAGAAGGTGCAGGTGGGGACCGACCCGGTCTCCTCGACGCGGATCCGCCACCTGCTGGCGGAAGGACGCGTGGAGGAGGCCCGGGAGTGCCTGGGCCGACCCTACAGCCTCCAGGGACCCGTGGTGCACGGGATGGGCCGGGGCCGGGATTTGGGCTTCCCGACGGCGAACATCGACCCGCCCGGCGACCGGAAGCTGATCCCGGCGCCGGGGATCTACGCGGCCCGGGCCCGCGTGCGGGACGAGCTGCGGGAGGGGATCCTGCACGCCGGCCCGAGGCCGACCTTCACCGGCGCACCGGCGACGCTGGAACTGTATCTGCTCGACTTCGAGGAGGACATCTACGGCGAGCCGGTCCGGGTGGACTTCCTGAGGCGGCTCCGGGAGGTGCGCTCCTTCTCGTCCACGGACGAGCTGGTGGCGGAGATGCGGCGTGACCGGGAACGGGCCCGCGAGTATTTCGAGGCACAACGCTCCGCCCCGGAGGCGACCGGAGGTTTACAGGACCCGGACGAGAAAATATAGTAGGGAGATTGCTTCCGAGCTTCGCGGCCGCCGACCGGCATCGCCGCGAGTCGATGATCATTCCACCGAGCACCCGAGGTAACTGTCGGATGACGCTGGACCAGACACAGAAACAGGACATCTACGATAAGTACGGGAAGCACGAGGACGACCGTGGCTCGGCCCCGGTCCAGGTGGCCGTGCTCACCCACCGCATCGCGGAGCTGACCGAACACCTGAAGGACCACCCCAACGACCACGACGGTCGGCAGGGCCTCCTGACCATGGTCGGGCGCCGCAAGAGGCTCCTCGACTACCTCCGGATGAACGACACGGAGAGCTACCGCGAGGTCGTCGACGAGCTGGGCCTCCGGCACTAGGCCTTCCGGCCACGCCGAGCCCCTCCCCGGCAGTCGGGCGGGTGATCCGCGGAGCGCGGGTCCACCGTCCTCGTCGAGCCCCACGGCAGCCAGCCGTACCGCCGGGGCCCGTCCGGGGGGATCCGCCCCGACGGACGCAGCGAGACACACACCCCCGAAGAGAAGCACAGGAACAGGATGAAACACCGGATCGAACGCGAATTCGCAGGACGCAAGCTGGTCATCGAGACGGGCCGCATGGCCCGACAGGCCGACGGCGCCGTCTACGTGCAGCACGGCGAGACCGCCGTCCTGGTCACCGCCGTGGCCGAGGACGAGCGCTCGGACCTCCCCTTCTTCCCCCTGACCGTGGAGTACCGCGAGAAGGCCTACGCGGCGGGGAAGGTGCCCGGCGGCTTCGTGAAGCGTGAGGGCAAGCCGGGGGACAAGGAGACGGTCTCCGCGCGCCAGATCGACCGTCCCCTCCGCCCCCTCTTCCCGGACGACTTCCAGAACGAGACCCAGATCGCCTGCTTCATCATCTCCGCCGACCAGGAGAACGACGCGGACGTGCTGGGCATGGTGGGGGCCTCCGCGGCGCTGAGCCTGTCCCGGATCCCGTGGGGCGGTCCCATCGCCGGCGTGCGGGTGGGACGGGTCGAGGGCGAGTGGGTGATCAACCCCACCTTCAGCCAGCTCGACTACTCGGACTGCGACATCGTGGTGGCGGGGAAGGAAGACTCCGTGGTCATGGTCGAGGGCCACGCCGCGGAGATCTCCGAGGACGAGCTCGTGGAGGCCCTGGAGGTCGGCCACGAGGCGATCAAGGAGCTCATCGGGCTCCAGAAGGAGCTCGTGGACGCCGTGGGCGGCCCGGCCGAGACCATGGAGTGGGACGCCGACGCCCCCTCCGAGGAGCTGGTCCGTACGGTGCGCGAGAAGGCCGAGGGCCGCGTGGAGGAGGCCATGAACCTCCCCACGAAGGAGGAGCGCAGCCAGGCCACCTCCGCCCTCGCCGACCGTCTGATGGAGGAGCTGGAGGAGGAGTTCCCCGAGGACCTGGACGCCGTCGAGGACGTCGTGGACGACCTCGAGAAGGAGGCGCTCCGGCGGCAGGTGCTGGAGCGCGGCGAGCGCGTCGACGGCCGGAGCCTGGACGAGATCCGGTCGGTGAGCTGCGAGGTGGGGGTCCTGCCCCGCACCCACGGCTCCGCGCTCTTCACGCGCGGCCAGACGCAGTCGCTGGCGGCCACGACCCTGGGCACGGTCCAGGACGAGCAGCGCATCGACAACGTCGACGTGGCCGAGGAAGAGTCCAAGTCCTTCATGCTGCACTACAACTTCCCGCCGTTCTCGGTGGGCGAGGTGCGGCGCTTCCGGGGGCCCGGCCGGCGTGAGATCGGCCACGGTCTGCTGGCCGAGCGGGCGCTCCAGCCCCTGCTCCCGGCGTACGACGACTTCCCGTACACGATCCGCGTGGTCTCCGACATCCTGGAGTCCAACGGGTCCAGCTCCATGGCCACCGTCTGCGGCGGCTCCCTCTCGATGATGGACGCCGGCGTGCCCCTGCTGAAGGCCTGCGGCGGAATCGCCATGGGCCTGGTGAAGGAGGGCGACGACACCGCCATCCTCACGGACATCCTCGGTGTCGAGGACCACATGGGGGACATGGACTTCAAGGTGGCGGGGACGAGGGACGGGATCACCGCCATCCAGATGGACATCAAGGTGGCGGGCATCCAGACGTCGACGATGCTGGAGGCCCTGGAGCGGGCCCGCGACGCCCGCGGCCACATCCTGGACGTCATGGACCAGACGCTGCCGGACGCCCGGGACGAGATGTCCGAGCACGCGCCCCGGATCTTCACCATGCAGATCGACCCGGACAAGATCGGCAAGGTCATCGGCCCCAAGGGCAAGACCATCCGCTCCATCCAGGAGGAGAGCGGCGCCGAGATCAACGTCGAGGACTCCGGCGTGATCACCATCTCCGCACCCGGCGGAGAGGGGGGCGACCGGGCCCGGGAGATGATCGAGGCCATCGTGCAGGACCCCGAGGTGGGACGCATCTACGAGGGCGTGGTCAAGAACACGACCAACTTCGGCGCCTTCGTCGAGATCCTGCCCGGCGTGGAGGGCCTCTGCCACATCTCGGAGCTGGAGGAGCAGCGCACCGAGAAGACGGAGGACATCCTCGAGCAGGGCGACCGCGTCCGGGTGAAGCTCCTGTCCATCAACGACAAGGGACAGCTCGAGCTCTCGCGGCGCGCCGCCATGGAGGAGGAGCAGAAGCAGGAGGCCTGACGCAGGACGACGAGAGCGGGCGACGCGCCGGGAGGCGAGGACCGACCCGCCGAGAGCCTTCCAGGGAACCGGTCCGAGTGGCCGGTTCCCTTTTTCTTTGGACGAGAGGACGGAGCGATGAAGGTAGGCGTACCCAGGGAGATCAAGGCGGAGGAGCACCGGGTGGCGCTCGTGCCCGCCGGGGCCGAGCGCCTGGACCGGCAGGGACACGACGTGATCGTCGAGTCCGGGGCCGGGTCCGGCAGCGGCTTCGCGGACGACGCGTACCGGCGCGCCGGGGCGGAGATCGTCCCGGGTCCCGACGCCGTGTGGGAGCGGGCCGAGATGATCATGAAGGTCAAGGAGCCCCTCCCGGACGAGTACGACCGGATCCAGCCGGGTCAGATCCTCTTCACCTACTTCCACTTCGCCGCCAGCGAGCGGCTGACCCGGGCGGTGCTGGACAGCGGCGCCGTGGCGGTGGCCTACGAGACCGTCCAGCTCCCGAACGGCGAGCTGCCGCTGCTGACGCCCATGTCCGAGGTGGCGGGGCGCATGGCGGTACAGGAGGGAGCGCGCTCGCTGGAGGCCGTCGAGGGGGGCGCCGGGCTGCTCCTGGGCGGCGTCCCGGGCGTGCTGCCCGCCGAGGTCGTGATCCTCGGCGGCGGCACCGTGGGCGCCAACGCGGCCCGGATCGCGGCCGGCTTCGGGGCCCACGTCACCGTTCTCGACGTGGACCTGGACCGCCTGCGCTACCTGTCGGAGACCATGCCGGCCAACGTGGACACGCTGCACTCCAACCGGCACCACGTGCTGGAGCAGCTCGAGCGGGTGGACCTCCTGGTGGGGGCCGTGCTGGTGCCGGGCGCCAAGGCGCCCAACCTGGTCCAGCGCGAGGACCTGGAGCTGATGAAGACCGGCTCGGTGATCGTGGACGTGGCGGTGGACCAGGGGGGATGCGTGGAGACGAGTCGACCCACCACCCACGACGACCCCACCTACGTGGTGAACGACGTGATTCACTACGGCGTCGCGAACATGCCCGGGGCGGTGCCGCGGACCTCGACCATCGCCCTGACGAACGCCACGCTGCCGTACGCCGAGATCCTGGCGGACCGGGGATGGCGGGAGGCCTGCGCCGGCGACGAGCGGCTCCGGAAGGGCCTGAACGCCGTGGAGGGCCGCTGCACCTACGAGGCCGTGGCCGAGGCCTTCGACCTGGAGTTCACCCCGGTGGAGCAGGTTCTCTAGCCGGAAGCCGCCCGGCCCCGGCGACCTCCGCCGCCCGACGCGCGCCGCGACTCGCTGCGCGGAACCGCGGTCGGCCGGTACCCGCCGCTTTCGCATGTCCAACCCCGGATCTAGATTGCGGAAACGACTAGCTCACCACGAGATCCGGCCGCCGTGCCTGTCTCCCCGGCGGTTTCCGCGGGACGGACGGACCGCGGCGCCGGCTCCGAAACCGGTCAGGATACATGCTTGAGTGGCTCCGAAGCGGAGGCTTCCTCTCCAGCTACGACATCGGTGTCGACCTCGGCACCGCCAACACGCTCATCTACGTGCGGGGCGAGGGGATCGTCCTCAACGAGCCCTCCGTGGTGGCCGTGGAGAAGGGCGGGGACGAGATCCTGGGCATCGGGCTGGAGGCCAAGCGCATGCTGGGCCGGACCCCCACGGGGATCGAGGCGGTCCGGCCGCTGAAGGACGGCGTCATCGCCGACGTGGACGTCACGGAGGTGATGCTGCGCTACTTCCTGAAGACCGTCACCACCAACCGCTTCTTCCGGCTCCGGCCCCGCGTCGTGGTGGGCGTCCCGTCGGGGATCACCGAGCTGGAGCGCCGGGCCGTCCGCTCCAGCGCCCACGCCGCCGGCGCCAAGGAGGTCTACATGGTCTCCGAGCCCATGGCGGCGGCCATCGGCGTCGGGCTGCCCGTGGAGACCCCCACGGGGAACATGGTCATCGACGTGGGCGGCGGAACCACGGAGATCGCCGTCATCGCGCTGTCGGGCACCGTGGCCGACACCTCGATCCGGGTGGCCGGCGACGAGCTGGACTCGGCCATCGTCACCTTCCTCCGGAAGAACTACAACCTCCTCATCGGGGAGCCCACCGGCGAGATGATCAAGATCCAGCTGGGCTCCGCCTTCCCGCAGGAGGAGGAGCGGGAGATGACGGTGAAGGGAAGGGACCTGGTGTCGGGCATCCCGAAGACCGTCCGCGTCCACTCGGCGGAGATCCGGGAGTGCATGCAGGAGCCCATCCAGCAGATCGTGGGCGCCGTGCGCCGGGCGCTGGAGATCACGCCGCCGGAGCTGGCCTCGGACATCGTGGACCGCGGCATCGTGATGACCGGCGGCGGCTCGCTGATCCGTGGGCTCGACGACCTGCTCCGGGAGGAGATGGGCCTCCCCATCCACGTGGACGAGGAGCCCCTGACCTGCGTCGTGCGCGGCGCCGGCCGGATCCTGGACGACCTGTCCCGCTTCCGCAGCGTGCTCAAGACGTGAGCCCGCCCTACAGCGAGTCGCGGGGGGACGGGCGGCCCCCGCGCTGATCGATGGTGCGCTACCCGTCGGACGAGGGTTCGGGACACGGGCGGGCCGACCTGCTCTCGTTCCTCGGCCTCCTGGCCGTGTCGGCGGTCCTCCTCGCTCTGCCCCCCTCCCAGCAGACCGCCGTCTCCGACCTCGTGCGCCGGACCGTACTGCGCCCCTTCGTCGCGGCCCACCGGTGGACCGATCGACAGGCCGACCTGCGCGCCCGGCTCCAGCAGCTCGAGCGGGAGAACCGCCAGCTGCAGGAGCAGCTGCTCCAGCGCGAGGGCGTGGTCCAGGAGAACCGGGAGCTTCGTGACCTCCTGAGTCTGGGGCTCCCCCGGGGATCCGAGTTCCTGTCCGCCGATCTGGTGATCGGGACGCCCCGACTGAGCCGCGCGGGCCGCTTCCTGGTGGACGTGGGACGGAGCGACGGGGTCGAGCCCCCGGTGGGCGTGGTGGTCGCGCGGGGCGTGGTGGGGATCGTGCGCACCGCCGAGGCGGGACGCGCGTACGGGGACCTGTGGACCCACCCCGACTTCCGGGTCAGCGTCCGGACGGAGAGCGGCGACGCCACGGGCGTCGTCCGGCCCGTCAGCGTGGAAGCGGGGGGCGCCGCGATGCTCTTCGAGGGCGCCCCCTACCAGCGGAAAATTCCGGAGGGCACGCTGCTGGTGACCACGGGCGCCGGCGGCGTCTTCCCACCGGGCGTGGCGGTGGGACGCGTGCGGTCGGTGTCCTCCGTGGAGTCGGGCTGGGCACGGAGCTACCGCGTGGAGCCGGCCGTCCGACCGGGCACCGTCCACTCGGTGCTGGTGTGGCGGGCGCCGGAGGAGGCCCGGGGCGTCCGGGGGGATCTGGCCGGAGGGCGCCGCGAGTCGGCCCCCTCCGACACGGACTCGGCCGCGACGCCCAGCCCGGACACCACCGTGGTCCCCAGGCTCGAGTCCGTGGATCCCACCGAGGGCGCGGCGGCGCCGGCCCCCTCCGATTCGCCGGCGGTCGTGGACGACACCGCCCGGGGGGGAACGTGAACGGGCGCGGGAGCACCCTGGCGTACATGATCCTGGTGGGCACGCTCCTGGCCCTCCACTTCCTCTTCCGCCCGGCGCTCGTCTCCTGGCCGATGGGGCCG
This sequence comes from Candidatus Caribbeanibacter nitroreducens, assembly GCA_947581645.1. Classification (GTDB taxonomy): domain Bacteria; phylum Gemmatimonadota; class Gemmatimonadetes; order Palauibacterales; family Palauibacteraceae; genus Caribbeanibacter; species Caribbeanibacter nitroreducens. Next base: position 20,203 of record CANPVF010000017.1, on the reverse strand, counting down.
GACCTGCTCACCGGCGCCGTGCTGCTCGGGGGGCTGCGGCTGCGGGCCGGAGCGGCCGCCGGCCTCGGCTTCGGGGCGGGTCTTCTGGACGGGGCCATGGCGCTGACCGGGATCGGGCGCGGGGCCCTCGTGTACGCTGTCCTCGGCTACGTCACCTCCCGGTGGCGAGAGCTCTTCTTCAGCGACGTGCCGCTCTTCGTCTTCGCCTATCTCTTCTTCGGATGCTGGGTCGCCAAACTCGTCCTGAGCCTGCTGGCGGACTTCTCGCTGGGGTGGGAGTTCGCCCTCCTGGAGGCGCCGACGGCCTCCGCCGTCACGGCGGTCCTCTGCGGCGGGGCGGATCGTCTCCTGGCCCGCGGCGCCCCGGGGTGAGGCCGTGAACGAGGTCGGGGAGGCCGGAGTCACCGAGAAGCGGGACCGGGCCCGCCGGGTGCGGGTCGTCGTCGTGATCCTCGTCGGCGTCCTCCTGGCCCAGTTCTTCAGGCTCCAGGTCGTCGGGCAGGAGCAGTACGAGCTGCGCTCCCAGGCCAACCGCCTCCGGGCCATCCCCGTCCCCGCGCCCCGGGGAGCGATCTACGACCGGGACGGGCGCCTGGTGGCCGAGAACGTTCCGGGCTACGCCGTCTCCCTCCTCCCCAGCCCCGTGGACACCATCCGGGAGGAGCTGCGGCGGCTGTCGGGGTACCTGAGCCTGGACTCCCTCGATCGCGCCCGGCTGGTGGAGGACTTCCGGGAGCGCCCCAACCGCCCGCTCCTGGTCTCGGACGACGCCAGCTTCGAGGCGGTCTCGGCCATCGAGGAGCGACGTCCCTCCTTCCGGCGAGCCGTGGTCGAGATGCGGCCCCGCCGGAACTACCCCGCGCGCCGCGCCGTGGCGCACCTGGTGGGCTACACCGGCGAAATCAGCGAGGAGGAGCTCGAGCGGTCCGAGTACGAGCAGTACTGGCCCGGCCGCGTCGTGGGGAAGGCGGGGCTGGAGCAGCAGTACGACGACCGCCTGGGCGGCGAGCCCGGCGTCCGCTACGTGGAGGTCAACGCGGTGGGCTCCATCGTCAGCGAGTTCGGGGGTCGATCCTCCGTGGAGCCGGAGCCCGGGCGGGACCTGACGCTCGGGCTCGACCTGGCGCTGCAGCAGTTCGCCGACTCCACCTTCCCGGAGGACCGGCGGGGAGCGGTGGTGGCGATGGACCCGGACAACGGCGAGGTGCTCCTGCTGTACAGCCACCCCTCCTACGACCCGAATCGCTTCGTGGGGGGGATCTCCTCCGCCGACTGGGAGCGCCTGCAGAGCGACCCGGACCGTCCCCTGCTGAACCGGGCGGTGGGAGCGGCCTACCCGCCGGGCTCCACCTTCAAGCTGGCCGTCTCGGCCATGGCCATGCGCCGGGACCAGGCGCACATCGGGACCTACATGCCCACGGGCTGCGACGGCACCTACCGGTACGGCATACGGAACTTCCGCTGCTGGAAGCCCGAGGGGCACGGTCCCCTGGACCTCCGGGGGGCCATCAAGCAGAGCTGCAACATCTACTTCTACCAGCTGGGCGGCCGGCGCCTGGGGCTCGACGCCCTCATGGAGGGGGCGGACCGGATGGACTTCGGCCGTCCCACGGGCCTGGACTTCCCGTACGAGGCCGCCGGGAGCTTCCCCCGCTCCCGGGACTGGTACGACCGCCGCTACGGCCAGTACGGGTGGACCGACGCCGTGTCGCTGAACCTCTCCATCGGCCAGGGCGAGAACCAGCAGACGGTGCTGCGGCAGGCCGTCTTCTACTCGGCCCTGGCCACGGGCGAGTCGCCCGTCGTGCCCCATCTGATCCGCGGAGAGCAGTACGAGGATCGGCGGGTGGACTGGTCGCTGGACCTGACCGAGGCGGAGCGGCAGAACCTGGTGCAGGCCATGACGGCCGTGGTCAACGAGGAGAACGGCACCGCCTACCCCTACCGGCTCGAGGACTGGAGGGTGGGGGGCAAGACGGGGACGGCGCAGAACGCCCAGGGCGAGCCGCACTCCTGGTTCGTGGGCTTCGCCCCGGTGGAGGACCCGGAGATCGTGGTGGCCTCCATCGTGGAGTTCGGGCACCCGGACAACACGACGTCCCTGGCGGTGCCCTACGCCATGGGGATCGTCCGCGAGTACCTGTCGGACGACCGCGGCCAGCGGCGCCCCGGTGACCGGGTCGCCTCCGGGGCGGAGGACGGGCCGTGAACGCCCGGAGCGAGTCGTTCCCGGGGCCCCTGGGGGACCGTCCCCTCCTGGCGGTGACCCTCCTGCTCACCGCCGCCGGGGTCGCCATGATCTACTCGGCGGGCGTGGTGGACTTCCCGTCGGTGGTCACCGGGCTGTGGAAGCGGCAGCTCGTGTGGGCCGTCCTGGCCGTGGTCGCCATGTGGGTGACGAGCCGCGTCCCGCTCCGGTGGATGGAGTGGGGGGCGCCCTGGATGTACGGGATCTCGGTCGTCCTCCTGGCGCTGACTCTCGTGGTCGGCACCGGCCCGGGGGGGACCAGCAGCTGGCTGGAGCTCGGCCCGCTCCGCATGCAGCCGTCCGAGCTGGCGAAGCTGAGCACGATCCTGATGCTGGCGCGCGAGCTCTCCGGGCGACGGGAGCCGGCGGAGCGGCTGATCGAGCTGTGGCGTCCGCTGGGCATCGCCCTGCTCCCGCTGGGCCTGGTGATGCTGCAGCCGGACCTGGGGAGCGCGCTGATCTTCGGGGTGATCCTGGTGGCGGCCCTCTTCTGGGCCGGCGTCCCCGTGTTCACGATCTTCCTGCTCATCAGCCCGGGGATCAGCCTGATCCTGGGCTTCTCCGCCTGGGCGTGGGGGATCTGGTTCATCGCCCTGGCGGCCCTGCTCTACGTGCGCCAGCCCTACCTGGTCGAGACCATCGGCATGGTGCTGGCCAATGCCGGGGCCGGGGCCCTGACTCAGCCGATCTGGGAGGGGCTCGCGCCCTACCAGCAGAACCGCCTCCTGGTCTTCCTGAACCCGCAGCGGGACCCCCAGGGCGCCGGCTGGCACCTGATCCAGTCGAAGGTGGCCATCGGCTCCGGCGGCTGGACGGGGCAGGGCTTCACCGAGGGCCCCCAGAAGCGCCTGGCCTTCCTGCCGGAGCAGCACACCGACTTCATCTTCTCCGTGGTGGGTGAGGAGCTCGGCTTCGTCGGGGTGTTCCTCCTCCTGGCCGGGTTCGCCTGGTGGCTCAGCCGGACGCTGAAGGTGGCCGGGACGGCGTACAGCGACTTCGGCAGCGTCGCCACCTTCTCCTTCTTCTCCCTGTGGCTGATCCACCTCCTGATCAACGTGGGGATGACCGTGGGGCTCATGCCCATCACCGGCCTCCCGCTGCCCCTGCTGAGCTACGGGGGGAGCTTCCTGGTGGTCACCTACCTGGGGCTGGGGATCGTGCAGAGGACGGCGATCGAGGACTGACCCGGACGACGGTCGCGGGAGACGGTCACCGGTCGGGGCGCCGTGACTCCGGCCGTGACACCCGCCCGTTGGTCGCCGGGGGCGGCGCCCGCTATATTCGCCGGGCCGAACCCGAACGCTGCGCCGACGAGCGGATTCACCGGTTCCGGAGCGGGCCCCGATCGACGTTCTCTCCGGCCGGACCGCGGCCGAACCCTCAGGAGCGAACCGTGTCCTGGTTCAAGAAGCCGAAACAGAAGCTGTCTTCGGAGCAGAAGAAGGAGCTGCCCGAGGACGTCTGGGACAAGTGCGACGAGTGCGGAGAGATCCTCTACAGCCGTCGCCTGGCCGAGAACCGGTACGTGTGTCCGGAGTGCGATCACCACTTCCGCATCCCGGCCGCCGGGCACATCGACAACCTGACGGACGACGGCCTCGAGGAGGAGTTCGACCTGGAGCTCAGCTCCGCGGACCCCCTGGACTTCGAGGACTCCAGGCCCTACCCGAAGCGGATCCGGCAGGCGGAGGAAGACGTGGGCCCCGGGGACGCCGTGCGGACCGGCCGCGGCGAGATCGACGGACGGTCGGTGCACGTCGGCGCCATGGACTTCCGGTTCATCGGCGGCTCCATGGGCTCCGTGGTGGGCGAGAAGGTGCGCCGCCTGGCCACGAGCGCGCTGGACGCCGGCGACCCGCTGATCATCGTCTCGGCCTCCGGCGGGGCCCGGATGCAGGAGGGCATCCTCTCGCTGATGCAGATGGCGAAGACGGCGGCGGCCCTGGAGCAGATCGACGAGGCCGGCCTCCCGTACGTCTCGATCCTCACCCACCCGACCACCGGCGGGGTGACGGCCAGCTACGCCATGCTGGGCGACGTGATCCTGGCCGAGCCCGGCGCCCTCATCGGCTTCGCCGGTCCGCGGGTCATCAAGCAGACCATCGGCCAGGACCTCCCGGAGGGCTTCCAGCGCTCGGAGTTCCTGCTGGAGCACGGCATGATCGACCGCATCGTGCCCCGGCCGGAGATGAAGGAGGCCGTCTCGCTCCTGCTCCACCACATGACCTGACGTCCCTCCCGACGTTTCGCCGAACGAGCCCGTGACCGAGGCCCGACGGCCGGACGACGCCCCGTCGCCGGCCCCCGGTCAGCCCGAGGACGGCGCCGTCGTCCGCCTGCTCCGGGATCGCCCCTCCACCGGAATCAAATGGGGACTGGACCGGACCCGGTCCATGCTCGAGGCCCTGGGCGACCCGCACGAGAGCTTCGACGCCTACCACGTGGGCGGCACCAACGGCAAGGGCTCGGTATCCCTCCTGACCGGCGCGCTGCTCTCGGCCGCCGGCCTCCGGACGGGGCTGTACCTGTCGCCCCACATGATCCACTTCGCGGAGCGCGTGCGGGTGCCGCCCGACCGACGGCCCGCGCCGCCGGAGCTCCTGGAGGAGTGCGCCCGGCGCGTGGCGCCGCTGGCGGACCGGGCCGGGGCCTCCCGCTTCGAGGCCATCACGGCCCTGGGGCTCCTGGCCCTGGCGGAGACGGGGGTGGAGGCCGCCTGCGTGGAGGTGGGGCTCGGCGGGCGGCTGGACGCCACGAACGTGCTCACGCCCCGGGCGGCGGCCGTCGTCACCGTGGCGCTGGACCACGCCGACTTCCTGGGCGAGACGCTGGCGGAGGTGGCCCGGGAGAAGGCGGGCATCGTGAAGCCGGACGTCCCGGCGGCCACGGGGCGGCTCCCGCCGGAGGCGGCCCGGGTGATCGCGGACCGGGCCCGGGAGGTGGGCGCGGCGCTCCACCGACTGGGGCGGGAGGCGACGGTGGAGGAGGTGGAGGTGGCCCCGGCGCCCCGCAGCGAGACCCGCTTCCGATACGTCTCGGACCGGCGTCCGGGCGGCCTCGACCTGGCGGTGCCCCTGCCGGGCAGCCACCAGGCGGACAACGCGGCCCTGTCGCTCCTCCTGCTGGAGGCCGCCGGCCCGGAGATCGGGGACGAGGAGGCCCGGCGGGCCCTGGCGGAGGTCCGGCACCCCGGGCGCCTGCAGGTGGTCCGGAAGCAGGGACTCTGGCTCCTGGACGTGGCCCACAATCCCGCCGCCGTGCAGGCGGTGCTCCGGGCGGTGGAGGAGATGCGGGCCCCGCGTCCCCGGGTGGCCGTGGTCTCGGTGCTCCGCGACAAGGCGTGGCGGGAGATCGTGGCCCGGCTGGCGGCGGAGATGGACGGGGTCGTATGCACCCGGGCCCCGTCGGCGGACCCGGCACGGCGGTGGAGCCTGGAGGAGGTGGAGGGCGCCGCCCCGGCGGTGGAGTGCGTCCCGGAGCTGGACGCCGCGCTCCGGCGCGGGCGCGAACTCGCAGGGGACGGCACGGTAGTAGTCACCGGCACGACGGCCCTGGTCGGCGACGCCCTCCGGCGTCTCGACGACGAACCGAAGACCGAAGAGAGGAACCCATGAAGTACCCGCCGCAGCTGGTCGATCCGATGCGCGAGGAGCTCACCCGGCTCGGAGTGGAGGAGCTCCGGACGCCGGACGAGGTGGAGGACGTCCTGGACGACCGGGAGGGGAGCGTCATGGTGGTGGTGAACTCCGTCTGCGGGTGCGCCGCCCAGAACGCGCGCCCCGCCGTGGAGCTGGCCCTGGAGCACGACGTGACGCCGGACCGCTCGGTCACCGTCTTCGCCGGCCAGGACGCCGAGGCCACCGAGAAGGCCCGGGAGTACTTCACCGGCTACCGGCCGTCCTCGCCGCAGATCGCGCTCTTCAGCGACGGCTCCCTCCGCCACATGATCCAGCGGCACGAGATCGAGGGCCGTTCGGCCGAGGAGATCGCCGGCGACCTGAAGGAGGCCTTCGAGGAGCACTGCGGGGCGGTGGCCTGACGAAGTTCGCGGGCGATTTTCGCCGGCGTGACGGGGGTTCCGGGCCCCGACGGGCGTCTTGCCCCTCCAGCTCGGCCCGGCATACATTCCCGCCGCAATGAGCAGCTCCAGCCTGAAGGGATTCCGGGACTTCTACCCCGAGGATCTCGCGCTCCGGAACCGCATCTTCGACACCTGGCGAGAGGTGGCGCGCCGGTACGGGTTCGTCGAGTACGACGGCCCGCCCCTCGAGCCGCTGGAGATGTACACGCGGAAGTCCGGGCCCGAGATCGTCGAGCAGCTGTACGCCTTCGAGGACAAGGGCGGTCGGGAGGTGGCGCTGCGGCCCGAGATGACGCCCACCTTCGCCCGCATGGTCTCCGCCCGGGCGCCGGCGCTCCCGAAGCCGATCCGCTGGTTCTCGGTTCCGCAGCTGTTCCGCTACGAGCAGCCGCAGAAGGGACGGACGCGGGAGCACTTCCAGCTCAACCTGGACATCGTCGGCGAGGAAGGGGTGGCCGCCGACGCCGAGGTCATCGCCGCCGCCGTGGACATCCTGCGGGCCTTCGGCCTGGACGCCGACGACGTGGCGGCGAGGATCTCCAGCCGCAGGCTCGCCGCCGGGGTGCTGCGGGCTGCGGGCGTGCCCGACGGTGGGCTCGAGGACGCCTTCCAGGCGCTGGACAAGGCGGAGCGACGGGATCGCGACTGGGTCCGGGAGGAGCTCCGGCGCGCCGGGGCCGACGACGGGGGCATCGACCGGATCCTGGCGTACACGGAGATGGACCTGGGCGAGGTCCGGGAGGCGTACGCCTCCGACGGGGACGTGACGGCTGCCGCCGACCGGCTGGGCCGACTCTTCGAGCTCCTGGACCAGTACGGGCTCGGCGAGTTCGCGGAGTTCGACGCCGGCCTCGTCCGCGGTCTCGCCTACTACACCGGCGTGGTCTTCGAGCTCTGGGACCGGCGCGGGGACCTGCGGGCCATCTGCGGCGGCGGCCGCTACGACGACCTCCTGGCGTCCCTGGGCGGCCGTGACCTGCCCGCCGCCGGCTTCGGGATGGGCGACGTCGTGCTGGCGGAGCTCCTCCGGGAGCGCGGGCTCACCGGCGAGGAGGAGCAGGGCCTGGACGACTTCGTCGTCTTCATCAGCGACGAGGAGCGCCCCCTGGCCATGCGGCTGGTGCGCGCCCTCCGGGAGAGCGGCCGGAGCGCCGCCTACGACCTGGAGGCACGGAGCGTCGGGCGGCAGTTCGGCGCCGCCGACCAGGCCGGCGCCCGCCGGACGCTCGTCCTGGGCCCCGACGAGGTGAGCCGCGGCGTGGCCCTGGTCCGGGAGATGGAGAGCGGCGAGGAGCGCGAGGTCCCCCTGGAGGAGATGATGGAGCTCCCGGACGGCCGACCGGCCGCTGCCGCCGAGCCCGGGAGCTGATCCCGGCGGCGCGACGGTCTCCACCCCGCGCCGCCCCGACGGCCCGATCCGCCCTGCAGACGCACGACTCAATCCACCACACGAGAGACGAATAGGCATGTCCGCTGACAACGAGATCACACCGCAGTCTCAGGACTTCTCCGCCTGGTACAACGACGTCGTCCAGCACGCCGAGCTGGCGGACCACTCGCCGGTGCGGGGGTGCATGGTCATCCGGCCGTACGCCTACCGGATCTGGGAGCTGATGCGGGACGCCCTGGACGAGCAGTTCAAGCACACCGGGCACGAGAACGCCTACTTCCCGCTCTTCATGCCCCAGGAGTCGCTGGACCGGGAGGCGGAGCACGTCGAGGGCTTCTCGCCGGAGACGGCCATGGTCACCGAGGCCGGGGGCTCCGAGCTGGAGGAGCCGCTGGCCGTCCGGCCCACCTCGGAGGCGGTGATCTGGCCCATCGTGGCGGACTGGATCCAGTCGTACCGGGACCTGCCGGTGAAGCTGAACCAGTGGGCCAACGTCGTCCGCTGGGAGATGCGCACCCGCCCCTTCCTCCGGACCACGGAGTTCCTGTGGCAGGAGGGGCACACCGCGCACGCCACGGCCGAGGAGGCCGAGGAGGAGGCGCGCACGATGCTGGGCGTCTACCGGGACTTCATGGAGGACTGGATGGCCATGCCCGTGGTCACCGGGCTGAAGACCGACGCCGAGCGCTTCGCCGGCGCCGAGCGGACCTACGCCTGCGAGGCGATGATGAAGGACGACAAGGCCCTGCAGGCCGGGACGAGCCACTTCCTGGGCCAGAACTTCGCGAAGGCCTTCGACGTCCGGTTCCAGTCCGAGGAGGGCGAGCACGAGTACGTCCACAACACCTCGTGGGGCGTCTCCACCCGGCTCATCGGCGGGCTCATCATGAGCCACGGCGACGACCAGGGGCTCGTGCTCCCGCCGAAGCTGGCGCCGCACCAGGTGGTGATCGTCCCGATCTGGTCGGACGCCGAGGAGAAGGACCTGGTGATGACCGTGGCCCAGCGGGTGAACCGGGTCCTCTCGCGGAGCGTCCGCGTGCACGTGGACGACCGGGAGCACGTGAGCCCCGGCGCCAAGTTCTACGAGTGGGAGCGGAAGGGCGTCCCCCTCCGCATCGAGGTGGGCCCGAAGGAGGTGTCCAGCCAGGAGCTGGTCACGGTCCGCCGCTACGCCCCCGAGGGCCGGGAGCGCAAGCGGACCTACGGCGAGGGCAAGGCCATCGCCATGGTGCCGCAGGTGCTGGAGGAGATCCAGGACGACCTGCTGCAGGCGGCCGAGGAGCGGCGGGAGGAGCGCTCCGTCCGGGGGATGGAGGACTACGACGAGTTCCGCCAGCACATCGGCGAGAAGCGGGGCTTCGTGTACTCCGGGTGGTGCGGGGACGGCGAGTGCGAGGAGAAGGCCCGGGAGGAGTCGAAGGGCACGATCCGCGTGATCCCGGATCCGGAATTCCGGAGCGAGGACGCTCCGTCCACGTGCCTCGTGTGCGGCGACGAGGCCACCGAGGAGGTGCTGTGGGCGCAGGCGTACTGATCCTCGATTTCGGGTCGCAGTACACCCAGCTCATCGCGCGGCGAGTGCGGGAGGAGCGGGTCTACTGCGAGATCCACCGGCCCGGCCTCTCCGCCGACGAGGTGCGGGAGTGGGACCCCGCCGGCGTGATCCTCTCCGGCGGGCCGTCCAGCGTCTACGACGACGACGTGCCCGGCCTGGATCCCGACGTCCTGGAGCTGGGCGTGCCGGTGCTGGGGATCTGCTACGGCATGCAGCTCGTCGGCGACCTGGCCGGCGGCACCGTCCGGGCCACGGACACCCGGGAGTACGGGCGCGCCGAGCTCGAGATCGTGGATCCCGACGAGCTGTTCCACGGCTTCGAGGCCGGCGAGACCACGCCGGTGTGGATGAGCCACGGCGATCAGCTGGAGTCCTCGCCGCCGGGCTACCGGACGCTGGCCCGGACCGGCACCACGCCCGTCGGCGCCTTCCGGGCCGAGGAGCGCGAGATCTACGGAGTGCAGTTCCACCCCGAGGTGGTGCACACGCCCCGGGGCGAGGAGATCCTGGAGAACTTCGTCTTCCGGATCTGCGGCTGCCCCGGCGACTGGACCGCCGGGAACATCGTGGAGCGGAAGACGGAGGAGATCCGCGAGGCGGTGGGCGACGCGGAGGTGATCTGCGGCCTCTCGGGCGGCGTCGACTCCTCGGTGACGGCGGCCCTGGTCCACCGGGCCGTGGGGGACCGGCTCACCTGCATCTTCGTGGACAACGGGCTCCTCCGGAAGGGGGAGCGCGGGATGGTGGAGCGCATGTTCGGGGAGCACCTGGGCTTCCGGCTGGAGGTGACCGACGCCTCCGACCGGTTCCTGGGGGAGCTGGAGGGCGTGCGGGACCCGGAGGAGAAGCGGGTCCGGATCGGACACACCTTCATCGACGTCTTCGAGGAGACGGCCGCCGGCATCGGCGAGGCCGGGTACCTGGCCCAGGGAACCACCTATCCCGACGTGATCGAGTCCACGTCGGTGCGGGGGCCGTCGGACACCATCAAGTCCCACCACAACGTGGGCGGCCTGCGGCCGGACCTGCCGTTCGAGCTGGTGGAGCCCCTGCGGGAGCTGTTCAAGGACGAGGTCCGACAGGTGGGACGGGAGCTGGGCCTGCCGGAGGAGCTGGTGGGGCGCCATCCCTTCCCGGGCCCCGGCCTGGCGGTGCGGATCCTGGGCGAGGTCACGCCGCCGCGCCTGGCCACGCTACGGGAGGCCGACGCCATCTACCTGGAGGAGATCCGCTCCGCCGGCCTCTACGACGACATCTGGCAGGCCTTCGCGGTCTTCCTGCCGGTGCGCTCGGTGGGGGTGATGGGGGACGCCCGCACCTACGAGAACGCCGTGGTCCTGCGGGCGGTGACGAGCCGGGACGGCATGACCGCCGACTGGTTCGACTTCCCCAGGGAGGTCCTGGCCCGCTGCTCCAACCGGATCATCAACGAGGTGGAGGGCGTGAACCGGGTGGCCTACGACGTCTCCTCGAAGCCTCCGGCCACCATCGAGTGGGAGTGAACGGCATGGCCGACTGCTCCGAGATCGCCGACTACCTGGACGAATATCTGGAGCTGGAGGAGTACGAGGACTTCTCCGGGGCCCACAACGGCCTCCAGCTGGCCACGCGGGCGCCGGTGGAGCGGGTGGCCGCCGCCGTGGACGCCTGCCAGGAGACCATCGACGCGGCGGCGGAGGCCGGCGCCCAGCTGCTCCTGGTGCACCACGGGCTGTTCTGGGGGAAGCCCCTGCCGATCCGCGGGCGGAGCTACCGGCGGCTGTCCGCTCTCTTCGACGCGGAGCTCGGCGTCTACTCGGCGCACCTCCCCCTGGACGGGCACGCCGAGGTGGGCAACAACGTCCTCCTGGCCGCGGCCCTGGAGCTGCCGGTGGAGGGCCGCTGGGGGACGGAGAAGGGGAACGAGGGCCTCGGGGTGTGGAGCGCCGTCGACCTGCCCCGGGAGGAGCTGGCCGGTCGCGTGGCCGAGGCGTGCGGCCGGGAGCCGAAGGTGATCCCGGGCGGGCCGTCCCACGTGCGCCGGGTGGGCATCGTCACCGGCGGCGCGGGCTCCATGATCCCCCAGGCCCGTGAGGAGGGGCTGGACACCTTCATCACCGGCGAGGGCGCCCACCACACCTACCACCTGGCCACGGAGCTCGGCGTGAACGTGCTCTACGCCGGGCACTACGCCACGGAGACCTTCGGCGTGGAGGCGCTGGCCGAGCACGTGGCCGACCGCTTCGGGGTGGACTGGACCTACCTGGAGAACCCGACCGGGCTCTGAGCGCCCCTCCGGCTCAGATCAGAAGAGCGACACCTTGAGGTAGCGGCCCGGCCGCCTCCGGATGTCGGCGGTGAGCCCGGCCAGCTCCTCGGAGGCCCGCTGCAGGTTGACCATGGCGTTGCGGGCCCGCTCGTACAGCCGGTCGTCGTTGACGAGCTTCCCGAGCGTGCCTTCGCCGCGGTCCATCTTCCCCAGGATGGAGGAGAGCGAGGTGCTCGACTCCTCCAGCTCGCTGCTGGTCTCCTTCAGCCGGGCGGTGAGCGTGTCCAGGCTGGCCACGGTCCGCTCCACCCGGGGACCGTCGGAGGCCGCCTCCAGGCGGGCCGTAACGGAGTCCAGGTGGGAGATCATGCGCTGCAGGCTCCCCTGCTCCTCCCGGACCAGCTGGCGCAGTCGGTCCATGGTGGCCGCGAAGTCCTCCGTGCTCCGCTCCACCGAGGCCACGGTGCGCTCGGAGAGCAGCTGCCGCGTCCTGCTCAGCACGCCGGAGGCCTCCGAGCTCAGCTGCGAGGCCACCTGGGTGATCTCCGGCGCGGGCCGGGCCGAGATCGTGTCGCCGGACCGGAGGCTCGCGGACGACTCGCCGGCGAGGATCCTCACCTGCTGGGTGCCCAGGAAGCCTCCCGGCTGGAGCATCGCGCGGCTGTCGGCCGGTAGCTCCCCCGCCTGCTCCGCGTTCAGGGAGAGGGTGAGGACCACCGCGCCCTCGGCGATGCGGACGCCGGAGACGCTCCCCATCCGCACGCCGCGGAAGAGGACCACGTCCCCGGTCTTCACCTGGGCGGCGTCCTCCGAGCGGGCGAAGATCCTGAACTCGTCCCCGCCGATGGAGGCGCCGCTGATCCAGAGCACCCCGCCGAACAGGACGAGCAGGGAGACGATGACCAGGGCGCCCACCTGGAACTCCGCCCTGTGCCGGTCCCGGACGCCGGCGTCCCTCATGCCACCCGGGAGACCGGAGATTCGCCCCGCAGGAATTCCTGGACCGACGGGTCCTCGGAGGAGCGGAGCTCGTCGGGCGTGCCCTCCGCGCGGACCCGCCCGTTCATGAGGAGGGCCACGCGGTCGGAGAGGTCGAAGGCCGATTTCACGTCGTGGGTGACGATCACGTTGGTGGTGCCCAGCTCCTCCTTCAGGCGGCCGATGAGCGAGTTGATCACGGCGGCGTTCACCGGGTCCAGGCCGGTGGTGGGCTCGTCGTACAGGATGTACTTCTTGTGGCCCACGATGGCCCGGGCGATGGCCACGCGCTTCTGCATCCCGCCGGAGAGCTCCGCCGGCAGCAGCGGCAGGACCTCCGGCCCCAGGTTCACCAGCTCCAGGCTCCGGCGGAGCGTGGACTGGACGTCGGCCTCCTCGCGCTCCCGGTCGGTGAGCCCCAGCCGGATGTTCTCGCCCACGGTGAGGGAGTCGAAGAGGGCGGAGTTCTGGAAGACGTAGCTGATCTTGGAGCGGATGCGGTGGATCTCCTCGGCCCCCGCCGTGGAGACCGGATCACCGTCGACGTAGACCTCCCCCTCGTCCGGGTCGAAAAGGCCCACGATGTGCTTCAGGAGCACGCTCTTCCCGGTGCCGGAGGGCCCCATCACCGCGACGGTGTCCCCCTCCTCGATGGTGAGGTCGATCCCGTCCAGGACCCAGACGTCGTTCAGGCACTTCCTCAGGTGTCGGATCTCGATCATCGTTGCTTTCCGCTCGTCGGCGTCTGTTCACACCGCCTTGTACACCGGAGCCATCACGACGTCCAGGACCATGATGGCGATGATGATCGCCACCACGGCGGTGGTCGCCGTCCGTCCCACGCCCGCCGCTCCGCCCTCGGCCTGCAGGCCCACGTAGCAGGCGATGAAGGTGATCGTGAAGCCGTACACCAGCGCCTTCACCAGCGAGAAGATCAGCGCCGCCGAGTGGTAGTAGTCCTGGACGCCGATGATGTAGTCCTGCGTGTTCATCGGGAGCAGGGTGACGGACGTGAGCCACCCGCTCCAGATCCCCACGGCGTTGGCCAGCACGACCAGCGGGACGAGGACGACGATGCCCGCCAGGACTCTCGGCACCACCAGGTCCACCACCGGGTCCCGCCCCAGCGTCCGCAGGGCGTCCACCTGGTCGGTGACCTTCATGGTCCCGAGCTCGGCACCGATTCCGGCCCCGACCCGTCCGGCCAGCACGATGGCCGTGAGCACCGGCGCCAGCTCCGTGAGCATGCCGGCGGCCACCGCCTGTCCCACCACCAGCGACGGGGGGAGAGCGGTGAACTGATAGCCGCTCTGCTGGGCCAGGATCGACCCGCTGAGCGCCCCGATGAGGAGCACCAGGCCGAGGCTGTCGACCCCGAACTGCTTCGCCTGCTCGAAGGTCTCCGCCAGGTACCGGCTCGGGTGCCCCAGCGAGGTGATGAACGCCGCGAAAAGTATGCCTGCCCGGCCGGCGTGTCGGGCCGCCTCCATGGTCCAGGACCCGAGGCCGCGCAGCGTCGCCGTGACGGGATTGCCGTCCTCCTCCTCCGGCCGCCGCTCGGTGCCCGCCTCCTGGCCGTCGGGCGGCTCCGGGAGGCCCTCCGAGGGCGGGGGCGGGGCACCGTCGTTCCCGGTCCCGGCTCCGTCGTCGCTCACGGCCCGCCTCCCGTCCCGTCGGCGGTGTCTGTATCGGAGCCGGTGGAATCGGACCCGGCGGCGGTGTCCGCCGCGGTCGCCGCCGTGTCCACGGGCCACCCCGCCCCCGTCAGCGAGTCGGCGCGGGCGCCGATCCGCTTCCACAGCGCCTGCATCCGGTCGGGCTCGTCGCCCACGAGGCGGGCGAACGCCTTCAGGTCCGCCCGGCTGACGCCGCGCCGGGCCAGCACACCGCGGCGGAGCGAGTCGGCCCGGGCCGGGGGGAGGGGGTCGGCCACGCGTCCCGGGTCCGAGGCCGCGCGGATGGCGGCCAGGCGCGCCATGACCTCCACGTACAGGTCGTCGCTCACCGTGGGCTCGCTGCGCTCCGGCCCGGCGCATCCCGGCGCGGCGGCTGCCGCCGCGGCGATCAGGAGCAGGCCCGCGGTCACCCGCCAGGGCGGTCCGGAGGGGAGCACCTCAGGCACCGGCATCGCCGGCCCGGTCGGCCACGCGGAAGAGGACCCACGCCAGGCCGGCGAACACCAGGATGGAGAGGGGCGTCGCCAGGGGCCCCATCCAGCCGTAGCCCACCGTCCAGTTGTCCACCAGCGCCCTCAGCCAGGCCGCCTGCTCGGCGAAGAAGATGGCGGCGGCGATGACGACGCCGATGAGGGCCGCGCCGGCGATGAGCCCGGAGCTGAAGAGCACCCCGGCCTCGCGCTTCTCCTTCTGCCGCTGGCCCGTGTAGCGGGACTCGATGGCCTTGCGGAGCCCGCCCCCGACGAGGATCGGCGTCGTCAGGCTCACCGGCAGGTACAGCCCCACGGCGAAGGCCAGGGAGGGCTGCTTCAGGGCGTGCTCCACGAAGGCGGCCAGACCGACGCCGATGAGCACGAAGGTCCAGGGGAGGTTGGCCTCCAGGACGCCCTCGATCACCAGGCTCATGAGGGTCGCCTGGGGCGCCGGCAGCGTGTCGCTCCCGATGCCGTAGGAGCCGTGGAGCAGGATGAGCACCGCTCCCATCACGGCGGCCGAGGTGATCACGCCGATCATCTCGCCGATCTGCTGCCGGGCCGGAGTGGCTCCCACCAGGAAACCGGTCTTCAGGTCCTGCGAGGTGTCGCCGGCCACGGCAGCGGCGATGCACACCACGGCGCCCACCGCCAGCACGGAGACGCGTGCCCCCTCGGCCTCGTCCATTCCCAGCGCCACGAAGATGAGCGCCGTGGCGATGAGCGTGGCGATGGTCATGCCGCTCACCGGGTTCGAGCTCGAGCCGATGAGCCCGACGATGCGCGAGGAGACGGTGACGAAGAAGAAGGCGAAGAGGACGATCAGGAGCGCGGCGACGAAGTTGACGGGCACCGTCGGGACGACGTCCAGGATCACCGCCACCACCAGGGCGCCGGCGGCCACCCACTTGAGCGGGAGGTCGCGGTCCGTCCGCCGGATCTCGTCTGCGGCCTCCCCCGCCGCCTCGCCGATCTTCCCCATGCCGAGCTTCACGCTCTCGACGATCGTCGGCAGGGACTTGGCCAGGGTCACCGCCCCGCCGTAGGCCACGCCGCCGGCGCCGATGTATCGGATGTAGCGGTTCCAGATCTCGCTGGTCGACATCTCGGCCACCGGGATCTCGCCCGGATAGATGACCTGGGTGCCGGCGACCAGGTTGATGGCCGGGATGATGATCAGCCAGGCCAGGGCGCCGCCGCTGAACATGATGAGCGAGATCTTCCAGCCGATGATGTAGCCCACGCCCAGGAGCTCCGGCGTGGCGTCGGCCCCGATGGCGGCCTTGCCGGGCAGGCTCACCTGCGGGCTGTCGTTCCACAGCTGCAGGGCGTGGCCGTCCTCCAGGAACTTGTAGAGCCCGCCGAGGCCCAGGCCCGCGAACACCCGCTTCGCCCCGGAGCCTCCCTTCTCGCCGGCCACCTGCACCTCGGCGCAGGCCGTCCCCTCGGGATAGGGGAGCTTCCCGTGCTCTCCCGAGATGAGGAACCTGCGGAGGGGGATCATGAAGAGGACGCCCAGGAGGCCACCCAGGGAGGCCAGGGTGAACACCTGGAGCTGGTCCACGTCCAGCCCCCAGACGAAGAGGGCCGGGATGGTGAAGATCACGCCGGCGGCCAGCGACTCCCCGGCGGAGCCCACGGTCTGGACCATGTTGGTCTCCAGGACGCTCCCGGTCTGGAAGGCCCGGAAGACGGCGATGGCCATGACGGCGGCGGGAATGGAGGCGCTCACGGTCAGGCCCACCCGGAGGCCCAGGTAGGCGTTGGCGGCGCCGAACACCACGCCCAGCACGATGCCCACGAGCACCGCCTTGAGGGTGAACTCCGGCAGGCTCTGTCCGGAGGCCACGTAGGGCGTGTACTCGTCGCCGGGGATCTCCTCGTACGCCTCCGGCGGCAGGCCGGCCGTGACGTCCTCCTCCCGGACGCCGGCGGCTCCGGCGCCCTCTCCCTGCGGCTCCGACGACGGCTCTGAGTCGGCCATCCAGTCGCTCCTCGGTGAGTGCTGCGGTTCGCCGGGCGGCGCCCGGGGACACGCGGAACGGTGTGCGGATCCCGCCCGGGAAGCGTCGGCTGCCGCCGACGGGGCTGGGCCGTGGGCGCGAGGTCCGGACGTGCAGGGGCGCTCCCGACCGTTGGGCGGTCCGCCGAGCGTGACGCTATCCCGCGAATACCCCGGGTGTCAAGAGAGAAACGCGGCTTTGCTCGGCCCGAGCGGCGGGGGTACGTTCCGGGTCGTCGAGCATCGTTCGGACCTCCCTCGTCTCCTCCTCCTCTCTCTTCACCGCCGGGAAAAGGAGCGCGGCCTTGAGAAGGTTCCTGCTGACCCTCCTGTCCCTCGCCCTGCTGGTCCCCGTCCCCGACCTCGGGGCCCAGGTCCCGAGTCCCCGTGAGGTGCTCGGATACGACATCGGGGAGAGCTTCACCACGCCGACGGAGGTGACGGAGTACGCCCGTCGGCTGTCCGAGGCCTCGGAGCGAGTAGGCCGCCGGGTGTACGGCCGGACACCGGAGGGGCGTCCGCTCCAGCTGCTGGTGATCAGCCGCCCGGAGCACCTCCAGGGGCTGGAGGGAATCCTGGACGCCAACGGCCGTCTCACCGACCCGGGCCTGGGCGCGGAGGAGGCGGCGCGGATCGCGCGGTCGAATCCGGCGGTGGCCTGGTTCACCTACGGCATCCACGGCGACGAGAGCGCCTCGACGGAGGCGGCGCTGTGGACCGCCCACGACCTGGCCACGGCGGAGGGCGAGGCGGCCTCGGTCCTCGACTCCCTGGTGGTGGTCCTGGACCCCATGGGCAATCCGGACGGGCGGGGCCGGTACGTCTCCTGGTACCGGTCGACGAAGGGGGCGGAGCCCAACCCCAGCCCCGAGGCCCGCGAGCACCACCCCCGGTGGCCCAGCGGCCGCTACAACCACTACCTCTTCGACCTGAACCGGGACTGGGCCTTCGCCACGCAGCCGGAGACCCGGGCCCGCCTGCGGGAGTGGCGGCAGTGGAACCCGCAGGTGCACGTGGACTTCCACGAGATGAGCTGGCGGAGCTCGTACTTCTTCTTCCCGCCGGCTCGCCCACACAACCCGATCTATCCCGACTACACGTTCCGGTGGTCGGAGTACTTCGGTCAGCGGAACGCGTCCGCCTTCGACCGGAGGGGATGGCTGTACTTCACGGAGGAGTCCTACGACTTCTTCTATCCCGGCTACGGTGACACGTGGCCGAGCCTGGTGGGCGCCATCGGCATGACGTACGAGCAGGCCGGCGGAGGCGCCGCCGGGCTGGTGGTGGATCGGCCCGACGGGTCGACCCTGACCCTGACCGACCGGGCGACCCACCACCGGGTCAGCGGCCGGACCACGCTGCGGGCGGCGGCGGATCGCAAGACGGAGCTGCTGCTGGACTTCGCGGCCTTCCACCGGAACGAGGGCGAGGAGGCCCCCGGCGTCCTGCTGGTGCCCGGGCCCGACGACGGTCCCGCCCGGGCGCTGCTCCGGACGCTGGAGCGGCAGGGAGTCACGGTTCGCCGCGCGGCCGCCCCGTTCCGCACGGACGCGGAGGCGTATCCCGGCTTCGGCGAGCGGGAGCAGTATCCCGTGGGCACCCTGTACGTGCCCGGCGAGCAGCCCCGTGCGCGGCTGGCCCAGACCCTCCTGCGGCCGGACATCCCGTACGACTCGGCCGGCACCCGCTTCACCTACGAC
The DNA here is from genome assembly GCA_947581645.1 of Candidatus Caribbeanibacter nitroreducens. Lineage (GTDB taxonomy): Bacteria > Gemmatimonadota > Gemmatimonadetes > Palauibacterales > Palauibacteraceae > Caribbeanibacter > Caribbeanibacter nitroreducens. The sequence continues at coordinate 1,849 of CANPVF010000017.1, read as the reverse complement.
ATCACCTCCTGGACCCTTCCCTATGCCTTCGGCGTCGAGGCTCACCGGGTCACGGACGGGGCGCCGGACGCCGACTGGGAGTCTCCGCGCTCGTCGGCGGGGGAGGGCGGCGCGCCGGGCTCGGCCCCGGCATACGGGTACCTGGTGCCCCCCACCCTGGAGGCGGCCGGCGGCGTGCACCGCTACCTCGAGGCCGGCGGACGGGCGCGGGCGCTGCAGGAGGAGTTCCGGGCCGGCAGCAGGAGCTGGCCCGAGGGCACCTACTTCCTCCCGGCGGATTCCGCGGCCCGGGAGCGGCTGGCGTCGTCGGGGCTCGTCGACGTGGCACGGGCGGTTTCTTCGGGGCGAACGCCGCGGGGACCGGACCTGGGCACCGGAGAGGCCGTGTCCCTCGAGGCTCCGCGTATCGGCGTCCTGAGCGGCGAGGGGATCAGCCCCTCGTCGCTGGGGAACGCGTGGTACCTGCTGGAGAACCGACTGGACGTGTCCCACGACAACCTGCCGGCCCGCGAGCTGTCGGGCCCCGTTCTCGAGGAGTACGACGTCCTGTACGTCCCTTCCGGCTACGGCCTGGACGGGGCGCTGGGGGAGAGCGGCCTCGCGGCGGTGCGGACGTGGGTTCGGGGTGGCGGGACCCTGGTGGCCGTGGGGGATGCGGCCCGGTGGGCCACGGACCTGCTGGAGGGCGTCGAGGTCCGGCGCGACACCACCCGTCCCTCCCCGGCGGAGCAGGTGGAGCGCGGACTGCGCACGCTGGAGGAGCGCCGACAGGCCGCCTGGAGGGACCGGATCACCGGCGTGTCGGCGGCGGTGGCCTACGACAGCACTCACCCCCTGGCCGCCGGCACGGGGAGGGCCAACGAGGAGGGACGGCTCTTCGTGCTCCACGAGGAGGACCTGCTCTTCCGGCCGGATCCGTCGTACGAGACCGTGGTCCACTTCCCGGCCGGCGGGGGAGCCGTGGCGGGGAGGATCAGCGCCACGAAGCGGGAGGAGCTGGCCCGGGGGGCGTGGATGGTGACCCGGGAGGAGGGCCGCGGCCGGGTGATCCTCTTCGCCGACGATCCGCTGTACCGCCTCTTCTGGCGCTCCACCTTCCACCTGGTGGCCAACGCGCTGCTGGTGGGGCCGTCCCTCTAGATCGCGGACGCGGCCGTGATCCCGGACTACGACTTCGAGCCCTTCCGTCGTGAGCTGGCGGACCGGAACTGGTACGCCGACGACGATCTGCTGAAGCGGCTGCTGCGGCGCCACGCGGGCGCCGGCGAGGACGGGGACGGGAGCCCGCGACTGGAGGCGTGGGGACGCGAGGCCTCCGGCCGCCTCCGCCGCCTGGCCCGGGAGTCGGCGCGTCCGGAGAACCGTCCCCGGGTGGAGCACTTCGACTCCCGGGGAAACCGTGTCGACCGGGTCCTGCTCCCGCCGTCGACCCGGGAAGCCCTGGACCTGGTGGAGGGAAGGGAGGGCCTCGGCGCCGTGAGCGGCGATCCCTTCGTGCACTACGCGAAGATCTACCTCTCCTCCCAGAACGGCGAGGCGGGTGTGGCGTGCTCCGCCGCGTGCACCGACGGGCTCGTTCGCGTCCTGGAGGCGCACGGCGACCGCGAGGTGCACGAGACGGTGGCGCGGCAGGTCCGGGACTCCGGGCCGGGCCGCGTGGTGCACGGGGCCCAGTTCGTCACCGAGATCCAGGGAGGCTCCGACGTGCCCGCCAACCGGACCCGCGCCGAGCCGGCCGACGACGGCACCTGCCGGCTGCACGGCCGGAAGTGGTTCTGCTCGAATGTGAACGCGGACCACTACCTGGTCACGGCCCGCCCGGAGGGCGCGCCGGAGGGGCCCGCCGGGG
>CANPVF010000016.1 GCA_947581645.1 Candidatus Caribbeanibacter nitroreducens | reverse complement strand
GTAACGTGCAGATGACCGCAGGCGGCACACCCGGGACGGCTCCGCCGCACCCCGGGCCCCACGACGAGGAGGTCACCGTGTCATCCCTGGACCGTCCCCTCACCGGCGCGCACCTGACCTTCGACCTGGCGGAGACCGTGGCCGAGCTCCGGGGTCACGAGAAGTACGCCAAGACCGGACGCCTGGGCCGGACCCTGGTGAAGGAGGGGGAGCTGCGGCTGACGATGACCGTCCTGGCGGAGGGGGCCGAGGTGGAGACCCATCACGCCGCGGAGCCCATGACCCTGCAGGTCCTCGACGGTCGGCTCCACTACCAGGTCGGAGACGAGCAGTTCGAGCTCGAGGCCGGCCAGTTCCTCTTCTTCGGCCCGGGCCAGGCCCAGGACATACGGGCGCTGGAGGACACGGCCCTGCTGCTGACGATCACCGGGGCGGAATAGGGCCCCGTCCGCGGGTCGGGCCGCCCCCCTACGGCCCGGAGATGTCCAGGACGATGTCGATGCGCCGGTTCATGGACCGACCCTCCTGCGTGTCGTTGGACGCGATGGGCTGGGATTCGCCGTAGCCCTCGGCGTCGATCCGGTCGGCGCTCATGGTCGTGTTGGCCAGCAGATACTCCCGCACCGCGATGGCCCGCCGGACGCTGAGGGACTGGTTCAGCTCGTCGTTCCCCCGTGAGTCGGTGTGCCCCTGGATGGTGACCGGAGCGTCGGGGAACTCCCGGATGACGCTGCGGACCTTGGTCAGCAGGGAGAAGTGCTCCGGTCGAATCTCGGAGGACCCGGACGCGAACTGGAGGCCGATGAGCCGGAGCACGAGCTCGTCTCCGCGGGTCAGCACCTCGGCCTCCTCCGACGAGAAGAGGGTCCGGACGTCCTCCAGCCGCGCCTCCCGGCGCCGCCGCTCCCGGAGCTCGGCGGCCACCTGCTCCTGGCTCTCGCCCAGGCGCGCCAGGCGCTGACGCAGCGAGTCCAGGCGGGCCTGTGCCGTGTCGACCTCCCCGCGTAGAGCGAGAACCCGCTCCTGCAGCCCGGCCCGCTCGTCCTGCAGGCTGCGGACTGCCGCCAGCACGTCGTCCGTGGCCGGCTCCAGTCCGTCGGCGAACTCCGGCTCGAAGTCCAGGGCCGAGGCCACGCGGCGGATCTGGCTCTCCGCCCGGAGCACCAGGTCCTCGATCCCGCCGTCGCGGTCGAAGGTGTCCGCCTGGGCTGAAATCCTGGTGGCGTGCCGGAACTCGGCGGCGGCGGACTCGGCCAGGGAGGCGGCCCGGCTCTGGCTGGAGGGGTCCTGCCTGAGGAGCGACTCCGCCGACCGGAGCAGGGAGTCGGCCCGGGCGTAGAGGCGGGGAGATCGGTCCCGGGCGTCCCGCTCCCGGGCGCGCTCCCGGAGCTCACGGGCCCGGCCCAGGAGGTTGCGCTCGATGGCCAGGAGCTGCGCCTCGCGGAACCTCCGCCGGGCCTCCTCCGCCCGGTCCCGGGCGTCGTTCTGGTCCCCGTCCTCCACCTCGCGTCCGGCCCGGAGCAGCTCGGCGCTGGCCCGCTGGTACGCCTCCGGGGCGAACTCCGTGGCGTTCGCCCGCAGGGCCTCCTCCCGGGCCGCGATGGCCCGCTTCAGCAGCACGGCCCCCACCTCGCGGAGCTCCTCGGCGCGGGACAGCTCCTGCCGGGCCTCCGCCAGCCGTTCCCGGATGGCGTTGATGCTGCCCCCCGCTTCCAGCCGCTGCCGGGCCTCCGACAGCCGCTCGATGGCCCGCTGGAAGTGACGGGGGGCGATCAGGTGGAGGTGGTCGGAGCGGGCGGCGTTCAGCCGCGCGCTCACCGAGTCGACCTGTGCCTCGATGGACTGGGCGGAGGCGGCGGCCGGGGCGAGGAGGACGCCCAGGGACACGAGCGCCGCTCCCAGGAGCGGTCGGGTGGTGCGGGACATCGTCGGTCTCCGTCGTTGGGATACGGTGATCTGCGTACAGGGGGCGAAACGAGCTGCATGTATTTCTCTGTACATACTATACGGTCCGCGAGACCGGGCAGCCAGAGCCTCGGCTCCGGTCGGCCGCGGGAGTGCCGGACGGGGCACCGGGGCGGCGTCTCCGCGGAGACGGAGTCCGCGGGACCCGATCCCGCCGATCCCCGCCACGGCGGCGCTTTCCCGCCGTCGCCGGTTCCCGCCGACGCCTCCCGGCGGGCCGCCCGCTGAAACTTCCTCCACCCCCTCCCTCGTAGGGGGCAGTAACCCGGGACGACCGGGCTCGAACCCACAGCCCCCCCAAGCCGAAAGCCGCCATGAAGGGATCCAGGAAGGTCCTGTTCGCCGTCGCGTCCGTCGTCGTCCTCGGAGGCCTCGGGGCCGCCCTCGCCGCCCGGGGCGACGACGGCGATTCCGGGCCGGAGACCGTGACCGTGGAGCGGGACACGGTCACCGACCGTGCGCTGGCCGTGGGCCACATCGAGCCGGAGGTGGAGATCGACGTCAAGTCGCAGGTCTCCGGCGTGGTGAAGCGGCTCCACTCGGACGAGGGCGACTACGTGGAGGCCGGGACCCCGCTCATGGAGATCCGCCCCAACCCGACGCCGAAGGAGCTGGTGCAGGCCCGCCGCGAGGTGGAGATGCGGGAGGCGGACCTCCCGTACCTCCGTCGCGACTACGAGCGCACGAGACAGCTCCGGGAGCGGGGGATCGTCACCGTGGAGAAGCTGGAGGCCGCCGAGCAGAAGTACGAGCAGGCGAAGATCGAGCTCCAGCTGGCCCGGGAGCAGCTGGCGCTGCTCGAGGAGGGGCGCGTCGAGAGCGCCTCCGGCAACGTGGAGACGGTCATCGAGGCCCCCGTCGACGGCTTCATCCTGGAGAAGAACACCGAGGTGGGCGACCCGGTGGTGCCGCTGACGCCCTCCCAGGAGGGCACGGTGCTCATGACCATGGCCGAGATGGAGGACCTCCTCTTCCGCGGCACCGTGGACGAGATCGACGTGGGGCGCCTGGAGGAGGGGATGGAGGCCACCATCAAGATCGGGGCGCTCCCCGACGCCCGGATCCCGGCCGTGGTGGAGCAGATCTCGCTCAAGGCCCGGCAGGAGGAGAACTCCACGGTCTTCCCCGTCGAGCTGGCGCTGGAGGCCGAGGAGGGGACCATCCTCCGGGCCGGATACTCCGCCAACGCCGAGATCCGGGTGGCGCAGCGGGAGGACGTGCTGGTGATCCCCGAGCGGGTGGTCACCTTCGAGGGCGACTCGGCACGGGTCACCGTCCTCGGCCCGAACGGCGAGCAGGAGACGAGGACCATCGAGACCGGCCTCTCGGACGCCGTGATGGTGGAGGTGCTCTCGGGGCTCGAGGAGGGCGAGGAGGTCGTCGAGCCGGCCCCGAGGGAGATCGAGTGACATGGGGCCCGTCGCCCTCCTCCGGACCTTCCTGGCCGACCTGCGGGCGCACAGGCTCCGGTCGTTCCTCACGGTCATGGGCATCGCCTGGGGCACCGTGGCCGTGGTGGTGCTGCTGGCCTTCGGCGTCGGCCTGGAGGAGCAGACGCGGGAGAACTTCCACGGCCTGGGCGAGCGCATCGTCATCCTCTTCGGCGGCCGCACGACGGTCCCCCACGCCGGGTTCCCCGACGGGCGGAGCATCCAGCTGGACGAGGAGGACGGGGCCGCCCTCCGGCGGGAGATCCCGGAGATCGTCCAGATGAGCCCCGAGTACAGCGAGCGCGGCGTGCCGGTGCGCCACGGGCGGGAGAGCGCGAATCCCAACATCACCGGTGTCCGGCCCGTCTACGGCCGGCTCCGGAACGTCATCGCCCGCCGCGGCGGCCGCTTCCTGAACCGGCTGGACATGGAGGAGCGCCGGCGGGTGGCGGTGCTGGGCGACGACCTGGCCGAGCTGCTCTTCGGCGAGGGCGGCGAGCCGGTGGGCCAGCGGGTGCAGGTGGGCCAGGTGCCCTTCCTGGTCGTGGGCGTGATGAAGGAGAAGAACCAGAACTCCTCCTACAACTCCCGCGACGAGGACCGGATCTTCATCCCGGCCACCACCCACCGGGCGGTCTTCGGCGACCGGCACGTGGCCAACTTCGTCTACCGGACCTCGGATCCCGGCCGCACGAAGGCCGTGGAGCGCGAGGTCTACCGGGTGCTGGGCGCCCGGCACAAGTTCGACGCGGCCGACGAGGACGCGCTGCAGGTGTGGGACACGGCCGAGTTCGAGCAGCAGTTCGACTACCTCTTCCTGGGGTTCAACCTCTTCTTCGCCCTGGTCGGCAGCTTCACCCTGAGCGTGGGCGGCGTGGGCGTGGCGAACATCATGTACATCGTCGTCCGGGAGCGGATGCCCGAGATCGGCATCCGTCGCTCCGTGGGGGCCCGGCAGCGGGACATCATGGCGCAGTTCCTGGCCGAGGCCGGGGGCATCGTGGCGCTGGGCGCCGCCGCCGGCTTCCTGGCGTCGGTGGGCATCGTCCGCCTCCTGGCCCTGGTCCCCATGGACGAGTTCGTCGGGACGCCCACCATCTCGCCGCTGGTGATCGCGGTGACCGTGACCCTGCTGGGGGCGGTCGGGCTGGCGGCGGGCTTCTTTCCCGCCCGACAGGCGGCCCGGCTGGACCCCGTCGAGTGCCTGCGGAGCGGGTGAGGGGGCGCCATGTGGAGGATCCTCGTCTCCGAGTTCCTGTCGGACCTGAAGTCGCAGCGGAAGCGCGCGCTGCTCACCACCTTCGCCGTCACCTGGGGCACCCTGTCGGTGGTCCTGCTCCTCTCCTTCGGCGAGGGGCTGCGCCGGACCTTCGTCGACGGTCAGCTGGGCGCCGGCGACCGGATCTTCAAGATCTACAGCGGCACGACCAGCCAGACGCACGAGGGCCTGCCCAAGGGGCGGCGCATCCGCCTGCGGGAGGCCGACCTGGAGCTGCTGGAGCGCTCGATCCCGGAGATCGACCTCACCAGCCCCTCCTACGGCCGGGGGAGCACGACCCTGGAGCACGGCGACGTGCGCACCACGACCTACATGGAGGGCGTGGAGCCGGCGTTCTCCGAGCTCCGGAGCATGGACCCGGCGCCCGGCGGCCGCTTCCTGAACGCACGGGACCTGGAGGAGCGTCGCCGCGTGCTCTTCCTGGGCGACGAGATCGCGGTGGACCTGTTCGGGAACTCGGATCCCGTGGGGGAGACGGTGCGGCTGGACGGGCTCCCGTTCACCGTCGTCGGCACCATGCGGGAGAAGTTCCAGAGCAGCATGAGCAACGGCCCGGACGCCGAGCGGGCCATCATCCCGGCCACCACCTTCCGCGCCATCTACGGGCGGGAGTACGTGAGCCACCTCCTGGTGCGCCCGCGGAGCGTGGAGCGGGCGCCGGCGACCAAGCGGGAGATCCGTCGCGTCCTCGGCTCCCGGCACGCCTTCGCCGCCGACGACGAGCGCGCGCTCCCCATGTGGGACTTCATCGAGTCGGAGGAGCAGATCTCGAAGATCGGGCTCGGCATCCAGATCTTCCTCGGCCTCGTGGGCGCCTTCACGCTGCTCGTGGCCGGCGTCGGGGTGGCGAACATCATGTACGTGGTCGTGCGAGAGCGGACGCGGGAGATCGGCATCAAGCGGGCGGTGGGGGCGCGGCGCCGGCACGTGGTGGCCCAGTTCGTCTTCGAGGCCATGATGCTCACGCTGATCGGCGGCGCCATCGGAATGGCGCTCGCCTCGGCCATCGTGGTCGGGGTGGACAGCATCCCCGCCGGAAACCAGGCCATGCAGTACCTGATGAACCCGAAGCTCTCGTGGCCCATCGCCCTCTCGGCCCTGGCCATCCTCACGGGAATCGGGCTGGCGGCCGGGGTGCTCCCGGCGCGACGGGCGGCCCGACTCGATCCCGTGGAGTCGCTCCGCTACGAGTGACGCGCGGCGAACGGGGGTCGGGACGGCGGACGGACGGTCGAAGAGCGCGAACCAGGATCCAACGACGACGAGGCAGGTCGAGATGACGCACGAGGCGACGGCGCGACACGGAGGGGAGGCGGCGGCCGGCACGGCGCCGGGGCCGGACGGAGGCGCGGGGGTCGCCGCGGCCCCGAAGGCACGGCCCATCGTCACCCGGGGGCTGAGCAAGGACTACGAGATGGGCACCGAGACCGTCCACGCGCTCCGGGACGTGGATCTCGTCATCGAGGAGAACGAGTACATCGCGGTGATGGGGCCGTCGGGGTCCGGCAAGTCGACCCTCATGAACCTGGTGGGCTGCCTGGACACCCCCACGTCGGGCGAGTACGAGCTGAACGGCCAGCCCGTGCAGGACCTGGAGGACGGCGAGCTGGCGGAGATCCGGAACCGGGAGATCGGCTTCGTCTTCCAGTCGTTCAACCTCCTCCCGCGGGCGTCGGCCCTCCACAACGTGGAGCTGCCGCTGGTCTACGCGGGCGCCCCGCCGGACGTGCGGAGGGAACGGGCCGCCGACGCCCTCTCGGCGGTGGGCCTGGCGGACCGGATGGACCACCAGCCGAACGAGCTGTCCGGGGGACAGCGCCAGCGGGTGGCCATCGCCCGCGGGCTGGTGAACGAGCCGGCCATCCTCCTGGCCGACGAGCCCACCGGGAACCTGGACTCGGAGACGTCGGCGGAGATCATGGGGCTCTTCCGCCAGCTCCGGGAGGCGGGACAGACCATCATCATGGTCACCCACGAGCACGACATCGCGGCGCACGCCGGCCGCGTGGTGGCCCTGCGGGACGGGACCGTCGAGTCCCGGGACGCGGATCCGAGGCTGTCGGCGGACGCGGTGACGGCGGCGGCCGGGAGGACGGCATGAGCCGCCCGAGCGACGGAACGGACGCCCGAATCGCGCTTCCCGGCGTGCTGGCGGCGGTCCTGCTGGGTACCCTGCTGACGCCCGGCCCGGCGGCGGCCCAGGACGGGGAGGCGGAGGCAAGCGCCGCGACGACACCGGGGCGGAGCGTGGTGGCGCTGGGAGCGGCCGGGGGCCGGCCGGGGGACACCCTGTCGCTGGACCGCGCGCTCCGGCTGGCCCTGCGGAACAGCCCGGAGCTGTCGGCGGCCCGGGCACGGCTCTCCGGCGAACAGGCCGGCCGCTGGGCGGACTGGGGCGCCTTCCTCCCCGAGGTGACGGCCAGCGCGGACTTCGACCGGACCAGCGCCACGCGGGTGACCTTCCAGGGGGAGGACGGGCGGTACCGGGAGGCACCGGAGCCGCTGTCCTTCACCCGGAAGTCGGCCACCCAGCAGCTCCGGTTCGACTGGACGCTGCTGGAGGGCGGTCGCCGGATCCTGGACTTCCGGGAGGGCGAGGCCCGGGTGGACGCAGCACGGCACCGCCTGACCGTGAACGAGCGCTCGGTGGTGGGCCGGGTGAAGCGGGCGTACTTCGACGCCCTGGAGCAGCAGCGCCTCCTGGACGTGGCCCGACGACAGCTGGAGGCGCGGCGCGAGGAGCTGGAGATCACCCGGCGCCGGGTCGAGGCCGGCGTGGCCACCCGCACGGACTCGCTGGGGGCCCGCGGCGAGGTGGGGCGGGCCCGACTGGCGGTCCTCGACGCCCGGGACCTGGCCGAGCGGGAGCGGCGGAACCTGCGGCGGGTCATGGGGCTCCGCCGGAACGGCGAGCACGACTTCGGCAGCCTGCGGGGGATGGGACGCCTCCCCGACGCGGGCGCGCTGGACCGGGAGCGGCTGGTCCGGAAGGCCGTCACCACGGACCCCGAGATCCGCGCCCTGGAGGCCGACGCCCGGGCCGCCTCCGCCGCCTCCACGGCGGCGTGGACGCGGTACGTGCCGGAGGTTCGCGCCAGCTACGCCCACGTCCGGTCCGAGAACGGGGCCGCCGAGGCCCGGTTCCTGAACCTGGATCCCAGCGACACCTTCGGCCAGCTGGGGGTCACCGTCTCCTGGAACCTCTTCCAGGGGTTCGACCGTCGGGAGCGGACGGGCCGGGCCCGGGCCGAGCTGGACGAGGCCAGGGCGGAGCGCACGAAGCGGCGCCTGGAGATCGAGAAGCGGATCGGCGACCTGCTCTCGGAGCTGCGCCGGCGGGCCGACCGCCTGGAGGTGCTGGAGCAGAACTTCGAGCTGGCCCGGGAGCGGCTGGATCTGGCCCGGGAGAGCTACGAGGCCGGGATCCGCACCTTCGACGACCTGCAGGTGTTCATCGACGAGGACCGGGAGGCCGAGGAGCAGCTGACCCGCGAGCGGTACCTGTACCTGGGCCTGTGGGCCGACCTGGAGGAGCTCGTCGGGCCGCTCTCGGAGCTGGCCTCCGCGTCGCTCGGCGTCCACGGCGGGAGCGGTGACACGGGCGAATGAGAAGAGTGGGGGGGAGTTTCCCCACACCGAGGACCGGGCTTCGTCCCACGGCGGGCGACGGCCCGTGATACGGAGGTTGCAGGCGCGACGTCCGGACCGTTTCGCCCCCGCCCTCCACGAGGACCGACCATGCGCGATCTCGTCCCGCTCTCCGCCCTTCTCCTCCTGCTCCTTCCCCCGGGCGCCCCGCCGGCGATGGGCCAGGAGGACGTGGCCCGGGCGGAGCTCCGGGAGCTACGCGAGATCGCCGAGATCAGCCGTAAGGTGCTGGTCCCCATGCGGGACGGCGTGGGGCTCTCCACCACCATCTACCGGCCGAAGACGGGGGACCCGGTGCCGACGGTCTTCGTCCGCACCCCCTACAACTTCAACTGGTACCGGGAGGGTGAGCTGAACCGGCGGATCATCCGCGACGCCATGGAGTGGGTGAGCGACGGCTACGCCCTGGTCGTCCAGAACGAGCGGGGCCGCTACTTCTCGGAGGGGACCTGGGACATCCTCGGGCCTCCGCTGACGGACGGCTACGACGCGCTCTCGTGGATCGAGGAGCAGCCGTGGTCCAACGGACGGGTGGGCACGCTGGGCTGCTCGTCCAGCGCCGAGTGGCAGATGGGGCTCGCCTCCCTGGACCATCCGGCCCACGCGGCCATGGTGCCGCAGGGCTTCGGCGCGGGAGTGGGCGAGGTCGGCGGGTTCCACGAACAGGGCAACTGGTACCGGGGAGGCGCCCGGCAGATGCTCTTCTATACGTGGCTCTACGGCGTCCAGCGCATGCACCGCCCCACCTTCGCCGACGATCTGACGCGGGAGGAGCGGGTCCGGGTCTCCCGCTTCTGGGACCTGGCGCCGGACTCGCCGGAGGTGGACTGGGAGGAGGCGCTCTGGCACCTGCCGGTGGAGGACATCCTGGAGAACGTCCGGGGGCCGCACGGCATCTTCGCCGATCCGAAGCCGGTGGCCACCGGCGGACGGATGATCGCCCGTGCCCCGGACGACCCGGCGTGGCACGAGGGCGGCCTCTACCACGAGGGCATGGGGTTCGGCGTACCGAGCCTGTGGCTCATGTCCTGGTACGACGTCTCCATCAGCCCGAACCTGGCGCTGTTCAACCACGTGCGGTCCGCGGCCGACGACCCGGAGGTCCGCCGGAACCAGCACGCCCTGGTGGCACCGGTGACCCACTGTGCGTTCGAGCGTGCCACCGAGGAGACGGTCGTCGGGGAGCGCAGCGTCGGTGACGCCCGCTTCGACTACCGGCGGATGATCCACGGCTGGTTCGACTACTGGCTGAAGGGCGAGGAGAGCGCCGTCGTGGACACCATGCCCCGGGTTCGATTCTACACCATGGGGGAGAACCGGTGGCAGACCTCCGCGGAGTGGCCGCCGGAGGACACGGAGATGGTTCCCTACTACCTGGCAAGCGGAGAGCAGGGAGCGAACAGCCTCTTCGGCGACGGCCGCCTCACGCCCGACGGGCCGGGGGCGACGCCGGACGCCGACTCCCTCACCTACGACCCGGACAATCCCGTGCCCTCGCTGGGCGGCAACGTCTGCTGCATCGGCGGCGCCATCGATGCCGGGAGCTTCGACCAGCGGCCGGTGGAATCGCGGCAGGACGTGCTGGTCTTCAGCACCGCCCCCCTGGAGGAGGCCGTGGAGGTGAGCGGCACCATCGAGATCACGCTCTTCGTCTCCTCGGACGCCCCGGACACCGACTTCACCGTCAAGCTGGTGGACGTGCACCCGGACGGGACGGCCTACAACCTGGTGGAGACCATCCAGCGGGCTCGCTACCGGGAGGGCTACGATCGCGAGGCGTTCATGGAGGAGGGGCGTGTCTACGAGCTCGAGGTGAGCCCCATGTCCACCAGCAACACCTTCGCCGAGGGCCACCGGATCCGGATCGAGGTCTCGAGCAGCAACTTCCCCCGGTTCACCCGCAACCTGAACACGGGCGGGGAGAACTGGAGCGAGTCCGGGGGCGTGACGGCCCGGAACGCGGTCCACCATTCCGAAGAGCATCCGTCGCGGATCGTGCTCCCGGTGGTGAGACGCTGAGCGGATGCCGGGCGCCGCTCGACGCGGCGTCCGTCGACGGGCCCGTCCCCGCCGGCGCACGATTCCTGCACCTCCACGGGGCGGCCGCACTCCCGGCGCCGCGCCCGCGGCGCAGTCCCGGGGCGGCCGCCTCGCAGCCTTCGTGAATCGCCGAACTGGACCGCTCCTCCTTGAGCCGAGACGACTACATCTGGTCGGACACCGGGCTGGACATCCGCGTCATCGTCCTGGGTCTGGCCCGGATGGCCGACGCCTTCGGGAACTCGTTCCTCATCGTCGTCCTGCCGCTCTACGTGGCCAGCGGACAGGTGACCGGCACCCGCTTCGGGCTCTCCGTGGAGCTGATGGCCGGCCTGGTCCTGGCGCTCTTCGGCCTGATCAGCGCCGTGAGCCAGCCCCTGGCGGGCCGCCTCTCGGACCGCGCGGGTCGGCGCACCCTCTTCGTGATCCTGGGCCTGTGGATCTTCGCCGGCGCCAACGTCTCCTTCTCCTTCGTCGAGTCCTACGTCGGCGTGCTCGGCATCCGCGCGGTGCAGGGGGTCGCCGCGTCGCTGACCATCACCGCCGGCGTGGCGCTGGTGAACGAGATCAGCGCCTTCGAGAACCGGGGGGGGAACATGGGCGTGTACAACTCCCTGCGCCTGGTCGGCTTCGGCGCCGGGCCGCTGGTGGCCGGCGGGGTCATGGAGGGCGGGCCGTACCCGGTTCCCGGTCTCGCCGAGGTGACCCTCTCCGGCTTCGACGCCACGTTCTACCTGGCCGCCTTCGCGGCGCTCCTGAGCGCCGTGCTGGTGCAGATCTTCGTCGAGGACCCGGAGGAGACGATGCCCACCCGGGAGCGGCTGGCGCTGCGGGTGCGGTCGGCCTCGCCGGAGCGGATCCTGGACCCGATCTTCGCGCTGGGGATCGTCACCTTCGTCATGAGCGCGTGCATCGCCCTGCTGGCTCCCATCGAGCCCAGCGTGAACGAGCGGCTGGGCCAGGGGCCCTTCCTCTTCGCGGTGGAGTTCTCGGCCCTGATCGCCGCCCTGGCCGTGGTGCAGCCCCTGGTGGGGTCGGCCAGCGACCGGGTGGGCCGCCGCACCTTCATCGTGGTGGGGCTGATCGGCCTCGTGCCGGGCACCCTGCTGCAGGGACTGGTCACGACGCCCTGGCAGATGGTGGGCGCCCGCCTCCTGCAGGGGGTGAGCGCGGCGGCGGTCTTCGCCCCGGCGCTGGCGCTGGCCGGTGACCTGTCGCGGAAGGGGCAGTCCGGCGCCCAGCTGTCGGTGCTCACCATGGCCTTCGGCCTGGGCATCTCCTTCGGCCAGATCTCCGCCGGCTACCTGATCCGATTCGGCTTCGCCACGCCCTTCGCCTTCGGCGCGCTGCTGGCGGCGGGCACGGTGCTCCTGGTCCGCTCCCAGGTGCCGGAGCCCTCGGAGGAGGAGGCGGAGCCGCGGGAGGCCCCCGCGTCCGGGGCGACCGGCGCCGCGGGCTGACGCCCGGCGCTCGGTCGCTCCGGAGACGATGTCACGGCCGGCGGGCTCGCTCGTCCCCGGGTCGAGAGGGAACGAGAACGACGCCCCCGGCCCACGCGAGATCATGACACCTGACGTCCGACGGTCCGCCTCCGCCGCTCTCCTCCTGCTCGCCCTCCTCCCGGTCACGGCCTGCGACGGCCCGCTCGGTCCCGATCCCGGGGGCGACGACCCCATCGAGTCGCTGCCCCGGAGCCTGACCGACGCCGAGCAGCGGACCATCGAGGCCAGCAACCGCTTCGGGTTTCGGCTCATGGACGAGCTGTACGCCGAGGAGCCGGGGACGAACCACTTCATTTCGCCGCTGAGCGCCTCCATGGCCCTGGGCATGGCCCTGAACGGCGCCGACGGGCGGACCTACGACGCCATGCGGTCCGCGCTCGGGTTCGGCGACACCGAGCTGGCGGCCATCAACGAGTCCTACGCCGGTCTGATCGAACTGCTGCGGGGCCTGGATCCCCGGGTCGAGTTCCTGCTGGCCAACTCGGTCTGGCTGCAGACGGGCTGGCCCTTCCTCGCCGAGTACGAGGATCGGGTGACCGGGGCCTTCGACGCCCGGGTGGAGAACGTGGACTTCCGCGACCCGGCCACGGCGGACGCCATCAACAGCTGGGTCGCCGAGGGCACGAACGGGAAGATCGAGGAGCTGGTGACGCCGGCGATGATCCGGGAGCTGGTCGCGCTCCTCGCCAACACGGTCTACTTCAAGGGGGAGTGGACGGACCGGTTCGACGAGTCCGAGACCTCCGACGCCGAGTTCCGACGGGCCGACGGCTCCACGGTGACCGTCCCCATGATGAGCACGGAGATGGAGGGGGTGGGGCGGGCCCGGACGGAGGGGTACCGGGCGGCGGACCTGCCGTACGGCGGCGAGGCGTTCTCCATGACGGTGGTCCTCCCCGCCGAGGGGACCTCCCTGGACTCGCTGGTGGCGGCCATGGACGCCGGGGAGTGGCGGGCGCTGGTCGAGCAGTTCGGCGACGGCGGCGAGGTGCGGGTGGAGATGCCGCGCTTCGAGCTCGACTACGAGGCGCTGCTCAACCGCCCGCTGGTGCGCATGGGCATGGGGCCCGCCTTCAGCACCGACTCGGCCGACTTCAGCCGCATGGCCGAGACGCCCGCCTGTACGTCGGGCGTCGACCCGTGCCTGTACATCGACTGGGTGAAGCAGAAGAGCTACGTGCAGGTGAACGAGGAGGGGACCGAGGCCGCCGCGGCCACCGGCGTGGGGATCGGGGCCACCTCCGGACCAACGACCTTCCGGGTGGATCGGCCCTTCCTGTTCGCCATCCGCGAGCGGCTGTCCGGCACCGTGCTCTTCGTGGGGGTCGTGGAGGACCCGACGGCGGGATAGCGACCGACTCGCCGCTCGCCCTCAGCGTCCCCCGCCGCCGGAGCCTCCGTCCCCGATGGGCGTTCCCCGGGGCGGATCGAGGGCCCCGGGCAGGGTCCGCTCGCCGAAGTCCCGGGAGAGGAAACGCCGGACGTCGGCCGCCACGCTCTGCCGATGCGCCAGCTCCTCGGCGTCGAGATCGGCGGGGTCCGCGCCGGTCCGCTCCCGGCCCTCGCCGGCCAGCGACAGGATCCGGCGGAGCCCCCATTCCGCAGCGGCCCGGGCCTCGGGCGCCGCGTCCGCGTCGGATCCGAGTCGCATGAGCTCGTCGGCCAGGAGCCGCTCCACCGCGCGGGCCAGGACCGGCCGCTCCGCGCCCCCGGCCGGGCGCCGCTCCCAGGTCTCGGCCACCAGTCGCCCGACCACGTCCGTGGGAGCGGGAAGCGAGGCGTCCCGGTCGTGGAAGGCCGCCACCCGCGACATGCGCCTCGGGTCCAGGAGCCCCCCGACCGCCATGCGGGCCAGGGTGCGCGCGGCCTCCAGGTGGTCGAACGCGGGCTCGGTGCGTCCCTCGAACTCCCGGGGCCCCGCGCCGTATCCGAAGGGCTCCGGTGCCATCTTCCGGAGCACGTCCTCGGGGATCGCCAGCTCGGCGGGGCGGATCGCCCGGGTCAGCAGGTCCAGCGCCCGCCGCTGGCGCTCGGCGGGCACCAGCTTCGTGGCGGCCACGTCCTCGCCGGGCACCCCGTACCGGAAGGCCATTCCCCCGACGGCCTTGGCGGCCGCCGTGATCGCGAAGCGGTGGTGCAGGTAGACCGGCGCCAGCCTGCGGTCCAGCTCGGCCAGCGGCTCGCCGGGGCGCAGCGCCTCCTCGCCGAAGCGGTCGAGGAGGAAGCGGCGGACGCCCAGGAGCCGGTCCAGCTCGTCCAGCACGTTGGAGCCGTTGACCCAGGTCGAGGCCTCCGGGTGTGAGCTCCAGCTCGACTCGTGCGGGTTGGTCACGTAGCCGGCGCCGGCGTCGGTGGCCTGGGCGACGATCGAGTCCAGGCCCGCGTCCTCGCGGCCGTCCGGAAAGCTCTCGTAGGCGTACCGGATCGCCAGCGTGTCGTAGAGGCCCGGACCGGGGCGGTAGGCGTCGGAGAGGTCCACCGAGCCGTCCTCGACGCGGACGAGCGGCGCCGGGTAGTCCATGACCGAGGCGCGCCCGTAGCTGGCGGCGATGAAGTTGTGGGAGAGCCCCAGGGTGTGGCCCACCTCGTGAGCGGCGTGCTGGCGGCGGCGGGCCATGGCGAACTCCTCGGCCGTCACGTCGGGGTCGAGCGTGGCCGCCCAGCCCAGGCCCGCGCCCGCCCCGGAGCCCATCCGACAGCCGCCGAGGGTCCCCCGCCCGTCCGTCTCGCCGGCGGCGGGCACCGCCCCCATGTAGATGTCGAAGTCGGCCAGCGACCGGTGCGAGTCCATCCGGACGGCGGCCTTGATGATCTCGCCGGTGCGGGGGTCGACGAAGGAGGGGCCGATCGAGGAGCCGGCCTCGGTGCGGTGCACCCACTGGATCACGTTGTAGCGTGCATCGAGCGGATCCATGTCGGGCGGCATGATCTCCACCCGGAAGGCGTTCCGGAACCCGGCGGCCTCGAAGACCTCGTTCCACCACTCGGCGCCCTCCCGGAAGGCCGTCCGGTACGGCTCCGGGATGCCCGGATCCATGTAGTAGACGATGGGCTCCACCGGCTCGCTCATCGGCGCGCCGGGGTTCGCCTTCTCGAGCCGGTGCCGGGTGACGTAGGCGTCCTCGTAGCCCTGCTCCAGGGACCGGCCGTAGTCGTAGAAGTCGACGGTGAAGAGGCCGATCCGGGGGTCGGGCTCGCGCGGCTCGTAGCCCTCCCCGGGCAGCTGCACGAAGGAGTGGTGCAGGCGCAGCGTGAGAGCCCTGCCGTCGGGGGTATGGCCCCTCACCTCGGGGCCCGGGTCCTCGGACGACCACGTCAGGGCCGCCTCCACCTCGGTGTTCTCCGGGAAGGCCTTCGTCCGCGGAGCGTGGATGGTGCTCCGCGCCTCGTCCACCTCGAAGCTCCCCTCTCCCTCGTCGGCCAGGTCCCCGGCGATGCCCACGGCGTCCCGGAGGAAGAGCGGAGTCGCGTCCACCAGGAGCCGGCCGTCCTGTTCGGCCAGCACCTCCAGGCTCCCGATCCTCGAGGTGGGGAAGGACTCCTCGACCGACCGTCGGAGCTCGGGATCCGGGTCGGCAGCGGCGCGGAACTCCGGATTCTGGAGCGTGAGGAAGACCCGGTCTCCGGAGCGCTCGAAGCGAGCCAGGTACTCGGAGCCGATCTCGCCCCGGTCCAGGCCGAGATCGTCGGAGCCGATGCCGGTGGCCTGGGAGACCAGGTAGAGGAACTCGGGCCCGTCCTCGGGCACCTCCATGAGCAGGCGTCCCTCACCGGGATCGTGGTACAGGGGGAAGAATCCCTCCTGGCGGTCGAGGCCCTCGGTGGCGTCGGGGAAGGGCTCCTGTGCGGCGGCCGGCGGGGCGGCGAGGAGGAGAAGCGCCAGTCCGGCCATCAGGACCGCCGCGCCGGGTCGGCGTCCGCAGCGGCAGGGGGGCGAGGGCGAGCGGCGGGCGTGGTCTCGGGTCACGGGAGGTCCTTTCGCGGGAGAGTGCGCCGATGACGCTGCGCAGGGTGCCCCGGAGCAGTCTCCGGGGCAAGCGATCCCCACGGAGCCGCCTGTCAACCTGTATGTATTGACGTCACCGCTGTAAACTGAAAGAGGTTGACGGGTCCTGGCGCTACGTCCCAAGGTTGACAGGCCGACTGTAAACTGTGTAGAGTTGACAGAACCCGGTGACAGGCGAGCACGGAGGCGGGAGGTGCGAGATGACGTCGAACAGCGATTCCGGCGGAGGAGGGGAGTCCCCCCGCCCCCGCCGGGCCACCGCCTTCATCGGCGACATCTCGGCCTCCCGCGACCTGGAGGCCGACGAGCGGCGCGCGGTGCAGGAGCGCCTCGGCGACCTCCTCGACCGGCTCAACCGGGAGCTGGGCGAGGCGGTCCTGGCGGACTTCACGATCACCGTGGGGGACGAGTTCCAGGGCCTGCTGGTCCGCCCCGGGACGGTGCCGGAGCTGATGTGGCGGCTCCGGGATCGCCTCCCGGAGCTCCGCTTCTGGACCGGCGTCGGCTTCGGTGGCCTGGACACGGAGCTCGAGGAGCGGGCCATCGGCATGGACGGCCCGGCGTTCCACCGGGCCCGGCAGGCCCTCGAGGTGGCGCACGAGGAAGGGCTCCACGGTGGTGTCTTCTCCGGATTCGGGGAGGACGACCGGGTCCTGGGCGGGCTGTCGCGGCTCCTGGACTGGCAGCGCCAGCGATTCACCGACGCCCAGCGTGAGGCGATCCGGTTCGTTCGCGGCGGCGCCAGCCAGACGGAGGCGGCGGGAGAGATCGGCGTCACCCGGCAGGCGGTGAGCAAGCGGCTCGCGGCCGCCGGCTGGCGCGCCTATCGTGACGGCGAGGAGAGCCTCGAGAGCCTGCTCTCCCGCTACGCCACCGCAGAGGAGTGGAGCCGATGACGCCCGTGGAGCTGGCGTGGCCGCAGACGCCCGCATCCGTCCTCCTGTGGGCCGAGGTGACCCTGGTGTGGGTGCTGGCCAACTACGGCCCCGTTCGGGACCCGGTGGGACGGCAGGAGGTGGCGGCGCTGGACGGCCCCGGGCTGCGAGCGTGGAGGAAGCGGGTGGCCGCCCGATCCATCCTGGGGGCCGGCGCCGTCCTCTTCCTGGTGGGGCCCGGCTTCCCGGCGGCGCTCCTGTCCACGGCCTTCCTGGCCCTGGCTCTCCTGCTCCCCGAGCTCCGCCACCAGTGCATCCGCCGGGTGCGAGAGGGCCGGTGGTGGGAGCTGCGGGCCGAGTACGAGATCGCCCTGAACGCCCTGTTCCTCGTCCTCGTCGCCGGCGTCGCGGGCGGCCGGAACCTGCGGCCCACGCTGGACCCGTCGGCGCTCCCGGGCTCCGCGGAGGTCCTGACCGCCGGCGCCCTCGGGGCCGCGGCCGTCGTCTTCCTGGTCCGGGGCGGCACCCACGTGGTCCGGGGCATCCTGGAGAAGGGGGACACGTTTCCTGCCGGAACTGGATCGATGGAGTCGACTCTCCGGCACGGCCTTACGATCGGTAACCTGGAGCGATTTCTGGTCTTCGTCTTCGTCCTCCTGGACAGCTTCGCCGCCGTGGGCTTCGTGCTCGCCGCCAAGGGGCTGGTCCGGGCCGTGGACTGGGAGGGGCGGGAGAGCGTCGAGTACTTCCTCGTGGGCACGTTCGCCAGCGTGACCCTGGCCCTGGCCGTCGGGCTCCTCGTCCGGGCGGCGCTGCCGGGCTTCTGAGGGAGGTCGAGTGGAGACGTTCGAGACAGACGATGAAGGAGAACGATGGTCGAGGATCGCCTGAGTCCCCGCTTCCAGCTCGCCCTGGGCTACGCGCTCCGGGCCCACTCCGGCCACACCCGCCCGGGAACGGGCGTTCCCTACTTCGCCCACCTGGCCGGCGTCATGTCCCTGGTGCTCGAGGCGGGCGGCGACGAGGAGCAGGCCGTGGCCGCCCTGCTGCACGACGTGGTGGAGGACCGGGGCGGTCCCGAGCGGCTGGAGGAGATCCGGGAGCGGTTCGGCGAGCGTGTGGCCCGCATCGTGGCGGGCTGCACCCAGGGCTCCGGTGAAGGGGAGGACGCGTGGGACGAGCGCCGGGAGCGGTACGTGGAGTCGCTGCCGGAGAAGGAGGAGGACGTGCTCCTGGTCTCGGCCGCCGACAAGCTCCACAACGCCCGGGCCATGCTCCGGGACGTGCGTCGCGTCGGCGACGACCTCTTCGACCGCTTCGGGGCGCCGAAGGAGGACGTGCTGGACTACTACCGCGGCCTGCGGGACGGCTTCCGGGCCTCGGCCCTGGAGGGGTGGATCGTGGAGGAGCTGGCCCGCACGGTGGACGAGCTGCTGGAGGAGGCCGGGTCGGCGGAGGGCGCGGCCGGCGTCTCCGCGGAGACGCCCGGGGACGGATGACCGGGATCGACGGGCACGGGCTGCCCCCCGGGAGAACCCGATGCACACCGAGAGGAGCGGGACCGTGAGAATCGACCGCCGCCTGACGACCGCCGTCGCCTCTGCGCTGACCGTCCTGCTCGCCGCCTGCGGCGCCCCGGGCGACTCGGGGAGGAGCGGCGGCAGCTACCTCGGAGAGAGCGGGCAAGCGTCCGCCGCCGAGGACCCGGCGTGGGACTGGTCGGAGGAGCGGATCCGGGAGGAGATGACCCGGGTCACGGCGGGGCGGGACCTGACGCCGGAGCAGTGGCCCGGCGGGGCCCGGGTGGCGGTGCTCCTCTCCTTCGACGTGGACGACGGGACGGTCCACCTGGACGGTCGGCCGCCGTCGCCGCGGGATCTCTCCCGGGGCGCCTACGGCCCGCGCCGGGGGCTGGAGCGGATCCTGGACCTCCTCTCCGAGCGGGAGATTCCGGCCAGCTTCTTCATCCCGGCGGTCACCCTGATGCTGAACCCGGAGGTGGCCGACTCCATCCGCGCGGCGGAGCCGGCTCACGAGATCGGCGTCCACGGGTGGATCCACGAGCAGAACACGAGCCTCTCGCGCAGGAGGGAGCGCCGGCTCACGGGCCGGGCCTTCGACTACCTGGAGGAGGCCGCCGGGCGGCGCCCCGTCGGCTACCGGGCCCCCTCCTGGGACTTCAGCCCGAACACGCTGGGCATCCTCCGGGAGCTGGACGTGCTGTACGACAGCTCCCTCATGGCCGACGACCGGCCGTACGAGCTGGTCGGTCCGGAGGGTGAGCCCACGGGCATCGTGGAGCTCCCGGTCTCCTGGATCCTGGACGACTGGCCGCACATGAACCCCATGTCCGACCGGTACGCGCCGCCGCGGGAGGTGCTCCGGGTGTGGCAGGACGAGTTCGACGTGGCCTACCGGGAGGGCACCATCTTCCTCCTCACCATGCACCCGCAGGTGATCGGCCGCCGCTCCCGGTTCGTCGTCCTCCGGGATCTCCTCAGCTACATCGAGAGCCGGGCCGGTGAGGGCGACGTGTGGTACGCCACCCACCGGCAGGCGGCCGAGTACGTGGCGGAGCGCGCCGGAATGTAGGCGTCTCCGCGGAGACGGGGGCTACTCTTTTGGCTCCAGGGGCCGCGCGTCGTCCACCAGCGCCGCCGGGTCCACCCAGTACCGCTCGCCGAAGTCGCGCTGTCGGGGCCAGACCTCGTCCAGGCTGGCGGCCTCGTACAGGCGCCCGCCCTTCATGACGTACCGGATGTCCAGCGTGCTCCGGATGTCCTCCAGGGGATTCGAGTTCAGCACCAGCAGGTCGGCCAGCTTGCCGCTCTCCAGGGAGCCGAGGTCCTCGTCGGCACCCAGGAACCAGGCCCCCTCCTGGGTGGCGATCCGGAGCGCCTCCATCTCGCCCACGACGTCGGCGTACATCCAGATGTTCCAGTGGGGCGAGAGCGGGTGATGCTCACCGTGTCCGCCCACCGCGCCGTGTCCGCCGGCCTCCATGACGTCGGCCACGCCGTGGACGGTGAGGGGCCAGCTGTAGTCGGTCTTCGGCCGCTTCGGGCGCTCACGTAGGAAGGTGAGCATCCGCCACGGCATCCAGTCCCGCTGCTTCGGGTCCTTCCACACGTCGCTGTCCTGGAAGAACCAGTCGATGTTCGAGGCGCCGTGTCCGCCGACGACCAGGGTCGGCGAGTAGACGGCGTTCGCCCGGCCGTAGAGCTCGGTCACGTCGCGCTGGATCACCGGCCAGTCCAGGGAGTGCTCCCAGCCGGTGTGCCCGTCCAGCACGATGCCGGGGTTCCAGTGGCCGGTCACCGCCAGACCCTCGCGCCGGGAGGCGTCGATGATCCACTGCCGCTGGTCGCGGCGGGGGTGGGAGTACTGCTTGATGGAGACCGCGCCCCAGGACTTCAGCCGCTGCACGTTGTTCAGGGCCGTGGTGTAGCTGTCGATCTCGTTCTGGTTCGGCCCGTCGCCCTGGTAGAGCGGGTCGCCGGTGCTGTAGGTCCGCGGCCCCACCATCCGCCCGGCCTCGATGCGCTCGGCGGTGGGGAAGATGTTCTCCGACCACATGCTGTTGTCCAGCGTCGTGGTCAGGCCGTAGGCCAGGTAGCTCGCCACCTCGTAGTCCCGGCGCGGCCGGTGCCCGCGGTGCTCCCGGTAGTGGTGGGCGTGCATGTCCACCAGCCCGGGGATGACGGTCTTCCCGGAGGCGTCCACCACGCGGCCGGCGCCGGCGGTGTCACACTCGCCGGCGGCCGCCACGCAGGTGATCCGCCCGTCCTCGGCCACCACGGCGCCCTCCTCGATGACCTCGCCGCTGGAGGGGAGGACGATTCGCGCGCCGGTGAGGGCGATCGTGCCGTCGGGCCGGTCCTTCTCCACGTTGAACGTGATGCGGGTCGTGTCGGCGGCGCCGGTGGCCGGCCGGTAGGTGTAGTGCCGGTTGGAGCTCCCGTACTCGAGCAGGGAGTCGGCGGCCCAGCGCAGGTACAGGCCGCCCCGGTGGCTCACCTGCGTCACCGGCAGCGGGGAGCCGCCTCCCCTGTCCACGTGCACCGGATCGCCGCCGGTGCCGGAGGCGGGGAAGGGCACCACGTAGGCGTTGTCGCCGCCCTGGAAGGCCACCCAGTCGCCCTCCGGCGAGGGGACGATCTCGTCGGCGTAGGGGAAGGTCATGTGGAGCCGCCGGTCCGAGCCGTCGGGCTCCACCGAGACCATGCCCATGACCGCGTCGTCCCGGCCCTCCACCTCCATGGGCTCCGGGAAGTAGATCCGGCCGCCCGGCCCGTAGGAGGCCCCGACGATGGCCCGCCGGGCGAAGGAGGCGGGGCTGGACCCGCTGGGCGGCTGCACGGTGGCCACGTGCGTGGCCTCGCCGCCGGAGGCGGGCACGGTGACCAGGTCGAAGTAGGCGTTGTGGGTCACCGTACGCTCCCGCGCCGTGGCCCCGCCGCCCCGTGTGACCAGCACCTCGGAGCCGTCGGGGCTCCAGGCCGGCTTCGTGTAGAAGGCCTTCCTCTCGGTGAGCTGCTGCGGCTGGCCGTCCCCGGGCCGGGCCCGGTACAGGTGGCCGCGGCCCTCGGGGTCCATGCCGGTGAACGCCAGCCACCGGCCGTCCGGCGACCAGGCCGGCGCGTACTCGGTCCTGTCGAAGGATTCCGGCGTGAGCCGGCGGGGCTCACCGTCCGGAAGCTCCATGACCCACACCTGTCCCACGGCCTGGAAGGCCAGCCACCGGCCGTCCGGCGAGCGGGTCTGCCAGCGGAGGAACTGCGGCTGGAAGGGCTCGTCGGTGATCCGGAAGGAGTTGTACGCCTGCTCGGAGATCGTCCTCCGCACGCGGGCCTCGAAAGGGATGGCCTCGGTCTCGCCCGAGGAGACGTCGAGCCTCCGGAGCTTGCCGCCCCGGGCGATGACGATGGACTCCCCGTCCGGTGTCCAGTCGTAGCCCCCCATGAGCCGGAGCTCGCCCCCCAGGAGCGCGATCGGGTCCATGACCTTCCGCTCGGCGCCCGTCTCCAGGTCGCGGATCCACAGCGAGTTCCGGGGGCCGAACTCGTCGCCCCGGTGGGTGATCGTCCCGTCCATGATCAGGCGCCCGAAGGCCACGCGGTCGCCGTCCGGCGAGACCTCCGGGGCGTAGGCGCCGCCGCTCCCGACGCGGCCGGCGGCGGGCCCGTCGTTGTCCCCGGACGTGAGGTCCAGCACCCGGCCCGTCTCCCGGTCGTAGCGCCGGAGCTGGTAGTCTCCGTTCAGCGGGTCGCCGCCGGAGATCTGGTGGAAGTAGACGTAGCGGCCGTCCGGGGAGACGGAGGGCCAGTACGCGCCGTCGACCTCGTCCTCCGCCGCCAGCTTCACCCCGGACCCGCCGTCCCGGTGGTACATCCACAGGCCCTCGTCCGTCCCGCCGTCGGCCGAGATGCCGTCCCGCCGGACCACGATGTACCGGCCGTCGGGCGTCCACGCCGGAGTCCCGGGCTCCAGGTCGCGGTCCTCGGAGACCGGGCGC
The DNA here is from genome assembly GCA_947581645.1 of Candidatus Caribbeanibacter nitroreducens. GTDB lineage: Bacteria > Gemmatimonadota > Gemmatimonadetes > Palauibacterales > Palauibacteraceae > Caribbeanibacter > Caribbeanibacter nitroreducens. The sequence continues at coordinate 1,234 of CANPVF010000016.1, read as the reverse complement.
GGATCCGAGCCGTCGGCCCCCATGATCCACAGGTCCTGCTGGCCGGCGCGGTCGGAGACGAAGGCGATGTGCTCGCCGTCCGGCGAGATCCGGGGGTGGCCGTTCCACGCCAGGCCGCTCTCCTGTGTCAGCGACTCCGCCTGTCCGCCCTCCATCGGCATCCGGTAGACGTGGCCCATCAGGTCGAAGACCAGCCACCCGCCGCCGGGAGCCACGTCCACCGACATGCCCGTGCCCTCGGTGGTGGTGAAGTCGATCTCCCGCGTCTCGCCCCGGGGCTCGGTCACGTCCCAGTCGCCGGTGTCCGCCGGGACCGCCGTCTCCTGCTGCTGCAGGGTCGGGGCGGCGGGGGCCGGCGCGGCCAACAGGGCCGCGAGGCCGGCGCACAGCGCGGCCATCAGGAGTCGCGGGGAGGAAGGCGAGACCTCGTCGGATGGCGTCGACATGGCGTTTCCCGGTAGGGTGAAGCAGGCGGGGCACGGCGACCGGCCCGGCAATGTGAGGGATCCTCGAGTCCAGCGGGAGGGGAGCGCCACGTGAGAGCCTGGATCCGGCGGCCGGTCGCGGCCGCGCTCGGCGTCCTCGTCCTGGCCGCGGCCCTGTGGTGGCTCTCGCCGCTCCTCTTCCGGGCGGCGGACCGGATCGACGGCGGCGCCCTGTACCGCGTGCCGGGCGCGGACTCCACGGTGGCCCTCACCATCGACGACGCGCCGAGTCGCGACGGGACGCGGGAGATCCTGAGGGTCCTGGACGAGCACGGGGCGCGGGCCACGTTCTTCGTCATCGGCCGCCGGGCGGCACGGCATCCGGCCCTGGTCGAGGAGATGATCCGTGCCGGCCACGGCCTCGGGCACCACATGTGGCGCGACGAGCGGAGCCTGGGGCTCGACGCCGCGGTCTTCGAGCGGCGCCTCGTGCGAACGGACTCGCTGCTGGATCGCTTCGGGGGCGGGGGGACCCGCTGGCTGCGGACCGGAGGCGGCCTGTACTCGTCGTCCATGAGGAGGACGGCCCGGCGCCACGGCTACCGGATCGTCCTCGGCGACGTCTATCCCTTCGACCCCGCGGTCCGCTGGCCGCTCCTCACGGCGACGATGATCCTCGCCTGGGTCGAGCCCGGCTCCATCGTCATCCTGCACGACGGAGAGGGGCGGGCGGCGAGGACCGCGGAGGTTCTGCGGCGGATCCTCCCGGCGCTGGAGCGGCGCGGACTGGAGGTGGTGACGCTGGACGA
>CANPVF010000015.1 GCA_947581645.1 Candidatus Caribbeanibacter nitroreducens | reverse complement strand
GATCCTGCTTCGCTCGCGGCGGACCGGTCCGCCGCGTCCCCGCGGGCCGCCCGGTCGCCTCCGTCCCGGTCCGGCCCCTTTCCGCTACTCGCGCACATGCTCCAGCCCCAGTCGGAAGAGCTCCGAGACGTGATCGTCGTCCAGCCGGTAGTAGGCCATCCGCCCGTCCTTCCGGTACCGCACGAGCTTCATCTGACGGAGCTGGCGGAGGTGGTGGCTCACGGCCGAGGGGCTCGACTCCACCGCCGCCGCCAGGTCCCGGACGCACAGCTCCCGCCGGGCCAGGGCCTCCACGATCCGGAGCCGGGTCTCGTTGGCCAGGATCTGGAAGGTGTCCGCCAGGTACGCCAGGTCCTCCTCCTCCGCCGTCTCCTCGCCGGCCTCCCGCACGGCCTCCGGGTGGATGACCTCCCGCCGGTCCGCGGTGGCGTCTGCAGGGGACATCGTCTCGACCTCGGCTGGATGGTGGGTGGACGGCTCCCGGCCCGGCCCCCTCTCGATCCACGGGACCGAACACGACCGCCGAATGTATGAACGACCGTTCATACGTCAATGCGTGCCCCGGGGTTCCGGGCCGAGAGGCGAGGATGGCCGGGCCAATCGCGTCTCCGCGGAGACGCATCCGGACGCCGCGCCCCCGACCGCGGGCCTGTCGCGCCGGGAACACCGGCGCCACTTTTCTCCTTGTCGGGAAGCGACGGAAGGAGGAGCACCCGCCGGCGACGGCACGAGGGAACCGGGAGGAGGACGCGGATGACGTCACGCAAGTTCGAGTTCGAGGGGGCCACCGGCGACACGCTGGTGGGGCGCCTGGACCTGCCGGTGGACGGAAAGCCCGCGGCCTACGCCCTCTTCGCCCACTGCTTCACCTGCTCCAAGGACCTGAAGGCGGCGACCAACCTGAGCCGCGCGCTGAACGAGCAGCGCATCGGCGTCTTCCGCTTCGACTTCACCGGCCTCGGCGAGAGCGAGGGCGACTTCGCCGACACCGACTTCTCCTCCAACGTGGCCGACCTGGTGGCCGCGGCGGAGTTCATGGAACGGGAGATGGAGCCCCCGCAGGTCCTGGTCGGCCACTCCCTGGGCGGCGCCGCGGTGCTGCAGGCGGCCTCCCGGATCCCCGCCTCCCGGGCGGTGGCCACGGTGGCCGCGCCGTCCGACCCCGGGCACGTGAAGCGGAACTTCGGGGCGAAGCTGGACGAGATCCGGGAGCGCGGGGAGGCCGAGGTCACCCTGGCCGGCCGCACCTTCACCATCCGGAAGCAGTTCCTGGACGACCTGGAGGAGACCCGGATGGAGGCCACGGTCCGCGACCTGGACCGGGCGCTCCTCATCTTCCACTCCCCCCTGGACGAGATCGTGGGGATCGACAACGCGGCCCGCCTCTACGAGTGGGCGAAGCACCCGAAGAGCTTCGTCTCCCTGGACCGCGCCGGACACCTGCTGCTGGACGAGGCCGACTCCCGGTACGCCGGCACCGTGCTGGGCGCGTGGGCCCGGAAGTACATCGACGCGGGGCCCGCCCCGGACGAGGGGGACGCGGCCCCGGAGAGCGAGGAGGGGACGGTGGTGGCGCGGCTCACCGGCTCGGGCTACCGCACCGACGTGATGGCCGGCGGCCACTCGCTGGTCTCCGACGAGCCCGAGTCCGTGGGCGGCACCGACCGCGGGCCGTCGCCCTACGACCTGGTGAACGCGGCGCTCGGGGCGTGCACCGCCATGACGCTCCGCATGTACGCCGACCGGAAGGAGTGGCCCCTGGAGGAGGTCACCGTGCGGCTGGAGCACGGGAAGGTCCACGCCGAGGACCGGGAGGCGTGCACCGAGGAGGACGGCGGCTCCCGGTCGAAGATCGACCGCTTCCGGCGGGAGATCTCGGTGGAGGGCGAGCTGGACCGCGAGCAGCGGGAGCGGCTGCTGGAGATCGCCGACCGGTGCCCCGTGAGCCGGACGCTGGAGGCCCGGGGCGAGGTCGAGAGCCGCCTGGCGGAGGAGTGACCGACGTGAATCTCGCGCGGATGAATCAGTGGAGGTAAGGACGATGAAGGGGCCCCGCGGGATGCGCGCTGTCGCCGTCTTCGCGGCGCTGGGCGTCCTGCTGGCCGGGATCGCCGCCGCCTGCGGCGCCCCGGCCAGCCAGCAGGCCACCGGCCCCGTGGCCGACGCCGTCCGCGCCTCCATGGACTCGGGCACGGCGACCTTCGCCCACGACCGGTGGGACGGCCTCCTGGCCGGCGGCACCGAGCGGGGGCTGGTGGACTACCGCTACTTCCAGGAGCACCGGGACCGGCTGGACGCCTACCTGGAGCGGGTGGCGGAGGCGGACCTGGCGGGTCTGGCGCCGTCCCACCTGGAGGCGCTGCTCATCAACGCCTACAACGCCTACACGGTGGAGGCGATCCTCGAGCACCCGGAGGTCGCCTCCATCCGGGACATCGACGGCGTGTGGTCGGAGACCACCCGCACCGTGGGCGGATACGAGCTCACGCTGGACGAGATCGAGCACAACGTGCTGCGGCCCTTCTTCCGCGACCCCCGTGTCCACTTCGCCGTGAACTGCGCCTCCCTGTCCTGCGCGCCGCTCCCCACGTGGGCGTTCACCGGCGACTCCCTGGACGCCCAGATGGAGCGGCGCACGCGGGCCTTCCTCCGCGACACCGCCAACGTCCGCGTCGACGGCGGCACCCTGGTCCTCTCCCGCTACTTCGACTGGTACGGCGGCGACTTCACGGAGGAGGGGTGGAGCCCCCGGGCCGAGACCATCCCCCGGTTCGTGGCCCGGTACGGCCGGCCCGAGGTGCGGGAGCTGGTGGAGGAGGCCGGCGGCGACCCGCCGGTGCGGTTCACCGAGTACGACTGGTCCCTGAACGCGACGCCCGGCGGGGAGCCCCGGGCGGCGGCCGACGCCCCGGCAAAAGACGCCCTGCACGCGTCCCTCGTCTCGCTGCTGGGCCCCGGGACCGACGGGGCCGCGGTCCGGCAGGCGGACGAGCCGCCCTCCGGATCGGGATGGGTGGCCTCGCTCCGGGACTGGGTGGACGGATTCGGGGTGGCCGGCCCGGTGGTCTACGGGCTGGTCTACGTGCTGGCCACCGTGCTCCTGGTGCCCGGCTCGGCGCTCACCATCGGCGCCGGCGTGGCCTTCGGGCTGCTGTGGGGCACGGTGCTGGTCTCCCTGGCCTCGGTGGCCGGCGCCGCGGCGGCCTTTCTCATCGCCCGCTACGTGGCCCGGGAGAAGGTGGCCGGGTGGGTCACCGGCCGGGAGAAGTTCGAGGCCGTGGACCGGGCCGTGGGGAAGGAGGGGTGGAAGGTGGTGGCGCTGACCCGCCTGTCGCCTGTCTTTCCCTTCAACTTCCTCAACTACGCCTTCGGCCTCACTCGCGTCCGCCTCGGTCCCTACGTGCTGGCCTCCTGGCTCGCCATGCTTCCGGGCACCCTGATGTACGTCTACATCGGCGCCGCCGGCACCACCGTGGCCGCCGCGGCCACCGGGGCCGCCGACTGGGGGCAGACTCTGCTCCAGGTGGCGGGGCTGCTGGCCACCATCGCCGTGGTGGTGCTGGTCACCCGCCGGGCCCGGCAGGTGCTGCGGGAGGCCGCCGGCGAGGGGGCCGAGGCGCTGGACGCCGCGACGGAGTAGCGGGCAGGCGCGTTCGAGCCGGGCGCCCGGTGCGGTAGCATGCGGGCATGCTTGCAGCTTGCCACGGAGAAGCGGCGGTCGCGTCCGTCGCACGCCTCGGGGATTCCTACCCGTAACTGTCTGGTGTACAGTTCGTTACAGAGACGAATCCTGTCACCTCCGCGGGCGGAACGCGGCTCGCACCACGATTCGGGCGATCGGCAGGACCGAATCCGAACACTCACTCCGTGGCGACGGGAGTCCCGCTCGTGGAACGGCCCCTCTCCCGCTGGTGAGGCGCCCAGGAGCGTCGAGGCACAGCGACATGCGCGAGCGAACCCGACATCTTCCGGCGGTCGCGGGCCTCCTCGTGGCCCTCCTCGTCGGATCGGCGCTCATGGCCTGCCAGCCGGACAGCATCACCGGCGCACGCGATCGTCTCGGCGGCGAGGAGGCACGGACGGTGACCTACCGGCTCCCCCTGGCGCAGGAGGAGTACGGCGCCATGACCTTCCTCGAGGACGTCCGCACGGTCGTCCTCGACGGCGGCCTGATCGCGGTGCCCGTGCTCCCCGACACCATCCGGGCCATCGTGGGGGGTGCGCTGAGGGACAGCGGCCGGGCCGACCTCGCGGTCGCCGAGTCGCTGGACCCGGCTGCCCTCGACCTGGGCGAGCTGGCGGGCGTGGTGGCCGCGTCCGGGCTCCGTACGGCCCCGATCGAGCTCGCCTTCGCCCACACCTCTGACGCCACCCTCAGGCTGGTGAGCCCGGAGCTGGCGCTGGTCCGCACCGGGCCGGGCGGTCGGCCCGCCCGCGACGCCTCGGGCGACCTGGTGGTGGAGACGGACTCCACGGGACGGCCGCTCACCGTTCCCGTCGCCGACACCGTGCGGATCGCCCCGGGCGAGCGTGTCGAGCTCGAACCGGACGGGTCCCGGATCGTCGATCGCCTGGCCGAGCGGCTCGTGGATGGCGAGACGGCGGCCGTCGGGCTCGTCGGCGCGGTGGAGGTTCCCGCCGGGCAGCGGACTCTGGTGGACGCGGACGACGCCCTCTCGCTGGCCCACCGGGCCCTCGCGGGCCTGGACCTGGTGCTGCCGGACTCCGGCGTGGTCGTCCAGCGGCAGGAGATCGGCGACGGCCTCGGCTTCTCCGAGGGAGACGCCCGGCAGGTGCAGGAGCGGGTGGTCGAGGCCGGCGGCCGGGTCGTGGCCGAGAACCCGATCCCGTTCAGGATCCGGGTCGCCCTGGCCTACGTGGAGGGGGACCGGCGGGGGGAGGAGGTCTTCGGAGCCGACGACCGCGTCGTGCTCGACTCGCTGGAGGTCGGGGGGAACGCCGATACCGGAGCCGTGAACACCGATACGATCTCGCTCTCGGTGACCGGCGACGAGCTCCGCCCGCTGCTCCGCGACACGTTCACGGCGGCGGTGCGGATCCGTCTCCTCCCGGCCCGGGGAACCGCCGGGCGCGGCGCGCTGAAGGTCGAGGATCTGGTGGACCTGGACGCCCGGGTGTTCATGGACGTACGGGCCGGGGACGGGGGTGGATCGTGACTCCCCGGCGCCCGGGGACGCGTCGCGTGGTCCGCGTCTGTCTCCGAACGGCCGCCGCAGCCCTGACGGTGCTCTGCGCCTCGGCCCCGGCGCGTGCCCAGCAGACGGCGGATCTCTACCGGCGCGCGCCGATGCTGGGCGGCGATTCCTTCGCCGGTCTCGTCGAGGGCCGGGGTTCGCTCCGGTTCGGCGCCGACGCCTCCGCCGGCAACAGCGCCCTGGACCTGGACCGTCTGGGGGCGGTGCTCTTCCTGGCCGAGCGGGACAGCCTCCGGGCCGCGGACGCCCTGGACGCTCTCGGCCTGGTGCCCCGCGGCGTCGGGTTGACGGGGCACGGGAACGCCGGGGCCCGATTCCGGCTCGGGATGCCCCTGGCGTCGGGCCTGACCGTGGGCCTCGGCGCGCGCGGTCGGGGCTACGGCTCCTTCCGGGTCGACGACGACGCCGTGGCGCTCCTCCGCGACGGGAACGGATCCCGCTCCGAGTTTCCGCTGGGCGAAACGCGGGGCGACGGTCTGCTCACCGCCGAGGTCGGCGTGCACGGCGTCTGGCACCCTCTGGCCGCGCCGGGCGAGTCCGGGAGGGTTGTCCGGCTGGCTCTGGGAGCCGGCGTGCGCCACGTGCAGCCCCTCTTCTTCGCCCGGGTACGGTCCGAGCTCGAGGACCGGAGCCGGATCGTCGTCACGGCGGACAGTATCCGTGCCCGGGTGTCGGTGGCCACGGAGCACACGCCGTCGGTGGCGCGCCGGGGAGGCGGCTACCTGACGGACCTGATGGCGCGTCTGGCCGTGCCCGGGAGCGGCGTCGCGCTGGAGATCGGCGTCCGGGGGCTCGGCGACGTGACCGTGGAGGGAGTGGAGCGGCGGCGGGAGGACGTGGACCTCTCCACGACCCGTCTGGACAGCGTGCTCGACGTCATCGAGTCGCTCTCCCTGGACGTGAGAGACACGGTGAACGCCACGGTGACACCGCCGGCGCTGGTCGATGTCACGGCCAGCCTGTGGTCGGGGATTCCGTTCCAGCTGGACGGACGGGTGGTCCTGCCGGCGGGCGGGGACGTCGGCGACCGACCGCCGGCCGGGGAGGTACTCACCACGTGGCGGCTGGGGCCGGTCCCCGTCCGCGCCGGGGCCCGGTTCGGGGGACGGGCCGGCGTGGGGGGACGCTTCGGTCTCGGGCTCGAGACGGGCAGCTTCTTCCTCCGCGGATCCGCCGTCACCAGCGGTGGCTTCGCGGGCGCCGCACGCGGTCTCGCCGCGCGAATGGACGTCGGGGTCTGGTTCTGACCCGGACCTGATCCGGCCGACGGCGCCGTCGCTGCCCATCCGGAGGGCCCTTGCCGGGGGAGGTCATCCGGAGGCGCCGGTCCGCCTCCGCCCGTCAGCGTCTGCCCGCGCCCCGTCCCGAGGTGCGGCCCGCGCCCCGCGTGGCTCCTCCGCGCCCGCCGTCCAGGTCCTCCCCGGCCTCCATGCCCAGCTGCCGCTTCAGGTCTTTCGAGCTGCTGGTCGTCTTCAGCGCCGTCTCCATGTCGATGACGCCCGAGGTGTAGAGGTCGCTCAGCGAGTCGTTCAGCGTCTGCATCCCGTGCTCCCTCTGGCCGGTCTGCATCGCCGACTTCATCTGGTGGACCTTGTCCTCTCGGATCATGGAACGGATCGCGGGCGTCGCCACCAGTACTTCGGTGGCGGGGATGCGGCCGGGCCGGTCGGAGCGTGGCACCAGAGCCTGGGTTACGACGCCCTCCAGCACCGAGGCCAGCTGGGTCCGCACCTGCTCCTGCTGGTGGGCCGGGAAGACGTCGATGATCCGGTTGATCGTCTCCGCCGCGTCCTTGGTGTGCAGCGTGGCGAAAGCCAGGTGGCCGGTCTCGGCCACGGTGAGGGCGGCCTGCACCGTCTCCAGGTCACGCATCTCGCCGATGAGCACCACGTCCGGGTCCTGTCGGAGGACGTACTTCAGGGCGTCGGCGAAGCTGTGGGTGTCGCCGCCCACCTCCCGCTGGCTCACGATGCAGTTCTTGTGGGAGTGGAGGAACTCGATGGGGTCCTCCACCGTGACGATGTGCTCCTGACGCTTCCGGTTGATCCGATCGATGAGCGTGGCGAGCGTGGTGGACTTCCCGGAGCCCGTGGGCCCGGTGACCAGCACCAGCCCCCGGGGGAGGTCGGCGAAGTCTCGGATCACCCCCGGAAGATTGAGGTCGTGGAAGTCCGGGATCTCGTAGGGAATCGCCCGAATGGCCAGGGCCACGGCGCCCCGCTGGTGGAAGATGTTGCAGCGGAAGCGGGACAGGTTCTCAACCGCGAAGGAGAAGTCGTACTCCTTCTCCTCCTCGAACATCTTCCACTGCTCCTCGTCCAACACCGTGCGACCCACCGCCTCCGTGTGCTGCGGCCTCAGCTTCGTCTCCACCGGAGTGGGACGGAGCCGGCCGTGGATCCGGAACGTCGGCGGCTGCCCCACCGTGATGTGGAGGTCGGAAGCGTCGCTCTGGATCATCTCCCGGAGCAGGGCCTCCAGGTCGAACGGGATCTCGGGCTTCGGCGGGGTCAAGGGCGCTCCTCTGGCTGTCTCATACCGACGTCTCGCGAAGGACTTCTTCGAGGGTGGTGACGCCCCGCCTGACCTTGATCAGGCCGTCCTGCCGCAGCGTGATCATACCGTTCTCGACGGCCTGCCGCTTGATGTCGTCGGAGCTGGCCCCCTCGAGGATCATCTGTCGGATCTTGCCGCTCACCGGCATCACCTCGTACAGGCCCTGGCGGCCGGAGTAGCCGGTGTCGTCGCACGCCTCGCAGCCCTCGCCCTCGTAGAAGGTGACGTCGCGGATCTGGTCGGGGTCGAAACCGGCCGACTCGAGCTCCGCCTGGCTGTAGCTCGTCTCCACGCGGCAGTTGTTGCAGATGCGCCGGACCAGCCGCTGGGCGGTGATCACCTGGCAGGCCGACGCGATGTTGAAGGGCTCCAGCCCCATGTCGATCATCCGCGTGACCGTGGAAGCGGCGTCGTTGGTGTGCAGCGTGGACAGCACCAGGTGGCCGGTCAGCGCCGCCTTGATGGCGATGCCCCCCGTCTCCAGGTCCCGGATCTCACCCACCATGACGATGTCCGGGTCCTGCCGCAGGAAGGACTTGAGCGCC
>CANPVF010000014.1 GCA_947581645.1 Candidatus Caribbeanibacter nitroreducens | reverse complement strand
CCTGGCAGCAGCAGACGAAGAGCGGCGGGCTCACCCTGGACGTCACCGGGGCGGAGAACTACACGAGCCTCTACACCGTGGACGAGAGCCCCGTGGAGGAGGGCGTGATCTGGGCCGGCACCGACGACGGCAACCTCCACGTCACCCGGAACGGGGGCGAGAGCTGGACCGACGTCGAGGACGAGATGCCGGACAAGCCGCGCCACGCCTGGGTGAGCCACGTCCAGGCCTCGCCCCACGCCGCCGGCACCGCCTACGTCGCGGTCCACGACTACATGCGCGGCGACTTCTCCACGTACGTCTACCGCACCACGGACTACGGAGAGAGCTGGACGCGGCTCCCCACCGACGGCGTGGACGGCTTCGCCCGCGTGGTGCTCGAGGACTCCGAGAACCCGGACCTGCTGTGGGTGGGCACCGAGTTCGGCCTCTTCTACAGCCTGGACCGGGGCCAGAGCTGGGAGGAGTGGACCCACGGCTTCCCCCGGGGCACGCCGGTACGGGACCTGGCGCTCCAGGACCAGGCGCACGAGCAGGACCTGGTGGTGGGCACCTTCGGGCGCGGGATCTACGTCATCGACGACCTGACGGCGCTCCGGGCCGTGGCCGACGATCCGTCCCTGCTCCACGCCGACCTGCACCTCTTCGAGCCCAACCCGGCCCTCCAGCACCAGCAGGGCTCGTCCACCGGGTACGGCAACGCCGGGAGCACGACCTACGAGGGAGAGAACGAGCCGCAGGGCGTCACGCTGACCGTCGCCGCCCACGTGCCGGACAGCCTGGCGGAGGGCGGGATGGAGCGCGAGGCTCCGGATGACACCGCCCGCTTTCCCTACACCGAGGTGGAGTCGGCTCCCGACACCACGCCGCCGGTGCCCACGAAGGAGGCCACCTTCCAGGTGCTCCGGGGCGACTCGGTGATCCAGGAGTCCGAGCTGACCCTGGAGGAGGGCCTCAATCGCCACACCTGGGACTTCGACACCGAGGGGGCGGCACGCTTCCCCCGGGACATGGAGGAGCTCCGCCAGTCCCTCCGGGGCGAAGAGGAGGACGAGGAGCTCGACGGACAGGGGCCGGCGGTGCTCCCGGGCGAGTTCACGGCGCGGGTGGTGAGCCACGGAGACACGGCCGCGACGAGCCTGGAGGTCCGGGGCGACCCGCGGATCGACACGCCCACGAGCGACCGGCGCGCGAAGCGACAGATGCTCCGTGAGGTCGCCGGGCTCCAGGGTGCCGCGGCGAACGCCGTGGAGTCGGTCCGGCTGGCGCGCATCCGGGTGAACCGGGCGCAGGAGACGCTCGCCGACCAGGAGGGACTCGCCGAGTCCGAGGCGGACTCGCTGCGGCAGGCCGGGCAGACGGTGATCGACAGCCTGAAGGCGGTGGAGGAGCACTGGACCGGGCCCCTCGATTCGCCGCAGGGGATCTCCGAGTCCGAGTCGGTGCTGGGCAAGATCGGGATCGCCCCCTTCCGCTTCAGCAGCGTTGCCTGGTACGCCCCGAACGAGGAGGAGCGCCAGCGGCTGGAGATCGCCCGCGGAGCCGTGTCCGCGGCCATCGAGCGCACGAACCGCGTCCTGGAGACGCAGGTGGCCGACTTCCGAACTCGCGTGCGCGACGCCGGTGTGGAGCTGATCCCGCCGGTGGAGCCGGTCTCCATGCCGTCGGACGCGGGAGGCATGTAGGCCGACGGCGGGGCCCGACGTCGGGGACGGGGGTGGCGCGGGGCCTCCGTCCTCTCTTAGTGTAGTCTCGTACGTTCGTAAATCGACGTATTACGTCCGTAGATCGACGTATCTGGTGCGTCGGCGGCCCGGACGGAGGACCCAACGCTCCGGGAACTCACCTCGTCTCGCTAGCGGACGGGTGCCGGTCGTCTCCCCCGGAGCCGGGGGCCGCTCCCGGGCAGGAGCGGACCGCCGCTCCACGCCCGGGCCGTGAGCATTCCATCCTGAAGCATCGGGTGACCAACGTGATCGAGAGCAACCGTTCGACCTCGCCGCAGCGTCGCTGGCTGGTTTCGTGGCTGGCCCTCGTGGCCGCGCTGCTGGCCGCCCCGGCAGCCGTCTCCGCGCAGTCCGCGGGCCAGATCGAGTACGAGACCTATGAGCTGGACAACGGCCTCCGGGTCATCCTGGCCGAGGACCGCTCGGTGCCGGTGGCCGCCGTCAACGTCTGGTACCACGTGGGGTCGCGCCACGACCCCCGGGACCGCTCGGGCTTCGCCCACCTCTTCGAGCACATGATGTTCGAGGGGACGAAGCACGTGGGGAAGACGGAGGAGACCACCCACATGTCCCTCATCCAGAACGTGGGCGGCTCCCTCAACGGCACGACGGCGGCCGACCGCACCAACTACTTCGAGACCGTTCCGGCGAATCGCGTCAACCTGGCGCTGTGGCTCGAGGCCGACCGGATGCGGTTCCTGAACGTGACCGAGGAGAACTTCGAGAATCAGCGCTCCGTCGTGAAGGAGGAGCGGCGGCAGGGACTGGAAAACGCCCCCTACGCGAAGGCGATCCGATCGGCCATCGTACAGCCCTACGACTCGACCACCTGCTTCCCGTACTCCCGCATGGGCATCGGGTCCATGGAGGACCTGAACGCGGCCAGCATCGAGGACGTCCGGGCGTTCTACCGCGCCCACTACGCGCCCAACAACGCCGTGCTCACCGTGGTGGGCGACTTCGACGCTGCGCAGGTCCGGAAGCTGATCCAGCAGTACTTCGGCGGCGCCGAGCCCGCCGAGATCCCGCCGGAGGAAGAGTGCGAGGTCTCCTACTCGCCGGGGATGCAGGTGGACTCGGTCATGGACCCGAACGCCAACCTCCCGGCGGTGGTCTGGACCTTCCGCACTCCTCCGCACGACCATGCCGACACCTACGCGCTGACCCTCCTCTCCACGATCCTGGGCGAGGGGCAGAGCTCCCGGCTCCACCGGAGCATGGTGAGCGACGCCGGGGCCGCCGCGCAGGTGGTCACGCTCTACCAGCAGGTGGGCTGGCGGAAGGGCCCGGGCGTGATGCTGAGCTACGCCATCGCCAACCAGGGCGTCTCGCCCGACTCCCTCCGTTCCGTCTTCTGGGACGAGGTCGAGCGGCTGCGGGAGAGCCCTCCGACCGGGGAGGAGCTGGAGAAGGCGAAGAACTCCTACGTGGCGGATCTCGTGATGGGACGCCAGACGGCCATGCAGAAGGCCGAGGCCCTGCAGCACTTCGCCCTCTACCACGACGACCTGGCCGACGTGAATCGGGTCCGGGAGCGTTTCCTGGAGGTCACCCGTGAGGACCTGGACCGGGTGATCGATCGCTACCTGACCCGTGAGAACCTGAGTGTCATGGTGGACATCCCGTCCGCGGGCGGAGAGGCGGCGACGGACGACGCGGCCGCCGGGAGCCCGGCGGCGGACGAGAGGAGGAACCAGTGATCGGCACGAGCCTGCGACGGACGGCCCTGGCGCTCTCCGCGCTCGTCCTCCTTCCGGCGGCCCTCGCCGCCCAGGAGGCAGACTATCCCACCGAGCCGCCCCCGCCGCTGGAGCCACGGCAGGTGAGCTTCCCCGAGGTGGGCCGGGACACCCTCGAGAACGGCCTCGAGCTGGTCGTGGTGGAGAACCACGAGCAGCCGGTGGTGTCGGTGCGGCTGTACACGCCGGCGGGGGGCGTGGCCGAGCCCGACGGCAAGCTCGGGGTGGCGAGCCTGACGGCGAGCACGCTGGACCAGGGTACGGAAACCCGCTCGGCGGAGGAGATCGCCTCCACCGTGGAGGGGGCCGGCGCCTCCCTGAGCACCGGTGCCTCGGACGACTTCGGCTTCGCGGCCACCTCGGTTCTCACCGAGCGGCTCCCCACCGTGCTGGACGTCTTCGCGGACGTGATGCGGAATCCCTCCTTTCCCGAGGAGGAGGTCGCGAACCAGAAGAAGCGGACGAAGTCGAGCCTCCAGGCGCAGATGAGCCAGCCCGGCGCGCTGGCCTCGCGGCGCTTCCGATCGCTGATCTACGGGCCGCATCCCTACGGCCAGGACCCCCGACCCGCGGACATCGACGGCATCGGGCGGAGCGATCTCGTCCGCTTCCACGAGAGCCGGTACACGCCCCACGGCTCACTCCTGGTGTTCGCCGGTGACATCGACCTGGAGCGCGCCCGGGAGATGGCGCGGAGCCGGTTCGGGGACTGGACCGGACCCGAGGTCGCCGACTTCGACCCGCCGGAGCCCGCCGGATCCGATTCGCTCCGGATCCACCTGGTCCACCGGCCGGCCTCCGCCCAGTCCAGCATCCGGGTGGGCCACCTGGGACCCGGGGAGGGCGACTCGGACCGTCACGCCCTGGACGTGATGAACCGGGTCCTGGGCGGCGGACCGGCGAGCCGGCTGTTCCTGGTCCTCCGCGAGGAGAAGGGCTGGACCTACGGGGCGTCCAGCCAGTTCACCACACCCCGCGACCGAGGCTACTTCGCCGCCTCGGCCGACGTCCGTCCCGCGGTCACCGACAGCACCCTGAGGGAGATGCTCCACCAGCTCCGCCGGATCCGAAGCGAGAGGGTGCCGGAGGGGGAGCTGGAGGACGCGAAGAGCTACCTCACGGGCAGCTTCCCGCTGCGGCTGGAGACGCCGCAGCAGGTGGCCTCACAGGTCGCCGACGTGATCCTGCGCGGACTGGGCATCGGCTACCTGGAGAGCTACCGGGGCCAGGTGGCGGACGTCACCGCCGACGACGTGCAGGAGGCGGCACGGAGCCACGTGCACCCGGATCGGGCCACCGCCGTGGTGGTGGGGGACGCCCGGAAGATCCACGAGGACCTGGCCGCCATCGCGCCGGTGAGCCTCTGGGACACGGACTTCCAGCGAATGGAGGTCGCCGACCTGGAGGTGAGCCGGAGCGACGTGGCCCTCGAGGCCGGCCGGATCCGCCAGGGCACCTTCGGCTACTCCTTCCGCCTCCAGGGCAAGCCCCTGGGGGAGCTGAGCCTCACCGTGGAGCGCACGTCGGACGGGAATCTCCGGGTCCGGGAGGAGCTCACGGGGCAGATCAGCCGCAGCTCCAGCTACGTGGCCACGTCCGACCTGTCGCCGGTCTCCGCCACCATGGAGGCCACCATGGGTCCGCTGTCGCTGAGCCAGGACCTGGAGTACGAGGGCAGCCGGGTGACGGGGGAGGCCACCGTGCCGGAGACGTCCGGACAGGGCGGCAGGCCGTCGACGCGCCAGGTCTCGGTGGACACGACCCTGTCCGCGGGGACCCTGGACGGGAACATGAACGTGGCCGCGGTCCTGGCGAGCCCGCTCTCGGAGGGCTTCGAGATGCAGGTGCCGGTGTTCTCACCCGGTGAGGGCGTGAACTCGCTCGACGTCACCGTCACGGGGCGGGAGACCGTGGAGGTGCCAGCCGGCAGCTTCGAGACCTGGGCCGTGGAGCTGCGGGGTCCGCAGCAGACGGCCACCGTCTACGTGACCCGCGAGGCCCCGCACATGATGGTGAAGCAGGAAGTGGCCGGTCAGCCCGTGACCGTGGTGCTCACGGACGCCGGGTCTGGATCCGGCGGGAGCGGCTCGTCCCGGTAGCCGCTCGTTCGAGTCACCCGAACAGCGGTCGGCAGAAGTCCTTCACCCGGTCCGGCGTCTGGGGTGAATCCAGCAGTCCCCTCCGGACCCTCTCCAGGAGCTCCTCGCTGACGCTCGGGCGACGGGTGGCCTTTCCCGAGAGGACGGCCCGGATGAAGGCCTGGGGCGGATAGAAGTCGGCGTTGGAGTACCGCACGGCCGTCGGCCGCTCCACGAACTGGTGCTCCTCCGGGCCGATCTCCACCGTCGGGTCGGACCAGGGCTGCTTCGTCGTCAGGCTGACGGCCACCACCAGGTCGTCCTCGTGATCGTCGGGCGACGTGAGGATGATCCACAGGTGGGGGTGCGGCGACTCCTCGTGAAGGCGTGCGTAGTAGGTCCAGCCGGGCTCGGGGAGCATCGACGCGGGAAGAAGCGGAAGGTTTCGGTCGGCGCGTCCTCTGGGGACCCTCAACGTGGGACTCCCGGCGCCCCGCCGACAGCCCCCGTACCCGGACGGTCACGCGCCCTCGCGCGCCTGCCCCCGGGTCAGGAGCACTCGTGCACCGAGTCCTTCTCCACGAACTCCACCTCTCCGTCGGCGCGGGGAACCCGGACGGCCGTGGCCGGCGTCGTGATGGCCGCCGTGACGCCGCAGCTCTCACCGGGAGATCGCTCCGTGACGACCACGTACATGGACTCCCCGTCCCGGTGAACGCTCTCCACGTCGATGTCGTAGCCGCCGGAGCGGCGCGACCCCATGGTCGCCAGCACCACCATGCTGGTCTCGAAGTCCACCGCCGGGCGCTCCGGCACGTCCGACCGTCCCTCGTGGAGCTGCCTCCAGGCCTCCTCCCAGGCCGCGCTCGTGCGGATGAGCTGGCGGCTCCGCTCGTCGAAGCCGGAATACGATTCGTCGACCAGGAGCTCCATCCGGTCGTCGGGGACCAGGGTGGCATCGGCGGGAACGCCGGTGACGGATCCGAGGCCGCAGCCTCCGGCGATCAGGACGACGCCCGCGAGCAGGGCTACGGTCGAGGCGGTCTCGGTCATGCGAGATGTGGTCATGCTCTCGTCCTTTGAATTCTCTCGAGTCCTCCAGTTCGCACGCGGATCCGCGTCGATTCCGCGTGTCGGTCCAGGGACGCGCGAGTCGCGGCTCTGTGACCGCGGGAGAGCGGCGGGACGGAGGTTCCCGTGCAACTCTCCTCCCATCCGTCACGTCCATGATACCCTCATGATACCCTGAGGCCCCGTGGCCGCGTTCGGGTATTCCATCCAGTTCATCCAGAATGAGTCGATAGATCGAAGGGCCAGATCCGATGATGAAGACGACGGACGTTCCCGCGCTGTTCGCGGCACTGCTAGCACTGCTGGTGTCCGGGGCGGCGCCGCTGCCGGGGGGAGACGACACCGCCCCCGATCCCGTCCGGTCCGACAGCGCCGCGCCACCGGCCGATCACCACATGCACGTGTGGAGCGCCGACGCCCGGGACGCCCTGGTGCGCCTGATGGCCGCCGGTCGGGAGGGCGAGCCGCCGCAGATCCCCACCTTCGACGGGGAGCAGGTGATGGCGGAGCTGGACTCCGCCGGGATCGAGCGGGGCGTCCTCCTCTCCACGGCGTACTTCTTCGGGAGTCCCGACGTGGACTTCGAGGACGAGCGCCGCAGGGTGCGCCGGGAGAACGACCGGGTGGCACGCCAGGTGGCCGAGCATCCGGATCGACTCGTCGCCTTCTTCGGGGTGAACCCGCTCGCGGACTACGCCGCGGACGAGGCGGAGCGGTGCGCCTCGACGGCCGAGTGCGTGGGGATGAAGCTCCAGCTGGCCAACTCCGACGTCGACCTCCGGGAGCCGGCCCACGTCGAGCAGCTGCGTGAGTTCTTCCGCCGGGCCGGCGAGCTGGACCTGGCGATCGTGATCCACCTCCAGACCCGCCGGGAGGATTTCGGCCGCCGCGACGTCGAGGCGTTCGTGGACCATGTGCTCCCCGCCGCCCCGGACATTCCCGTCCAGGTGGCGCACATGGGCGGAGACAGTCGCTTCGACTCGGCCACGGTCCGGTCCTTCGACGCCCTGGCCGACGCCATGGAGGAGCACCCGGAGCGCATGGACGACGTCTTCTTCGACATGGGGCTCGTGCCCTTTCCCGAGCAGCGGGCGCGCGGCGACACGGCCCGGCAGCGCATCTACCGCCGGTGGAACCGGCGCTTCGCCGAGGCCGTACGCCGGGTCGGGCCGGACCGGGTCGTCTTCGGCACCGACTACCCGGAGGCGCGGCCCGGGCAGTACGCCCGGCGGCTCCGTCAGTCGCTCCCGCTCACGGCGGCCGAGATCCGGGACCTGTTCGACGACCGGGCCCCGTACCTGGAGTGAGGGCGAGAGGCGCCTCGAGAGGGCGCCCCGGGCGATGGAGATGCGCCGGTAGCTCGCCGACCGCAGAGACGGCTCACCCCGACATGTGCCCGTCCGGCGATCCGGGGGTGACGGCCGTCCGCGTCGTCTCCCAGCCTTTCCGCGAAGCCGAGAAGAGAACGAACACTCGGGAAGGAAGGGAGTCGAACCGTGAGTACGCTCGGAGCATCGAACCCGACGGCGGGTGGATCCGACCTGTCGCTCGCCGCGCGGACCGTGATCGTCGCCGTCCTGCTGATCGGCGGAACGGGTCCCCTGGCCGCGCAGGACGTCCACGTCGGCGAGGACCGTCAGATCAGCGTGCCCAACCCCGATTGGGATCACTACGAGGTCCGGATCGCCGCGGACCCCACCGATCCCGGCGTGCTCCTGGCCGCCGGGATGACGATGCCGGACACCGCCGACCAGTTCGACGTCATCACCTACCGTTCGTCGGACGGCGGCGAGAGCTGGACGCAGGCGCTGGACGTCGCTCCCGGCTCCGGGGAGGGAGATCCGGACCTGGCGTTCGGGCCCGGGGGACGAGCCTATCTGATCGAGATGGGCGCCGGGGAGGACCTCCTGCATCGGTCCCCGGACGGGGGACGGAGCTGGGAGGAGCCGACGCCCGTGGAGATCGGGGACCGGCCGTTCCTGGCCGTGAGCGGAGCGGGGACGGAACACCCGGGCCGCATCTACGTGCACTCGTCCAGCCGCACCGACCCGCTGGACGGCGGACGCGGGGAAAAGGCGGTGACCGTGCTCCGCACCGACAGCGGCGGCTCCGAGGTCGTCTCGCGGGAGAGGATGCACGTGGACGGGGACCGCTACGTGCTCGGCACTGGCGAATCCGCCGTGCTCTCCGACGGCACGGCCGTCTTCCTGTATCCCGAGCGCCGGGACCAGTCGGAGATCGGACGATACGAGGGCATGACCGGCCCGGATCCCCGGGCGACCCGTGAGCCGAACGCCCGGCTGAAGGCGCTGGTCTCCCCTGGCGGGGCGGAGGGCTTCGGACCGGCCCGGACCGTGTCGAACTGGTACCATCGGTTCGGCCGGGGGCGGTCGGCGATGATTCCCGCCCTGGCGGCGGACACCGGCTCCGGTCCGTTTCGGGACCGGCTGTACGCGGCCTGGACCGACTTCCGATCCGGCGAGGGCCAGATCCTGCTCTCGCACTCCGAGGATCGCGGACGGAGCTGGTCGGACCCGATCGTGGTGAACAGGGGCGGCGGGCCGGCCTTCCATCCCATGCTGGCCGTGAACGACGAGGGCGTCCTGGGCGTGGCCTGGTACGATCGGCGCGGGAGTCCCTCGGGGCTCGGCTACTCCGTCCGGTTCGCCGCCTCCGTGGACGGCGGCGAGACCGTGGGGCCGAGCGTCCGGGTCTCCGACGGCGCGTTCCGCTACTCCTGGGAGGACGGGCTGGCCACGTACGGAATGGGAGGAGACGGAGACGGTTCGCACCGCGCGGACGTGAGTGTGCACTCCTTCAGCGAGACCGGCGGCCATACCGCCGGCATGGCCGCCGACGCAGCGGGACGCTTCCATCCGGTGTGGGTCGACAACCGGACGGGCGTGTCGCAGATGTGGACGGCTACGGCCACGGTCGACGGGGAGGCCGTGCGACATGGGGACCGGCGGCTGTCGGACCTGCGGGACGTGACGTCGCGGACCGCGCTCCGGGTGGAGCACACCGACTACGGCGGAGATCCGGGCGTGGTTACCGTGCGGGCACAGCTCCGCAACACGTCGGAGGACACGATCCACGGACCCATGTACCTGAGGCTCGTCGACCTGTGGTCGGAGTTCGGTGACGCGAAGCTGGAGGAGTCCCGGGACGGCGAGACGGGTCCCGGAGCCGTGATCTCGCTGGCGGACGCCGTCCGGGACGGATCGCTCTCGCCCGGTGAGACGACGGACGCGGTCACGATCCGGGCGCGGATCGAGTCGCCCGGGGAACCGGGGCCGAAGATGCCGCCGCCGCCCGGGCGCAGGGCAGGCCCCGGCTTCGGGCTGCTGAATCTCGACGTCGTGGCGCTCGGCCGCGTGCAGTCGGAGGAGGAACAGTGACGAGCCGAGATGGCGTGAGCGCCGGTACCGGAGAGGGCGAGGGATCGGCCGCGGGACCGGACGTCTTCTGGATCGTCTATTCCACGGCCTGGGGCATCTTCCTGCTCGGCTACTCCGTGATGCTCCTGCTGCTCAGCGAGCGGACGGCCCTGCAGTCGGTGGGGCCGGCCGCGGGGTTCACGGTTCCGGCGGCGCTCCTCGGCATCGGCGTCGTGCACCTGGCCCGGCGCTGGAGCTGGCCGCCGGAGCGGCCCGTCCGCTTCTCCGTCCTGCATCTGGCGTCGGCGTCGCTCTATTCGCTGACCTGGGGGATTTCGCTCTCGCTGGTCATGGGACTCCAGCGGATGCTGGTGGGTGCCCCCTTCGAGATGCCGAGCCTGGACAACACGATCATCGCCCTGCATCTGCTCTTCGGCCTGGTGGTCTACGGAGCGATCGCCGGAGGCACCTACCTGGCCCGGATCGGCCGCCGGCTGCGGGCGGAGCGGGAGCGAGCGGCCCGGGCCGAGGCCCTCCGCGCTCGGGCCCAGTTCCGGGCCCTCCGCGCCCGCCTGAATCCGCACTTCCTGTTCAACTCGCTGCACTCGGTCCTGTCGCTGATCCGGCGGGCTCCGGACCGGGCGGAGCGCGCCGTGGAGCACCTGGGCGAGCTGCTGCGCTACGCGGTGGGGTCCGGACCGGTGGGGGACGACGACGGGAGCGGGGTCGAGCAGGTGACGCTGGGCCGCGAGCTGGACATGGTGAGGAGCTACCTGCAGCTGGAGAAGATCCGCCTGGGCGACCGTCTCCGCGTGGAGGAGGAGGTGACGGAGGAGGCAGCGGCGGCACACGTCCCGCCCCTGAGCGTGCAGCCCCTCGTGGAGAACGCCGTCCAGCACGGGATCGGCGAGTCCCCGAAGGGGGGGAAGGTGAGGGTGGCGGCATATCTGGACACCGGGGAGACCGACGGGGAAGGGGCCCGCCTCTGCGTCCGGGTTCGAGACGACGGTCCCGGGGCAGATCCCGGATCCATGGAGTCCTCCGACGGGATCGGCCTCGAGCTGGTCCGGAGGCGCCTGGAGCTGCTCTACGGCCGGGACGCCGAGCTGGCGATCGAGACGGCCCCGGGCGAGGGGTTCGAGGCACGCATCCGGGCGCCGACCGACGGCGGATCGGGACGGACGTCGGAGGGAGGAGCGAGATGACGAAGACCGTGCTGATCGTCGAGGACGAGCCCGTGGCCGCCGAGACGCTGCGGGAGTACCTGCAGGAGGAGAACGACTTCGAGTGCGTCGGGGAGGCGCGGTCCGCATCCGATGCAATCGAGGCCCTTGAGCGCCTGGAGCCCGACGTCCTGCTGCTGGACGTCGAGCTGCCCGGCGCGACCGGCGTCGAGGTCCTGCTCCGCTCGGAGCACGATCCCGCCGTGATCTTCACCACGGCCTACGACCAGCACGCCGTGACGGCCTTCGAGCTGGGGGCGTTCGACTATCTGGTCAAGCCATTCGGCCGGGAGCGATTCGCCGAGGCGCTGGCCCGCGTTCGGGAGCGGATGGGCCGACCTCCGGCGGACGGCTCGGAAGAGCCCAGCGCCTCACGCCGGGCCCGGACCGCTCTCTCCGGAGAGGATCCCCTGGAGCGACTCTTCGTGCGCTCCGGCGGCTCGATCGTACCCGTGGCCCTGGACGACGTGGTGCGGCTCGAGGCCAGCGGAGACTACGTCCGCGTGCACGTCGGGGACGACTCGTACCTGGTGAGCCTCTCGATGGCGGAGTTCGAGCGGAGGCTGGATCCCGACCGCTTCCTTCGGGTCCACCGCTCGCACATGGTGAACGCCGACCACATCGATCGCGTCGAGGAGCACGATCGGCGTCGGCTCCGGGTGCACCTGGACGACGGGACGTCGGTGGTCGCCAGCCGATCCGGATCACAGGACCTGAGGGACCGCACCGTCTGAGTTCCGCCGGCCAACGCTGCTCCAGCAGCACCCGTCTCAGCACCAGGCGACCACGGGACGGCTTGCCGAGGTACGCCGAGGATCGGTGTCAACGAGAAGTACGAATCACGAGACGAGAGGTGCGGGGTCGACATGGGGATGACGAGACGACGATTTCTGGGGCTCGCCGCGGGCGGGGCGGCTGCGATCGGAGCGGGATTCGGCTTCCGTGACGCCCCCGGGCTTCAGGCTCCCCCGGGGCGGTGGGTGGAGCAACCGCGACTGCCGTGGAGGACGCAGGAGGTGTACGCGACAGTCCGGGACGGGCGCATCGTCGTGGCCGGCGGGATGAGATCCGGAGCGAGCAGCTCGACCAGCTTCGAGACGCTCGCCGGCACCGCCGTCCTCGACCCGGCGGAGGGTACCTGGACCGTCGGGCCCGAGCTCCCGGCTCCCCGTCATCACCTGGTGCTGGCGACGGTGGGGGAGACCGTGTTCGGGTTCGGGGGTTTCGTGGGAGAGAACCTGCGGACCGGCTTCCGCTTCCGGGGCGATGTCTTCGCACTCCGTGACGGCGGCTGGTCCCGAGTCGGCGAGATGCCCGCTCCCCTCGGCGAGACCGTGGCCATGTCCGTTGGCGGGCGGGCGCACCTGGTCACCGGCAGCCTCCACGAGTCGGACGGTCCCGGAGGCAGGGCCACCGGACGCCACCTCGTCTACGAGCCGGACAGCGGAAGCTGGTCCACGGCGCGCCCCGCCCCCACGGCCCGGAGCAGCGCCACCGGAGGCGTCGTCGACGGCCAGCTCTACGTGGCCGGGGGACGGCGGATGGGCCGGGGCGTCGAGAATCTCGGCGCCCTGGAGCGCTACGACCCGGAGTCGGATGGGTGGGAGCAGCTGCGCCCCCTTCCGCAGCCCGCGGGCGGGCTGGCCGGGACGGCTCTCGACGGCCGCCTGTACTGCTTCGGCGGAGAGCGATTCGGCCCCGACGGAGGCGGCGTGTTCCGTCGGACGTGGGCATACCAGCCCCGGGCCGACGAATGGCAGGAGATGGCGCCGATGTCCACACCTCGTCACGGACTGGCGGCCGCCGCCCACGAAGGCCGGGTGTACGCCATCGGCGGCAACACGGCTCCCGGCGTCGGATCCCGGACCTCGAGGGTCGTCGAGGCCTTCGAGCCGCCGACCACCTGATCTCCGAGCCCCGGCCGCCCGACCGGGGCCGAACTCGCGGCTCGGCGAGCCGAGCGGCAGCTCCTCCCTCGCATGTACGGTTCGGCGATCGGGGGGCTGCGGAACGGCCATCTCTCGCTCAGCGTGTCCGCCGCGAGCGAGAGAAGAACGTCCCGGCGGCGGCGTTCCCGTGCCCGGCGCACCTTCGAGGCGCCCCACAGGGACGTCCGCCGGGCGACGCCGAACACAGGCTGGTGATGTCCGTGGATCCGACGCGACGTGCATCGATCGTCTCCCTCTTCCTCCTGGCACTGCCGTCGATGGCCGCCCCGCACGCTCCGGAGGTGAGAGCCGCCTCGCAGCCCGAACAATCGGCCCGAACGGCGGACGGCGGGAGCGTCGCGGCCGTCCTCCCGGCGGCGGATTCGGGCGCCGATACTGCGAGCGGCGGCGACGCCGGGGACCCGGTGTCGCCCACGGAGCTGCTCAGGGCGACGACGGTGGAGAATCTGGACCTGTCGGCCGACGGCCGGCGACTCCTGGCCACGGTCACACGACGTGAGCGCCCCCCGGCCCGGCCGACGACAGCCCACCTGCGGGTCGACGTGGCCGGAGGCGAGCCAGAGGAGATGTCGCTGCCGGCGGGGGCGCGGCAGGTGCGGTGGCGGCCCGGCTCGAGGACCGTCTCCTACGTGGCTCCCCACGAGGGGAAGCCTCAGATCTGGGTCCGTCCCGACTCCGGCTCCGCGCGGCCCGTGACGGGCCACCAGCGGGGTGTGATCGACTACCGTTGGAGCCCGGGCGGAGAGCGGCTGGCGTTCACCACCCGCCGGCGTCCCTCCGGAACCCGGGGTCAGAGGCCAGCGAACCGCGGTCGGACGAGCGAGCGGCCTGGGGTGGAGATCCCCGTGGCCACCTTTCACCAGACCGGTCTGTTCCGGGACCAGCTCGTCTCCCGTCCCCGCCCGGACCGCCGGCTGTGGACGATCCAGCCGGACGAGGGCCGGGCGACGCCGGTCGCCGGGGAGCTGTCGGTGACGGACTACGCGTGGGGACCGAACTCGTCGCGTCTGGCCTTCACGGCGAGAGAGGAGTCCGGCCGTCTCGTGTGGCGAACGGACCTCTTTCTGTGGAAGCGGGGCGCCGACGATGTCCGCAGGTTGGCGACGGGCCGGCAAGGGGCGGCAGTCGACGGCGGCGGCCGAAGCTGGGACGGTGCCGTCACCCTGGCGGGCCCGTTCTGGGGGCCGGCCGGCCGGCGGATCGGATTCGTGCGGATCGATCGGAGCCCCGGAATGACATCGAGCTCTGAGCTTCGGATCCTCGACCTTGACTCCGGCTCCCAGCGGGCGGTGACCTCCACCGCGAGCGTCCCGCTGCCGCGCTCGGGATACGAGTGGGTGAAGCCCGACCGCGTCCTCTTCGGGGCCACTCGTCGCGGACGGGGCGGGCTGTTCGCCCTCTCGTTGGGAGAAGGGGCGCGGCTGGAGCCGGTAATCTGGTCCCGTCGCCACGGCTCCGACTTCTCCCTGTCGGCGGGCGGCGACATGGCGGCGTGGGTCCGGCAATCCGTGGGGCAGCCGCCGGAGATCCACATCTCCGAAGGCCTCTTCGAGGACCGCTCCACGCGGCGAATCGCCGGGCTCAACGATCATCTCGACGAAGACCGATTCCCCGAAGTCCGGCTGAGGAAATGGGAGTCGTCCGACGGGAGCCGGGTCGAGGGATGGCTCCTCCTCCCGCCCGACCGTCGCCCCGA
The DNA here is from genome assembly GCA_947581645.1 of Candidatus Caribbeanibacter nitroreducens. Lineage (GTDB taxonomy): Bacteria > Gemmatimonadota > Gemmatimonadetes > Palauibacterales > Palauibacteraceae > Caribbeanibacter > Caribbeanibacter nitroreducens. The sequence continues at coordinate 851 of CANPVF010000014.1, read as the reverse complement.
AGAGCGCCACCCGCTGCTGGTCTTCCTGCACGGCGGACCAGGCATTCCGTCGAAGAACGCCTTCCGACCGTACGGGGGCGGATGGCCCTATCCGTTCCAGGCCTTCACGAGCCGCGGCTACGCCGTCTTCCTTCCCAACTACCGGGGGACGGAGTCCTACGGTGACGATTTCGAGGCGCCGACCCGCCCCGACGGCGAGCCCGTCCGCGACGTGCTGTCGGGAATAGACGCGCTCATCGAGGACGGAGTGGCCGACAGCTCGCGGGTCGGCATCCTAGGGCACAGCCACGGAGCGTGGCTCGGCCCCATGATCGTGGCCCGGCGGCCGGACCTGTTCGCCGCGGCGTCGTTCGCCGAGGGCAGGGCCAACTCGCTCTCCGCGTACGGGCAGGTGGAGGGGTGGAGGGCCAGGAACGTCGTGGAACCGAGCATCGGCGCCAGCCCGTACGAGCGACCGGAGCGATACCTGGAGCTCTCACCGGCCTTCCGGGAGCGGGCGCACTCGACCCCGATGCTGCTGGAATACGGCCAGCGGGGCATGGCGATCCAGGGCCTGGAAATGGCGAGCGCCCTGTGGGACGAGGGCACTCCCCACGAGCTCGTCGTCTATCGTGGGGCCGGACACAGTCTTCGGTCGTCGAAGCGCATCCTCGCGTCGATGCGGAGGAACCTGGAGTGGTTCTCCCGGTGGATCGAGCCGGAAGACGATTCGTGACCCGATCGAGCGAGGCCGTGGGCTCGCTGCAGGGCCTGCTGGCCTCACTCTACGGCGGCGCGTGGTCGCCGTTTACGGCGTCCACCGCGGCGAAGCCGGCCTCCAGCGCGGCGTACCACACCTCGTCGGGCACCTG
>CANPVF010000013.1 GCA_947581645.1 Candidatus Caribbeanibacter nitroreducens | reverse complement strand
CCGGCGGCATCGAGCCCCTCTACGCCGTGGCCTTCATGCGGAACCAGGCCGGCGAGCTCATGCCGGACGTGAACGAGGACTTCGTCGCCATGGCGAAGGAGGGGGGCTGGCACTCCGAGGAGCTCATGGAGCGGATCGCCGAGGAGGGGCACATCGACTTCGACGAGGTCCCCGACGAGGTGAAGGACGTCTTCGTCACCGCCCACGACGTGACGCCGGAGCAGCACATCCGGATGCAGGCGGCCTTCCAGGAGCACGTGGACAGCGCCATCTCGAAGACGTGCAACTTCCCGACGGAGGCCAGCGAGGAGGACGTCCGGGAGATCTACCAGCTCGCCTTCGACCTGAACTGCAAGGGCGTCACCGTCTACCGGGACGCCTCCCGCGACTCGCAGGTGCTGAGCACCGGCGACACCGCGAAGCAGGTGCAGGGCGACGCCGGCGAGGCGATGGAGGAGGTCCTCCAGGAGGTCGAGGACGCCGACGAGATCGCCGACGAGCTGGCGACGGTCCTGAACCGCCTCCAGGAGCTCGAGGAGGAGCGCGACGCCCTGGAGGTGGAGCGGGACGAGGTCCGGGAGAAGCTGCAGGAGGTGCAGAGCAGCAAGGCCAAGCCGCCGATCAAGCGCGACCGGCCGAACGTCCTGCAGGGCTACACGCGGAAGATCGAGTCGCCGCTGGGCACCATGTACGTGACGATCAACGAGGACCAGGACGGCCGTCCGTTCGAGGTGTTCGTGGCCCTGGGCAAGGCCGGCGGGTCGGCCATGGCCGACGCCGAGGCCATCGGCCGCCTGATCAGCCTGGCGCTCCGCTCCGGCATCTCGCTGCGCGACGTCCACCGCCAGCTGCGCGGCATCTCCTCGGACCGCGCCGTGGGCTTCGGCGACAAGAAGGTGCTGTCGAGCCCCGACGCCATCGCCCAGGTCATCGAGGAGTACCTGGAGGAGAAGGAGGGCGTGCAGCAGACGCTGCCCATGGACAGCCCGGAAGAGGCCCGGAAGTCCAACGGCGGCCAGGCCAGCGCCGCCGAGCCCGTGGTGGAGCGCTTCGAGGACGAGGAGGCCCGGAAGTTCCTGGGGGCCTGCCCCGACTGCGGAGCCTCGCTCCAGTTCCAGGAGGGATGCGCCACGTGCGTGGCCTGCGGCTACAGCGAGTGCGGCTGATGCGCTGAGCCGGGCGGACCGGGCCACCTCGGCCCGGGAGCGACGGGAACGGGGGTGTCCACGCGAGTGGGCGCCCCCGTTCGTCGTTCAGCGCGTCCGGCGGGCCTCTCCGCGAACCAGCGGCCAGTACAGGTAGAGCGCCAGGGCCAGCAGCCCGCCCCCGGCGCCGACGAAGGCCGCGGCGCTGCCCGCCGAGGCCGCCGGATCCCCCTCGAGCCACATGGTCACCGACATGGAGGCCACGGCGGGCCCCACCAGGCCGAACCACCCGACGACGGCGTACAGCCCCTTCCGCGCCCAGTCGCGGCCCCGCCGCAGCCCCAGTCCGGTGGCCGCCGCGGCCGGGGCCACCACGCCGAGGTCCATGGTGGCGATGAGGAAGTAGCTGGTCGGATTCTCCCGGTACTCGGCCATCGTCGGCGTCCCCGTCGCCAGGTCCAGGATCGCCGGGAGGTAGCGGAGCAGGAGGAGCGCCGTCATCACCAGCAGGACGACGCCCCAGCGTCGCTCGGCCCGGCCCGACAGCTCGGGGAGGAGCCCCGGCCGGGCCATCGTCCACGCCCGAACGCCGGTGGCCAGGGCCAGCACGAAGAGGCCCAGGTGGAAGGCGAAGAAGCGCTCGTTGTTGCCCGCCAGCTCGAGGTACTCCGGGCCGACGACGTACTGAACGGCCATGTAGGCGGCGTACGCCGCCGGGGCCACCGCCAGGACGCTGGCCCGCCGGCTGCCTCGCATGGCCCCGATCGCGATCGCCACGCAGGCGGGAGCCACCAGGACGAGGGAGACCACGTCCAGCCCGATCCCCTGGAGCAGGAGGGTCTCGGAGAAGCGATAGCGGATCACGCCGGTGGCCATGGGGCCCGCCAGCGAGTTGGCCGCCAGGCCGACGCCCAGCGCCAGCAGCGCGATCCCGAGTCCGCGATCCGCGTTCGCATCAGTCGACGTCGAGGTCAACTCTCCCTCCCCTGTGACGAACGGTCCTGTTGCCCCCACATGATACGGACCGTTCGTTTCGTGTCGGGAGGCCGCGAACGCGTGAGGCCGGCGACCGGTGCGCCTTCCGGTGTACGGAGGAGGGCGAACCGGCGATCCGGAGATCCGGGGACGACACGGACGAAGTCGAGCGGAGGACGAAGACGATGGCAGGGAGATGAGGAGAAGGCTGACAGCGGCAGCGGCCGTGGCCCTCGGCGCCGCGGCCCTCGCGGCCCCCGGTCCGGGCCACGGATCGACGCCCGTGCGGGTCCCGGACGCTGTTCCGGATACGACGGTCCGGGCCTCGATCCCGTTCCGGGTGGACCACGGGAACCTCTTCGTCGAGGTCCTGATCAACGGGACCGGGCCCCACGACTTCATGCTGGACACCGGCTCCCCCGTCACCGCCATGGACCGGGGCCTCGCGCGGAAGCTCGGCCTGGAGATCGAGTCGGTGGGGATGGCCAGCGGCGCCGGCGGCGACAGCGTCCCCGCCGGCCGTGTCCGGGGCGTCGGGGTCCGCCTCGACGGGGAGGAAGCCGCGGACGACGACGGTGTGTACGTGCTTCCGCTGGACTCCCTGATGTCGCCGACGGCGGACCGGACCGTGGACGGCGTCGTGGGCTATCCCTTCTTCCGCGACCGGGTCGTGGAGCTCGACTTCGACGCGACGGCCCTCCGCGTTCACGATCCGGAGCGATTCCGCTACGCGGGCCCGGGCCACCGTCTCCCGATGCGCGTGCGCGGCGGATGGGCGCTGCTGGAGGCCGTGGCCGACCTGCCCGAGCTCGGGCCGACTCCGGTGGAGCTCATGGTCGACCTGGGATCCCGCGGCAACGTCCTGTTCACCACGCCCTTCGTGCGGCGCTATCGCCTGGACCGGGCCCTGCGGGACACGGCCCGGGCGACGGTCGGCATGGGTCTGGGCGGCGCCGCCCGCTTCCTGCTGGCGCGGATCGACGGGGTGCAGCTCGGCTCTCTCTGGATACCGGACGTGGTGGCGGGCTTCTCGACCGGGGAGGCGCTGCCCTTCGGACAGTTCGGTGGGATCGTGGGCACGGGCATCCTGCGACGCTACCGGGTCGTGATGGACTACCGGCGGGGGGAGATGATCCTGGAGGAAGAGTCGGACGCCGGGGCGTCCGGGTCGCCCCGGGCCGTCAGCGGCGGAGCTCGTCCACGATGAGGTAGGTGCCCGCGGCGAATCCCCCCACGTAGGCCGCCGCCAGGATCATGACCACCGGAAGCATCGGGAGGTCCGGCAGGGTGTCGAGCAGGATGGCGGTGCCGCCGACGGAGACGATCCCGGTGAGAGCTCCGGCCGAGATCCGAAAGAGCGAAAGCGTCTGAATCAACGAAGGACCCACGGTCTTCCCTCTCGTCGGCTGGAGGCGATCTGTCGTTCCGCGCGCCGCTCGATCGGACTCCGTCCCCCTGGCCGGAGACCGCGTCCGACGCTCCATCTGATCAAACACCCGGCGGGCGGAATTCGGTCCGCTCCACGATACGGCGTCGGAGCGATCCCTGTCCAGACGGCGTCGGGCGGACTCCCCCATCCACGGTCCGGGCTCCGGCCGCCTCCCGCGACGCAGGGGCGTGTTCGCTCTTCGGCACGTACCTGTATACGTTGTGGGTCCGACGCCCACCGCCTTCCCGAGAGAACGGAAACACCATGACCAGAGGCCCGGCTCCCCGTCTCCCCGTCGGCCCCCGTGACTCCAGCCCCCGGCGGGACGGACCGCCCGCGCCGGATGCGGGAGCCGCGCTTCCCCTGCGCCCGGCGCTGCTGGCGCTGCCGGTGGCGGCACTGATCGTCCTGGCGTCCGCCTGTGCGCAGGG
>CANPVF010000012.1 GCA_947581645.1 Candidatus Caribbeanibacter nitroreducens | reverse complement strand
GGTCCAGCAGGAGGAGGCGCTCTCCAATCTGCGCCAGGCCCACGGCTGGCTCACCGATCGCGGGGCGCCACGGGTCGGGAGCATCGGCTGGTGCTTCGGCGGCGGATGGTCGCTCCAGACCGCCCTGGCCCTGCCGGAGGAGCTGGACGCGTCGGTGATCTACTACGGCCGCCTGGTCACCGATCCGGGACGGCTCGAGACGCTCCGGATGCCGGTGCAGGGCCACTTCGGCGCCGAGGACGGCTCCATCCCGGTGGAGCAGGTCCGACGCTTCGAGGCCGTCCTCGACTCCCTGGGCAAGACCGCCGAGGTGTACGTCTACGAGGGAGCGGGTCACGCCTTCGCCAATCCCTCCGGGACGCGCTACGCTCCGGAGGCTGCGAAGCAGTCCTGGGCCCGGACGCTGGCCTTCCTGGACGACCACCTCACGCCGTGAGCCGCACGCGAACCCTGGCCGTCGTCGGCGCCGTCCTGGCCGCGCTGGCGGCCTCCGCCACCGGGGCGACCGCGCAGTCCCGGGGCCCACTCTTCATCGTGGGCGGGGGGGAGCGGCCGCCGGAGCTCATGCAGCGCTTCGTGGACCTGGCCGGCGGCCCCGACTCGGCGCGGATCGTCGTGATCCCCATGGCCAGCTCCTCGCCGGCGGAGACCGGCCGCGAGCACGCGGCGCAGCTCCGGGATCTCGGGGCCGAGGCCCGGCCCCTGGTCCTGGACCGTCAGCGCGCCGACGGCGCGGACGCGGCCCGGGCGGTGCGCCGGGCCTCGGGAATCTGGTTTCCGGGCGGATCGCAGTCCCGGCTCGCCGACACCCTCCGCTCGACGGCCGTCCTGGCGGCGATCCGGGAGCGCAACCGGGAGGGCGCCGCGGTCGGCGGGACCTCCGCCGGGGCCGCCGTGATGTCCGACTCCATGATCACCGGGGACCAGATCCGGCCGGACGCCGACACGGCGGGCTACTACGGGGACGAGTTTCCGCGGATCGCCCGGGACTACATCGTGCTGGATCCCGGCTTCGGGCTCCTCTCCGGCGTCGTCGTGGACCAGCACTTCCTCCGCCGCGAGCGGCACAACCGGCTGATCAGCGTCGTCCTGGATCACCCGCGCCTGCTGGGCGTCGGCATCGACGAATCCACGGCCGTGATCGTGCGGACGGACGGAACCTGGGAGGTGGCGGGGCGGAGCACCGCCCTCGTGGTCGACGCCCGGAACGCCCGGGTGACGCCGCCGGGCTCCGGCGTCCTCGGCGCCGTCGACGTCCGCGTCCACGTGCTGCCGGCGGGGGCGACCTTCGATCCCCCGTCGGGCAGGGCGCGGCTTCAGCGCGCAGGCGGCGGGGGCCGCTGATCCCTCACCCGGCCCAGGCCGGAACGCTCCCGAAGACGACGTCGAAGACCACCGGGAGGAGCGAGTAGGCCAGGAGCGTGATGAGGCCCACCATGATCAGGTTGAGCCACACCCCGGCCTTCGCCATCTGGGGGATGCTCAGCCGCCCGCTCCCGAAGACGATGGCGTTGGGCGGGGTGGCCACGGGGAGCATGAAGGCACAGCTCGCCGCAAGCGCCGCGGGAATCACCAGCAGGAAGGGGCTCTCGCCGATCCCGACCGCCACCGAGGCCATGATGGGCAGGAAGGCGGCGGAGGTGGCCGTGTTGCTGGTGAGCTCGGTGAGGAGGATCGTCACGGCCGTGGCCACGGCGACGATGGCCACGGTCGGAAAGGCCGACAGGCCTCCCACCGCCCCGCCGATGTACCCGGTGAGGCCGGTGTCCGAGATGGCTCCCGCCAGGCTCAGTCCGCCGCCGAAGAGGAGCAGGATCCCCCACGGCAGCCTCTTCGCCCACGTCCAGTTCAGGAGGAATCCGGCGTGCTCCGCTCCGTCCTCGATCTCGTCTCCGGGCTCGGCGACTCCGGCCCGCTCGCGCGCGTCCCGCCTCTTCTCCGCGTCGGCGCCGGACGGAACGAGGAACAGGATCAGGGCACCGGCCATGGCGATCCCGGCGTCGGAGAGCCCGGGGATCACCTCCTCCAGGAGCGGACGGGTGACCCACGTCAGGGCCGTCAGGACGAAGACGCCCGCCACCCGCCTCTCCGGCGTCGACATGGAGCCCAGGTCCTCGAGCTCTCCCTCGATGAGCTCCCGGCCGCCGGGGATCCGCTCGAGGCGAAGGGGAAAGAGGACGCGGGTGAGCAGCACGTAGGCCACCGGCAGCGCGACGGCCACCAGGGGGATGGCCACCCCCATCCACCGGGCGAAGCCCACCTCCACGCCGTACGTCTCCGAGATGTAGCCCGCCATGAAGGCGTTCGGCGGCGTCCCGATGATGGTGCCCACCCCGCCGATGCTGGCCGCGTAGGCGATGCCGAGCATCAGCGCCACGGCGAACTCGCGCTGGGCTCCGGCCGGCACGTCCGGGTCGCCCGACCCCGACCCCCGCTCCACCAGGTGGATCACCGAGAGCCCGATGGGGAGCATCATCAGCGTCGTCGCCGTGTTGCTCACCCACATGCTGAAGAAGGCCGTGCTGAGCATGAAGCCGGCGATGAGGCGGCGCGGCCGGGTGCCCAGGGTCCGGATCACGAGCAGCGAGATGCGGCGCGGCAGGTCCCACCGCTCCATGGCCAGGGCGATCATGAAGCCGCCCATGAACAGGAAGATCAGGTCGTTGGCGTACGGCGCGGCCGTCTGGTCGATGCCGGCGATCCCCAGCACCGGAAACAGCGCCAGGGGAAGGATGGCCGTCGCCGGTATGGGGAGCGCCTCGGTGACCCACCACAGCGCCATCAGGAGACCGACTCCCATGGTCCGCCACCCGGCCGTCGACAGGCCGGCCGGCCCGGGGACCACCAGCGTGGACAGGACGATGAGCGGCCCCAGCAGCCGCGCCGCCCACTTCACCCGCGCACCGATACCGCCTGCTGGCTCCGTCTCGCCGCTCTCCGTCATCCCCCGGTCCCCCGCCCGTGTTCGAAACTTCCGACTGCCTCCACGACCCGCGCCCGTCAGGCCGTCCCCAGATACTCCGCCGGCACCCGCTCGCTCAGCCACACCTTCTCGTTGCCGGCGTAGAAGGTGATCCCGTCGGCGTGGGCCGCGCCGGCGTCCACGCGGAGGATCGCCGGCTCCCGCGCTTTCCGGCGGCCGACCTCCTCCGCCGTCTCCCGATCGACGGACAGGTGCACGTACTGCCGCCCCATGGGACGGAGCCCCTCGCTGCGGATGGCGGACAGGACCTCCGGGTCCGTTCCGTGGAAGAGCGAGCCCGGGGGCTCGGCCGGCTCCCTCTGGAGCCTCCCCGGCAGGGAGTGGCCGTACAGGGCCCGGATGCGGCCGCCCCGGATCTCGTATCGCTCCTTCTCGGAGCGCCGGATCATTTCCTCCACGTCGCCGACCTCCAGGCCGCTCCACGCCGGACGATGGCGGCGGAGGGCGTCCACCAGCTGATCCAGCGGAGCCCATCCCTCCCCGTCCACCTCGAGCTCGTAGAGCCAGGGCTCGTGCCGCAGGGCGTGGGCGACCGTCCGGCTCAGGCGCTCGTGGTCCACCCCGTCAGGATCGACCGGAGACGCCTTCCGGCCGCTCCGGCTCCGCGTCGGTGTGCCTCGGGCGCATGGGCTCCTCCTGGCGTGTCCGGGCCTGATGTCGTCGAGCTCCGGGCCGGCGTCGGAGCTCTGCCCAACATAGGGGGTCGTCCCGGGGAGCGGAACGTCGGGACCGTCGCGGGCCCCACGCGGTATACGGGATGATGATCCACGCACCACCGATGCAGAACCACCGCCCTGCCCCCGACCCGATCGCTCTCCCGTCTTCCCCTGGAGGGCTCCGCGGAGTCGTTCGCCGGGCCGTGCTGCTGATCCTGGTCCTGGGGGCGGTGGGAGGAGCGGCACCCTCCGGTACGGCCCGGGCCCAGGGCTCCTCGGCGGCCGTGGACCCCGCCCCCTTCTCCGTCCGGTACCGGGATCACGTCTCCTGGCTCCGGGTGAATCCCCTCTTCGTCCTGCCCGGCCAGCGCATCACCCTGGAGGCGCAGTCCACCTCCGGCGTGGCGCTGCGGGCCAGCGGCGGCCGTACGGAGCGACTCGGCCCGCGCAGGTGGGCCTGGACGGCTCCGCCCGAGGCCGGACAGCATCGACTCTCGCTGACGCCGGAGGCATCGGGGGGGAGCGCGGGGCCGGGCGACGGCCGGTCGCGGGTGACGTTCAACGCCTTCGTGATGGTCCCCCGGTCCGAGGTCCGCGACGGCGTGCTCAACGGGTACCGGATCGGCCGCTACCCCGAGTCGGCCTTCCGGGGGCTGGCCCGCTACCGACCGCCGGAGGGCTTCGTGGAGGTGACGCCGGAGAACCGGGACGTGCGGGTCAGCCCCCACTTCCGCCTGGGCGACTTCCTGTGCAAGCAGCCGGCGGGGTGGCCCCGGTACGTCGTCCTCGAGGAGCGGCTGCTGTGGAAGCTGGAGGCGGTGGTCGCCGCGCTCCACCGGCGGGAGGGCGCGTCCAGCCTGCACGTGATGAGCGGCTACCGGACACCGCACTACAACGCCGCCATCGGACAGGCGCGCCACAGCCGACACATGTACGGGGACGCCGCCGACGTCTTCGTCGACGAGGCGCCGGAGGACGGACACATGGACGACCTGAACGGGGACGGCCGCGAGAACCGGGCCGACGCCCGCAGGCTGTACCGAATCGCGGACCGGGTCGCGCGCACGAGGCTGGTGGACAGGCTCATCGGAGGAATGGGGTACTACCCGGCCACGCCCACCCACGGCCCCTTCGTCCACATCGACGCACGGGGATACCGGGCGCGGTGGTGAGGGGCGCCGGAGCTCCCGTGGCGGAGCGGTAGCTCGACGACGGGAGGGCAGCTAGGTTGCCGCTCTCGATGTGCGACAGCACGCCTCCCGTCCCCCCAGGAGCACCATGGCACCGACGCCCCCGTCCCCACCCGCGAGACCCGCCTCCTCCCTCTCCCTGGCCGTCGTCCTGGCAGCGGCGAGCCTGGTCCCCGGTCTCGCCGGCCCGGACGCTCCGGCGCCGGCCCGGGCCCAGGCCGCGGCCCCGTATGCCGCCGCCCCGGGACACGGCCGGTACGCGGACGCCGTCCGCCGTGCACAGCGGGCCGCCGACTCCCTGCGGGAGGAGCAGGGAATCCCCGGGGTCTCGGTGGCCGTGGGCGCGGCGGGCGAGGTCGTCTACGCCGAGGGCTTCGGATGGGCCGGCGTGGAGAACCGGGCGCCGGTGCTCCCGGGCACGAAGTTCCGGATCGGCAGCGTCTCCAAGCCCCTGACGTCGGTGGCGGTGGGGCGGCTGGTCCAGCAGGGCGAGCTGGACCTGGACCGGCCGGTGCACGAGATCGTGCCGTACTGGACGGAGCACCGGTGGCCGGTGACCACGCGGCAGCTGACGGGTCACGTGGCGGGCGTCCGCCACTACCGGGACGACGAGTTCCTGAGCAGCGAGCCGTACCCGACCGTGGAGCAGGGGGTGGAGATCTTCGCCGACGACACGCTCCTCTTCGAGCCCGGCACGGACTACTCGTACTCCAGCTACGGCTGGAACCTGGTCAGCGCCGTCGTCGAGGAAGCCTCCGGCGACCCGTTCCTCCAGCACATGCGCCGCCGCGTCATCGAGCCCATGGGACTGGACGAGACCGTGGCCGACCATCCGGACAGCATCGTCATGGGCCGGACCGAGTTCTACGTCCGGTCCGAGGAGGCGTCCGAAGCGGAGGAGGGCGACGACGGCGAGGAGCGGGGCTCGCTGATGAACGCCCCCTTCGTGGACAACAGCTACAAGTGGGCCGGCGGCGGCTACCTGGCGACGCCGTCGGACCTGGTGCGCTTCGGCTTCGCCATGCTCCGGAGCCTCGACCCGGGGACGGAGGGCGTGCTGGAGCCGGAGACCGTCGAGCGCATGTGGACCACGCAGACCCTGCGCTCCGGCGAGGAGACGGGCTACGGCATCGGTTGGAGCGTGGGACGTGACAGCACGGGCCGGCGGATCGTGGGCCACGGCGGCGGCTCCGTGGGGGGCACCACCTTCTTCCGCCTCTATCCGGAGCAGGGCGTGGTGGTGGCCATCACCGCCAACATGTCGGACGCCGACCTCGACGAGACGGGCGAGACCATCGGAAGGGCGTTCCTGGAGGCGGGCACCGACTGAGGCGGCGTCGGCCGGCGGCGCCGGGGACGCGCCTCCGGCCCGGCGGCCCCGTCAGCTCGGGTCCGGCTCTTCGTCGTCCGCCTCGTCGGACGCCTCGGGGCCGTTCGTGCCCTCCCCTTCGTCCGGCATCTGCAGGTCGTCGGGAAAGAGCTCCTCGTCGTCCGGGAACGGGTCGGCGTCGGGGTCGTCGCCCTCCGCCCCCGGGCCGGCCTCTTCCTGCCCGTCTCCGGGCTCGCCGGCGTCGAGCCCCTCACCCTCGACCTCGACGTCCTCGGAGACGTCCTGCAGCAGCCGGTCCACCACGTCCCCGGCGCCCCCCTTCACCGCCGACCGGAGGACGTCGGCGGCCTCCATGGCCAGATTGTCCGGGTGCTTCCGGTCCTCCTCGAACCGGATGATCTTGCCCAGGAAGACCGCGGCCAGCCGCTCGTCGTCCCCGCCGGCCTCCGTCGGCCCGGCGGGACCCGGGGCACCGGCGCCCCCGGCGACTTCCTGCTCGTAGTTGGAGCTCGGCACGCTCTCCTTCCAGTCGGGCTCGTCGCCGCCCCCGCCCTCCGGGCTCACGTCGTCCGGAAGCGGCGTCAGGGCGAGCAGCTTCCCCTGGAGGCCGGGATCGGCCTCCCGGACCAGCAGCGCCAGGTGCACCGGCTCCTCCAGGATGCCCAGGCGCAGGAACTGGGCGGCCGTCTGCTCCGGGAGGACGCAGCGCGCGATGAGGTTGCCGTTCACGAACGAGCCCAGGCAGGAGGACCCGTCCGGCGTGAGGTGATGCCGGATGGGCTTCAGGCGCACGTTCACCTTCGAGGCCGTCCGGACGAGGACGCTGTCGTCGTCCTCCCGGCCGGGCCTGGGCTCGTCCCCGTCGAAGGGCGGCGTGTTGTCTCCGTGGAAGAGGTCCATCCTTGCCCTGGAATCTTGAATTCACCTGCCGTTGTGCCGCTACCCGACTGGCGGCCGAGTGTGGCACGGGATCCGGGACGTCCCGGGCGAGCCGGGGTCACCGGAGGCGCCCCCGGGTGGAGACCGGTCAGACGGCGGTGCGGGGCGTGCCGCTGCCCCGGAGGGCGAGCCCGCGGAGGAAGCGCCACACCGTGGCGGCGGCCAGGGCGGCCGTCCCACCGTCCCGGTCGTACTCGGGGTTCAGCTCGACGACGTCGACGGAGGAGACGGCGTCCGTGCGGCCGCAGGACTCGGCGATGTCGAGCCAGGTGGACGCCGTCAGCCCGCCGGCGGCCGGCGCGCTGACCCCCGGGGCGTGGGAGCGGTCCACGGCGTCCAGGTCGAAGCTCGCCATGGCCGGTCCGCCGAGCCGTCCCAGCAGCTCGCGGGCGGCGGAGACGTCGGTCTCCTCGCGCCAGAGCACGCCGGCTCCCTTCCGGCGCAGGTACTCCAGGTGCGCCCGGGCCACCGACCGGGGCTGGAGACCGGCCACGGAGTAGCCCCGACAGGCTCCCGACGGGTGCTCCAGCGCCTGCCGGAAGGGGGAGCCCGAGTGGGCACCGCCCTCCTCCCACGGTCGCACGTCGGGATGCGCGTCCCAGTTCACGATCTCGACGCCGAGACCGGCCTGCACGTACGCCAGGAAGTGGCCGAAGGCCGTCTCGTGCCCGCCCCCCACCACTACCGGGGTCACGCCGCGCTCCAGCAGACGGGCCAGCACGTCCGCCAGTCGCTCCTGGTCCGCCTCCACGTCCCCGTCCACCGGGACGTCCCCCAGGTCGCGCGTCCGCTTCAGGAGCTCGATCATCGGCTCCCGGGCCGGATCCCGGGGCTCCGGGGTCAGGCCGTACAGCTCCCGGCGGAGGGCCGCGGGTCCCCCGGCGGCGCCGGGACGCCCGCCGTTCCGGCGCACCCCCTCGTCGGAGGGGAAGCCCACCAGGGCCACCCGCGTCTCGGCCGGCCCGGGGCTCTCGCTCACGAGCCAGCCGCCCAGCCGCGGGTCGTCGGCGCCGGTCTCGGGCGGCGCCGGGGCGGGGGGCGTGAGCTCCACCGGCAGCTCTCCTCTCATCGGGCTCCTCCCGTCGCGGGCGTTCTCTCCCCGTCGGCGCGCCACGTTACGCGCCCCCCGGTCACCGTGAGCACGCAGGCGTTCGGCCGGTGATGGTAGAGCCAGGAGACCGGGTCCGGGGCGTCGATCACCGCCAGATCGGCCCGCTTCCCGGGCTCCACCGAGCCCACCCGCTGCTCGACGCCCGCCGCCCGGGCCGCGTGCAGGGTGGCCCCCTTCAGGGCCGCCGCGGGCGGGAGCCGGCTCCGGGTGCAGGCCAGCGTCATGGCCAGCGGCAGGTGATAGCTGGGCGCCGTTCCCGGGTTGAAGTCCGTGGCCACGGCCACGTCGGCGCCCCGCTCCAGGAAGCGCCGGGCGTCCATGGGCGGCCCGTCCAGGTAGAGGGACGCCAGGGGCAGGTCCACGGCCACGACACCGGCGTCGGCCATGGCCTCGACGCCGGCGTCGGAGGCGTGCTCCAGGTGGTCGGCGGACCGGGCCCCCATCTCGGCGGCCAGCTCGGCCCCGCCGCCGGCCGAGAGCTGGTCGGCGTGGAGCCGCCGGTCCAGCCCGTGCTCCCGCGCCGCCTCCAGGACGGCCCGGGCCTCGGCCACCGAGAACGCCCCCTCCTCCACGAAGACGTCGCAGGCGGTGGCCAGCCTTCTCCGGGCCACCTCCGGGATCAGCTCGTCGGTGAGCAGGTCCAGGTACCCCGCCCGGTCCGTCTCGAACTCCGGGGGAACGGCGTGGGCGCCCAGGAAGGTGGGGACCACGGTCTCGGGCACGGCGTCCGGCCCCTCCCGCAGCCGCCGGTAGACCCGGAGCAGGCGGAGCTCCGTCTCCCGGTCCAGCCCGTACCCGCTCTTCGCCTCCACGGTGGTGACGCCCAGTCGGCGCATGCGGGCCAGGAAGCCGCGGCAGCGCTCCACGAGCTCGTCCCCGGCGGCCTCCCGCGTGGAGCGCACGGTGGAGAGGATGCCCCCGCCCTCCCGGGCGATCTCCCGGTAGCTCGCCCCGCGGACGCGGTCCTCGAACTCCTCCGCCCGCCAGCCGCCGAACGCCAGGTGCGTGTGGCAGTCCACCAGGCCCGGCACCACGAGCCGTCCCCCCGCGTCCATCTCCCGGACACCGTCACCGCGAAAACGCCCCGGGAGGTCCTCCTCGGGGCCGGCGAAGGCGATCTCCCCGTCCTCCCAGGCCACGGCGGCGCCGCGCTCGGAGTGGAGCTCCTCCGGTCCGCCGCCGGGGCGGCAGGTGGCCAGGAGCCCGATGTTCCGGAGGACCGTCACGCGCCCTGCACCATGGGCAGGTCCACGCCCCGCTCCCGGGCCGTGCGTATCGCCTCCTCGTAGCCGGCGTCGGCGTGGCGCATGACGCCGGAACCGGGGTCGGCGGTGAGCACGCGCTCCAGCTTCTCGTCGGCCTCCCGGCTGCCGTCGGCCACGCAGACCATGCCCCCGTGGATCGAGTAGCCGATGCCCACGCCGCCGCCGTGGTGCAGCGACACCCAGTCGGCGCCGCAGGAGGTGTTGAGCATGGCGTTCAGGAGCGGCCAGTCCGCGATGGCGTCGGAGCCGTCCTTCATCCCCTCGGTCTCGCGGTTCGGCGACGCCACGGAGCCGGCGTCCAGGTGGTCACGGCCGATGACCAGCGGCCCCTCCACCCTGCCCTCGCGCACGAGCTGGTTGAAGCGGAGCCCCATCTCGGCGCGCTCGCCGTACTCGAGCCAGCAGATGCGCGCCGGGAGCCCCTGGAAGGAGACCCGTTCCTGTGCCTTCTCGATCCACCGCCGCAGGCTCTCCTTCTCGGGGAAGGCCTCGAGCACCGCCCGGTCGGTCTCGTGGATGTCCTCGGGATTGCCGGAGAGCGCCGCCCAGCGGAAGGGCCCGGACCCCCTGCAGAAGAGCGGCCGGATGAAAGCGGGCACGAAGCCGGGGATCTCGAACGCCTCCTCCAGGCCCCGGTTGTCGGCCACCTGCCCCCGGATGTTGTTGCCGTAGTCGAAGGTCACCGCGCCCTTCTCCTGCAGCGACAGCATGGCCTCCACGTGCTGGACCATGGAGTCCAGCACGCGGCCGCGGTAGGCGTCCGGGTCCCGCTCCCGGACCTCGTCCACCTCGCCCGGCTCGACGCCGAGCGGCACGTACCCCACGTCCAGGTCGTGGGCCGCCGTCTGGTCGGTGAGCAGGTCGGGCACCACGTCGCGGCGGTCCAGCTCCGGGATGACGTCAGCGGCGTTCCCCACCAGCCCCACCGACAGCGCCTCGCCCCGGTCCCGGGCCTCCAGGACCTGCTCCAGGGCCTCGTCCAGGTCGTGGGCGATCCGGTCGCAGTAGCCGGTCTCCACGCGGCGGCGGATCCGCTCCTCGTCCACCTCCACGCCGAGGAACGCCCCGCCGTTCATGGTGGCGGCCAGCGGCTGGGCGCCGCCCATGCCGCCGAGCCCCGCCGTCACCACGAGCCGGCCCGAGAGGTCGCCGCCGAAGTGCTGGCGCGCCGCCTCGGCGAAGGTCTCGTAGGTGCCCTGCAGGATGCCCTGGGTGCCGATGTAGATCCACGAGCCGGCGGTCATCTGCCCGTACATGATCAGCCCCTTCCGCTCCAGCTCGCGGAAGGTGTCCATGTCGGCCCACCGGGGGACCAGGTGGGAGTTGGCGATGAGGACCCGCGGCGCCCGCTCGTGGGTGCGGAAGACCCCCACCGGCTTCCCGCTCTGCACCAGCAGCGTCTCGTCGTTCTCGAGCCGGCGCAGCGTCTCGACGATCTTCTCGAAGCACGCCCAGTTCCGGGCCGCCTTCCCGGCGCCGCCGTAGACCACCAGCTCGTCGGGCTTCTCCGCCACCTCCGGGTCCAGGTTGTTCATGAGCATCCGGAGGGCGGCCTCCTGCCCCCACCCGCGGCAGGACCGCTCGGTGCCGGTGGGGGCGCGGACGGTGCGGGGCTCGGCGGCGGTGGGATCCATCGGTGCCTCCCGGTGCTGAGACGGCTCTCCTGGCGCCCCCCCGGCCTCGGGCGGCGCGCCGGCGGGCCCCGCCCTTCCGTCCGGGCGGCCCGCGTCTACATCCTAGCGCCTCGGACCGATCTTCTACAGCCCCAGCCAGTGCTCGATCTTCACCAGGAAGACGTTCCGGCCGTCGGCGCCGAAGAGCTCGTCCAGGTCGCGGCCCAGCCGGAAGCTGCCGTCCGGGGAGAAGCCGGACCGGTCCTGGCTCCACACCAGGAAGACCCGCGAGCCCGGCATGTACTCCCACCGGAGCACCAGGTTGGAGCGGAGCTGGCGGATGTTGAAGTCCGGGTCGTCGAAGCCGAGCTCCGCCTCGCCGTCCCCGTCCCGGTCCACCGAGTACGCGCCGTCCTGTTCGGTGATCTCCGCGTCCGTGTACGTTCGGAACCGGCCTTCGAAGACGGAGGCCTTCGGGTCCCGGACCTCGCTGAAGCCCGAGTAATCGCCGGCGCTGATGAAGGGCTGGGCGTAGAGCTGGAGCGAGAGGTCGGGGCTGAAGGTGTAGTCCAGCCGCGTGGTGAGCAGCGCGGTGCGCTGCTCCAGTCGCCCGAACACGTAGTGCGTCTCGCCGTCCGCGCCGTCGGCGGTGGTCACGTACTGCGACACGTCCCGGTTCCAGGTCATCCGGGGGC
>CANPVF010000011.1 GCA_947581645.1 Candidatus Caribbeanibacter nitroreducens | reverse complement strand
CCAGCCGGTACAGCCGCCCGAAGTCCGGCTGCTCCACCAGACCGAAGACGCTCACGTCGGCCTGGGGGACCCGGGGAACCTGATCCTCGAACTCTCCGGCCCGGACCACGATTTCCGTCTCGGGCAGACGGGCCAGCTCGGTGAGATCGGTGAGGAACTCCCGGGCCTCCGGCCGGTGCGAGGGCTCGTCCACCACCATCACCAGCCGCAGGGTCGCGTCCCAGTTTCGGGCGAGCTTGTACGCGGAGAGGATCGACAGGTCCAGGTTCCCGATGTCCCAGGAGATGCGCCAGTCCGGGCTGCGGTCCCGGACCCACACGTTCAGGTGTGCCCGCTGGCCCAGTCCCGCCGTGGGATGAGGCGCGTAGATCATGGTGCCCACGCCCAGGTCGTCGGCGGCGGCGATGATGCGACGGTACTCCTCCGCCCGCTTCCGGGTGTCCGGCATCCGGAGAAAGGTGATGTTCGGCCGGAAGAAGGCGCCGCGCAGGGCCTGCATGCCGGCGGTGAGTCCCTCCGCGAAGCCATCGGATCGGATGACGGTCCAGTCGGTGAACACGCCGCGGTCCTGCAGGCCCAGGGCGAGATCCGACAGCGTCTCCGAGAAGCCGTCGTCCCGGTCGCCCCCCTCCAGGCCGAACACCTTGGCCATCCCGTGCGGGCGAATCAGGTTCTCGAGCACCTGCAGCTCGCCCCGCAGCTCCCCGGCCTCCTCCACCGGGACCAGCACGTTCGGCTTCCAGGCCCGCTCCTGCTTCGGCGGGAGCTGCTTCACCTTCATGGCCGCCCACTCGGCCATGGCCACGAAGAGGCCGCTCCGCATGTCGGCGAAGGGGGCCTCGAGCTGCCGCCGCAGGAGGATCCAGTAGCAGGCGAGCACCACGGCGATGGAGACCCAGCCCACGGTGGGCTGGATGATGAACATGGCGAACAGGCTGCCCACCAGGCCCAGGGCCGGGACCCATCGGGGCACCCGGAAGTTCGGCCGGAAGCTCACCAGGTCCAGGCTCTGCTCCAGGAGCAGCACGCCGTTCAGCATGGCGTAGGTGATGAGGAAGAACATCGTGATCAGCGGGGCCACGGCGTTCAGGTCGCGGAGGAAGAGCGTGAAGAACAGCACCCCGCCGGTGACCCACAGGGCGTTCCGCGGCTCGCCGATCTCCGTGCGCTCGGCCAGCCAGTCGCCCTTCGGGATGACCCCGTGCTCGCCCATGGCCTGGAGGATCCGGGCGGAGCCCACCAGCGACGCCAGCGCCGACGAGAACGTGGCCCCCAGCAGCCCGGCCAGGACGGGCGGGCCCCAGAGCGCCTCGTCCATCATGATGTAGTAGTCGCTCACCAGCTCGCCGGGCGTGGCCGAGCGGGCGAGCCAGTAGGCGAGGAGGACGTAGACCACCAGGCTCACACCGATGGCCCCCAGGGTGCCCAGGGGGATCGCACGCTTCGGATCCTTCAGGTCGCCCGACATGTTCGCGCCGGCCATGATGCCGGTGGCCGCCGGGAAGAACACCGCGAACACGCCCCAGAAGTCCGTCCCCTGGAACCCGTCCTCCGGGGCCCCCGGGAACGACCCCCACAGCTGGACCTCGTTCAGCGAGAACTCCATGGAGCCGGTGACGGCGCCGCCGGCGATGGAGAGGAGCGCCGCGGCGATCACGGCCATGATCACGTACTGGATGCGGATGGCGAACCCGGCGCTCTTGTAGGCGATGCCGAACAGCGCGGCGAAGATGAGGATGTCGACCAGGAACTCCGGGTGGCTCGGGAAGATCCGCATCCATCCCTCCCGGAACCCGAAGATGTACATGGTCACCGCCAGCGCCTGGGAGACGTAGCGGGGGATGCCCAGCGCGCCGCCGATCTCCAGCCCCAGGGACTGGGCGATGATGGCGTAGGCGCCGCCGGCCCCGATGCGGATGTTCGTCGTGATGGACGACATGGAGAGGGCCGTGAGGAGCGTGATCCCGAAGGCCAGGAGGATCACGGCCAGGCCGCCGAGGAGTCCGGCGTTGCCGATCACCCACCCCTCGCGCAGGAACATGATCACGCCGAGGATGGTGAGGAGGGTCGGCGTGAAGACGCCGCCGAAGGTGCCGAACTTCTTCCGCTCCGGGTGGGTGCCCTCGTCCCGCGGGGAGCGGAGGTCCACGTCCTCGGCGTGGCCCTCCACCTGGCGCGTCTCCTCCGAGAGCTCGTCCGGCGGAGCGGGTCGTCCCTGCGGCATCTCGTCGGTCATCTCTTCCCCTGCCCTGTTCCCCGCAACGACGAACGCGGCCGGATTCCCACCGGCCGCGAGTTCACGTCCGACGCTGTGCTCCCGTCGCGATCGGCCGGCGACCGGACCGGCGCGAACGCCGAGCTACCGACCGCCGGGCCGGGGTGACGTCTACCGACTCACCGTCGGTTCCCGCGACCTCACCTCGAGCTCCTCGAGAGCCTCCTCCAGGTCCTCGTCCGGCTTCCACTTCTCCGGCTGGCGCCACAGGGCGCGCTCCGGCCAGAACTGGGCCTTCTCCTCCTGGTCGTACGTGCCCAGGAGGAGGTCCCAGATCGGGGTGCTGACGCCGTAGTCCTGGTCCGGATTGCTGAAGTGGTGGCGCATGTGCCCCTTCCCGAGGCGGTACATCAGCGCCTCCACGCGGCCGCCCGGTCGGATGAAGTGGATGGCGTAGTGGAAGCTGTCGTAGAAGAGATACCCGGTCAGGAACCCGGCGAAGAAGGGCGGCGCCACGGTCGCTCCCAGGAGCGCGTCGAAGAGGAAGTAGAACGCCACGGCCAGGGGCACGCTCACCGAGGGGGGCATGACGAGCCGCTTCGGATCCGCCGGGAAGTGGTGGTGGACGCCGTGGGCCACGAAGAAGAACTTCTCCCGCCAGCCGTCCAGGTTGGAGACGATGGGCTGGTCCGGGTCCAGCTGCGCCACCTTCCGCTTGACCGCCATCTCCACGTCGTCGTCGGCGATCTCGTGGAAGACGAACTGGTGGAGCACCCACTCCACGGCGCTCCACACGACGCCTCCCACGACGAAGAGGCCGGCGACCGCCCATCCGCCGAGGCCCGCGTCGGCGCCGCGCCAGATCATCCACACGACGACCGGGACGTAGATGGCGTGCGGCACCCAGGGATAGACGTGGGAGAGCTTCTCCATCCAGTCCTTCTCGAACATCCGGACCGTGGGGTCGATGCCCGGATGGCGGTCCTGGCCCTCCACCCTCTCGGCGCGCTCCGGCCTTCGGGGGGACTCGGGCTGCTCTCCCTGCGAACTTGCGGTGGACATGCGGGTGCCTCCTGGAGGGCAATCGTACGGTGTCGGGTCCCCGGTCGTCGGGGGGCTCCGTGCCACGGGCTCGGGCCGGAGGACCACCTAACGCTAGGACCGTCGGGACCATTTGTTCCAGTACAACGCGGTGTATGCGCGGGCGCCTCGCCCGCGTCGAGACTCACCACTCGATCGTCAGGACGACGACCTGATCGACGCCCGTCTCCGGCTCCTCTCGAACACCGTAGATGGCGTCGTGAGTCACGACCGGCGGCACGGACCAGCGCAGGCGCACCGGCAGCTCCAGCCGTCCCAGGTAGCGCCCCTCGGGATCGAAGACATCCACGAGTCGTCCGGTCTCTCCCGTGTCACCGTACGGCAGGACCCAGACGCGGTTCGTCCGGCCCACGAACACCGCACGTATCGCCGCCTTCGCGTCCGGAATCCGTGAGAAGTCGACCTGCTTCACGCCCTGGCCGAACTCCTCGGTCCAGTCGTCCCGGATGGAGTCCATCTCCGCCTCCGTGACCGGCGTCGGGTCCAGCTCGCGTTCCACGATCCGGGCGGTGTCCCCCGCCGAGGTCACCTCGAGGAGACGGTAGGGATCCCCGGACGTCCACCACACCGACCCGCGCGGCGAGACGTCCCAGTCCGGGCGCGGAGCGAACGGCACCGGCCGTACCGTCCTGCCGTTCTCGCGCTCGATGCGGACGAAGGCGGGATCGCGGGGTCCGGCAGGCAGGCGGAGCGTGTCGGGGGGCTCGCCGTTCTCAACCCGGAGGACGAGCCCCCGGAACCGGTTCCCGGGGCCGCCGGCGATCATGAAATCGAACAGACGGCCGTCCTGGTCGAACCGGCCCGGCCACCTGTACCCCCATCCCGTGGCATCTCTGGGACGCGTCTCGACGAGGGTGCCCGCGGTGTCGAAGACCGTGTACCGGCTGGTGGCGGGATCGACGACCCAGACCCGGCCACTCGTCGGGTCCCTCGCCAGGCCGTTGGGGTTACGGAATTCGCCGGGGCCCTGACCCGCGCCTCCGATCGTTCGGACATGTCGCCCGGTCGACCCGAACACCCGGATCATCTGGCTCTGGGTGTCCAGCACCCAGATCCGCCCCATGCCGTCCACCGTCAGGTCACGAACATCGCCGAACAGGTAAGGCTCGGCGCCCGCCGCGCGGCCGATCGTCAGGTCGAGCTCCACCCGGGGCCGCGACTCCGGGGTCCAGGTACCCCCGGCGGGATTCTGCACGCGAACGGTGCCGCCGGAGAGCGTGTCCACGCTTCCGGCCCATCCGCCGCCGTTTCCGTCACAACCGACCAATACGAGTATCGGGATGAGGCCGAGCGAGCCGAGCAGGTTTCGCAGTCTCACCGGGCCCTCCTCATCGATCGGCGGAGCACGGCTCCGGCGGGGCCGGCGGCGCGTCCTCCTCCCGCTCCGGGAGCTTGTACGAGAACCGCGCGATCCGTTGCACCCCGGTCGTGGAGTCCTTCACCACGCCATAGACGGCGTCCTCGGTGAAGACGGGACGGGCCCGCATGCGGCTCGTGACCGATCCCCGTCCGCGATCGAAGCGACCCGGGACGACGACGGTGCCCAGATGGATGCCCGCGCGGTCGAACACGTCGTACGGGGTCGCGTCCCCGAGGTCGGGAAGGTGAGGGCGCTGGACCCACGTCCTCCCGCCCCGGCCCCGGTGCACCCCCAGGTAGGCGGGATAGCGGCCCGGCAGCCGAACGTCCGCCACGTCTTCCGACAGCTTCGAGACCTCCGACGGGGGTACGGGCAGCGAGTCGAGTCGCGCCCGGAGCGCCCGCGCGCTGTCCCGTCGTACCCGCTCCGGAATCCGTCGTCGCGTCATGCTCCGCCCGACGACCCGGGTCGTATCGCCTCCTCGGGAGATTACGGCCAGTCGGTAGCGGTCCGCCTCCCCGGCGACGAGGTCCCCGTCCTCCGTCACGTCCCACGAGGGGACGGGGGCCAGAGGCGGCCGGTCGAGCCCGAAGACCATTCGTCCCCCCTTCGGGCTCGTTCGGATGGAGACGGTCCCGTCGGGGAGGCCCGGGAAGTCGGGCACGTGCAGCGTGTCCCGAATCCCGGAAGCGAAATCGGCCAGGACGTACAGGTGCCGCTTCTCCCGACCGGTCTTGTGCGGGAAGTAGACGGTTCCGCGGCAGTCGACGCGGAGACGACTGAAGACCTGGGGGAAGACGGACGGCTGCAGGCTTCCCACCTGTCGCGTGGGGAGCCCCGCCGACGAGTCGGGCTCCATGGTG
>CANPVF010000010.1 GCA_947581645.1 Candidatus Caribbeanibacter nitroreducens | reverse complement strand
TCCCCGTCTCCCCGTCGGCTCCCGTGACTCCAGCCCCCGGCGGGACGGACCGCCCGCGCCGGATGCGGGAGCCGCGCTTCCCCTGCGCCCGGCGCTGCTGGCGCTGCCGGTGGCGGCCCTGATCGTCCTGGCGTCCGCCTGTGCGCAGGGCGACGGCATGCGGACGGCCGTCGACTACGACTCGGTTCCGGGGGCGGCGGGGGCGCCCTACGACACGGCCTTCTTCGGCTCCCTCCAGTGGCGCAACATCGGCCCGAACCGGGGCGGCCGGAGCATCGGCGTGGCGGGACACCGCGACCTGCCGAACACCTACTACTTCGGCGCCACCGGCGGCGGGCTGTGGAAGAGCACCGACGGCGGCGAGGAGTGGTACCCGGTCACCGACGGACAGGTGACGAGCTCCTCGGTGGGAGCCGTGGCCATGGCCCCGTCGGATCCCGACGTGGTCTACATCGGAATGGGGGAGGTCCAGCTGCGGGGCTCCATCACCCAGGGGGACGGCGTCTACCGCTCCACCGACGGCGGTGAGACGTGGTCCCACCTCGGGCTGGAGGAGACACAGGCCGTGTCGCGGATCCGGGTCCACCCCGACGACGCCGACGTGGCCTACGTGGCGGCCCTGGGTCATCCCTACGGCCCGAACCCGGAGCGGGGCGTCTTCAAGACCACCGACGGCGGGGACAGCTGGGATCGGATCCTCTTCGTCTCGGACTCCGCCGGCGCGGTGGACCTGATCCTGGACCCGAACGACCCGGAGACGGTCTACGCCTCAACGTGGCAGGTGTACCGGACGCCGTGGAAGATGTGGGGCGGCGGCCCGCACTCGGGGCTCTTCAAGTCCACCAACGGAGGCGAGACGTGGACGGAGCTCACCGGCAACCCGGGGATGCCGGAGCCTCCCATCGGCAAGATCGGCATCACGGTCTCCCGCGCCGACTCCGACCGCCTGTACGCCATCGTGGAGGCACACGAGGGCGGCGTGTTCCGGTCGGACGACGGGGGAGCGACCTGGCAGCGTACCAACTCGGAGCGGAAGATCCGGCAGCGTCATTTCTACTACAGCCGCATCTACGCCCATCCCACCGACCCGGACGTCTCCTACGCGCTGAACACGGAGCTCTTCATCTCCCGGGACGGGGGGGTCACCTACGAGCCGGTGGACCAGCAGCCGCCCCACGGCGACCAGCACGACCTGTGGATCGACCCGGACGACCCGGAGCGGATGATCAACGGCAGCGACGGCGGCGGGTCGGTGACGGTGAACGCCGGACAGACGTGGACGGACCAGGAATACCCGACGGCCCAGTTCTACCACGTCATGACCACCGACGACTACCCGTACCACGTGTGCGGCGCCCAGCAGGACAACTCGACGGCCTGCGTGCAGAGCGCCGACTGGAAGAACGAGTCCAACCCGGGCAACGAGATCGGCGACTGGCTGTACCAGATCGGGGGCGGCGAGCAGGCCTGGATCCGGCAGGACCCGAACGACCCGGACGTCTTCTTCGCCGGCCACCAGGGGGCGGTCCTCACGAAGTACGACCGCTCCACGGGCCAGGTGCGGGACGTCCAGCCCTACCCGCGCTTCTTCAGCGGTGAGGCGGCGGCCGCCCTGCCGGAGCGGTGGCAGTGGACCTTCCCCATCGTCTTCAACCGGGTGAACGACGAGACCATCTACACCTCCAGCCAGCACGTCTGGAAGACCACCGACGACGGCCAGAGCTGGACGAAGATCAGCCCCGACCTCTCCTACGCCGACTCCGCGACCATGGGGCCGTCCGGCGGACTGATCACCGGCGACATGAACGGGCCGGAGATCTACGCCACGGTCTTCGCGCTGGCCCCGTCCCGCCACGAGGAGGACGTGATCTGGGCCGGGACCGACGACGGACGCGTGTGGATCACCCGGGACGAGGGCGGCGAGTGGACGGAGATCACGCCGCCCGACATGGAGAAGTACACCCGGGTCTCGATCATCGACCCCTCGAAGCACGACCCGGCCACGGCCTACGTGGCGGCCAACCGCTACCAGATGGACGACCGTGCGCCGTACCTGTGGAAGACGCACGACTACGGGGAGACGTGGACGCGGATCGACGAGGGGATCACCGGCTTCACGCGGACGATCCGTGAGGATCCCGTGCGGCCCGGCCTCCTGTACACCGGCACGGAGCACGGCGTGTGGGTGAGCTTCGACGACGGCGCGCAGTGGCAGCCGCTCAAGATGGCCACGAAGCAGACCGAGGGAGAGGACACGGACGGCTACCTGCCGGACACCCCGGTGCGCGGGCTGGTGGTGGAGGAGAACGACCTGGTGATCGGCAGCCACGGCCGGGGGTTCTGGATCCTGGACGACATCGGGCCGCTTCGTCAGCTGCGCTCCGAGGTGGCGGAGTCCGACGCCCACCTGTTCGAGCCGCGGACCGCCACCCGGCGGACGATGGGGGAGGGGACCGGCGAGGAGGATCCGGGCCCCGCCGTCTTCCAGTACTGGCTGGCGGAGCAGCCGGAGGAGCTCACCATCGAGGTGCTGGACGCCGGCGGCAACGTGGTACGCAGCTTCGAGGGGCCGCGGCCGGACGACTACGAGCCCGAGGAGCGGGCGGGCTACACGCCGCCCCCGCCGGCGCCGCCGGAGGGCGAGGTGGGCATGAACACCTACACGTGGGACCTCCGCTACCCGGGCTCCCTCTACTACGAGGGGCAGATCATCTGGAACGCCTCCACGGTCCGGGGGCCCATGGCGCCTCCCGGCGAGTACCAGGTCCGGCTCACCGTGGACGGACAGAGCCAGACGCGGAGCTTCCAGGTGCGGAAGGACCCGCGGCTGGAGGGCGTCACCGATCGCGACCTGCAGGCTCAGTTCGAGCTGGCGGTGCAGATCCGGGACGCCACGGACCGGGCGAACCGGGCCGTGGTCCAGGCGCGGGAGACGCGCCGGCAGACGGCCGAGCGCCTGGCCTCGGTGGCCGGCACCGAGGTGCCCGAGGGCGACGAGGGCTGGGTCACCATGGACGAGGCGATGCAGGTGGTGGAGGAAGCCCGCGGCGAGGACGCCGAGCTGGCCGACGCCGCCGAGGCGCTCCTCCGGGCGCAGCGCGAGGTGGAGACGGCCCTCTACCAGACGAAGAACCGGTCCGGCCAGGACCCGCTGGGCTTCCCGATCCGGCTGAACAACCGCCTGTCGGCCCTGCGCCGGAGCGTGGAGACCGGGAATGCCCCACCCACGGCGGGCCACCGGCAGGTGTACGACGAGCTCACGGCCGATCTGGAGGAGCAGCTGTCGGCCATGGACGCCACGGTGGCCGAGGAGCTGGCGGCGCTGAACGACGCGCTCGGCCAGCGGGACCTGGAGCCGGTGGAGAGCACGCGAGGAGACGGCTCCGGAGGGAGCGGCGAGGCGGCGGAGTAGCCTCCCGGCGGGGCGTCAGTGCTCCCGGGGGCGGGTGTCCACCGTGACGTAGTCGGTGACCCGGTCGACGCGGAGCTGGACGAGGGTCGTCGTGTCGGGGTGGAGGAAGCTCGGCGAGCCGCCGTCCGCCCCGTCCTCCCCGGACGGGTCGTGGACGACGACGTCCCGAAGGTGGTCCGTGTCGTAGTAGATGCCGTCCTCGACCCTGGGGACGTACATCCGCATGGCGAGGACGTGGCCGTCGGGCAGGAGCTCCTCCACGCCGGCCACGTCCACCAGGGCCCGCCGGAAGCTCGGGTCCCGGCTGTACGTGTGGAAGTGGGCGGTCATGCGCCGATTCACCGAGTTGCTGAGCTCCCGCTCCCTGCTCGTGAGCATGCGGGGTCCGTGGGGAGCGCCGCGCCGGGTCTCCCCGATCCGGGTCTCCCGCCCCCGGCGGTGGACGAAGAACTCGAGGGTGAAGTCACGCACCGGCTGATCCTGGTCGTCCACGGCATGGAAGAGGAACTGCTGCCAGCGGGTCGGTGCGGCCCCGGCTTTCGCGACCGACGCCCGCGCCGCCTCGCGGCGCTCGTGCACGCGGTCCCGGTGCTGCCGGAACGCCCCCGGCGAGTCGACACGCAGGGCGGACAGGACGAGCTCTCTCACGGCCCCGTCGTCCCGGCCGGGTCGGTCGGGGCTCTCCCGGTCGGCCTCCCGTTCCGCGCCGAAGGCCTCCACGATGGAGCCGTGGTCGTGGCCCGGGAGCGTGCCGAAGGCGAAGGCTCCGTGGGCGGTGTCCCGCCGCCAGCGACGGGGCTCCGAGGGATCGCAGAAATCCAGGCTCAGCTTCACCGAGTCCAGGGGCGTACCCGCGATCACCACCGCCCCGTCCGTGCCCGGCTTCTCGGGCACCCAGCCGCGGAGCCCGCTGTAATCCGAGAGTCCCACGAGGACGGTGAGCCGGACCCGGTCGGCGTCGTAGAGGGGCTCGGGCCCCA
The DNA here is from genome assembly GCA_947581645.1 of Candidatus Caribbeanibacter nitroreducens. GTDB lineage: Bacteria > Gemmatimonadota > Gemmatimonadetes > Palauibacterales > Palauibacteraceae > Caribbeanibacter > Caribbeanibacter nitroreducens. The sequence goes on along the minus strand of CANPVF010000010.1, from coordinate 9,129 downwards.
GCAGGTCGCGGTGGGCCAGCTCCCACTGGTGCGCGCTGCCCAGCTCCAGGCCGTCCAGCAGCCTCCGGCCCACCTCCAGCATGTCGCCGATCTTCCACCGCCCCCCGAAGACCCGGCCCAGGAGAGACTTCCCGCGGTGGGCCAGGGGAGAGCCGAAGTTGGCCGGCGCCAGCATCACCAGGTTCTCCACCGGGCAGTCGTCGATCCGGTGGCCGTAGTAGCGCCAGATCCAGTGGCGGATCACCATCCCGCCGGTGGAGTGGACCACCACGTCGAAGGAGCCCCGTCCCCGCTCGTCGAGGAGGCCGCGCCGGCGGAGCTCGTCGTCCAGCCCGCCGACCACGTCCTCGTAGGTGATGGCGTCCTCGCGGGACTCGTAGTCGGCGTAGTAGATGCTCTCCACCTCTCCGACGCCCTCCTCCACCAGGAAGGACTCGAGGGATCGGAAGGATTCGGAGCAGTCGCTCCACCCGTGGAGGATCAGGGTCGTGTCGGCCATGGCGGATTCCCGTCGGGGAGGTGAGCCGGGGTGGTGGACGTTTCGGCCGGTGAGACAAAGAACAACGTAACCCTCTACGGGGGTACCGGCCGCCCCGGCCGGTGAAGGGGACGTCGCCCGGCCTTGCAGCGCCCCGCCTCGACGTGTCAGTTTACGGTCGACAGAAGCGGGCGAGGCAAACGGAAGTCGGCGAGATTCCGACACGGCCCCGCCACTGTGTGAGGCCCGGCGCGCGACGCGCCGGATTCCGCGGCACGACGAGCCACTGGCGCCGGAGACGGCCCGGGAAGGCGCCGCGGAGGCCTCGAGTCAGGAGACGTGCCCCGCCCGCGCCCGAGAGCTCTTCGCAGGGAAGGGTGTGGGCGCGGCGCGCTCTCGAAGGCGTGTCCCTCACGCCCGGCCTTTCACCACGAAAGGACGGGTTTTTTCATGTCTGGACCCCTCGACTCGACCGATCCCACCGCAGCGACCGGCCGGACCGGTCCCTTCGTTCTCCTCCTCATCCTGCTCGCGGGTTCGCTCGTGGCGGGGCCGGACGAGGTCCCGGCGCAGGAGCTGCCGGCGCCGGACTCGGTCCGCTACCGGCTGGACGACGTGGTGGTGACGGCCCACCGGACTCCCCTGAGCCGCGACCGGGTGGCCCACGGCGCCACGGTGCTCACCGGGGAGGAGCTGGAGGCCCGCGGCATCCACCGGCTGTCCGAGGCGCTGGAGGAGGTGCCGGGGATGCACGTGGCCCGGAACGGCTCCTTCGGCGCCGCGACCTCGCTGTTCACCCGGGGCGGTGAGAGCGACTACACGCGGGTGCTGGTGGACGGGATTCCGCTGAACCGCCCGGGCGGATCCTTCGATGCGGCCCACCTCACGACCACGAACGTGGAGCGCGTGGAGGTGGTCCGCGGACCGGCCAGCGTCCTGTACGGATCGGACGCCATGACCGGCGTGGTGCAGGTGTTCACCGGGGACGGGGAGGGCTCACCGCGCGGCGAGGCCGGCGTGAGCGGCGGCACCTACGGCTCGCTCCGCTGGGACGCGTCGGTGAGCGGGGGTGGCGAGACGGCGGACTACAGCTTCTCGCTCTCCCGCTACACCACGGACGGTCTCTTCCGTCTGAACAACGAGTACGAGAACACGGTGGCCTCGGGGCGGGTGGACCTGGCCCCGGGGGAGGGGCTCGAGGGCGGGCTCACGCTCCGGTACTCGGACAACGCCTACCACTTCCCGACCGACGCCGCCGGCGAGCCGGTGGACGAGAACGCGGTGAGCCGGAACGAGTCGGCGGCGCTGGGACTGGACCTGGGCTACGAGCTGACGCCCGAGCTGGAGGCGCGCGTGCAGGTCCAGACCCACCAGCTCACCAGCGCCACGGACGACCGGCCGGATGGGCCGGCGGACACGCTCGGGGCCTACGCCTTCGAGAGCCGGCAGGACGTGGACCGGTGGGGCACCGACGCCCGCCTCGAGTACCGTCCCGCGGAGGGGACCATCCTCACGCTGGGCGGGAGCGTGGAAGGGCAGGACCGGGACAGCTTCAACCGCTCGGAGTCGGCCTTCGGCACCAGCCGGGGATCCATGGACCGGAGCCGGGACAACCGGGCTCTCTACGCGCAGGCGGTGACACGGGTCGGCCCGGTGTCGCTGTCGACCGGCGCCCGGGTGGACGACAACGAGCAGTTCGGAGCCCACGACACCTACCGGGGTGGCGCCACGTGGGAGCTCCCCACCGGCACGCTGCTCCGGGGGAGCGTCGGCACCGGGTTCAAGGAGCCCACCTTCCTGGAGAACTACTCGACGGGCTTCGTCACCGGGAACCCGGAGCTCGATCCCGAGCGCTCCCGGAGCTGGGAGGCCGGCGTCGAACAGCCCCTGCTGGACGATCGCCTGACGCTCTCGGCCACCTGGTTCGACCAGCGCTTCGAGGACCTGATCCAGTTCACCTTCAGTCCACCGGAGCCCGGCGACCCGAACTACTTCAACGTGGCCGCGGCGCGCTCCGACGGCCTCGAGGCGACCGTCGCGGCCCGGCCCGTCGAGCGCCTGGAGCTGGACGCCAGCTACACGTGGACCGACACCGAGGTGCTGGACGCCGGTTTCGACGAGGGGGAGAACGCCAGCTTCGCCCCGGGCCAGCCGCTGCTCCGGAGGCCCGAGCACCGGGCCAGCGCCCGGGCCCGTCTCGACGCGGGCAGCGGACGCTTCACCGCCGGCGTGAGCTGGGTGGGCGAGCGGGTCGACCGGGACTTCTCGAAGCGGCCGGCGCCCCGCATCACGCTGGATCCGTACGCCACCGTGAACGTCTCCGCCGAGTGGACGCTGCTCGGGGACGCGCCGTCGCGCCCGGACGTGACGCCCACCCTGCGGATCCGGAACCTCCTGGACGCCAGCTACCACGAGGTGGCGAACTTCCCGACGCCGGGGCGGACGCTCTTCGTCGGCCTCAGGACGGGGCTCCGGCTGTGAGCCGCGTCGACGGGGGGAAGACCGAGGCGACCCGGGGTCTCCCGGCAGAGGCGGCCCTGGCAGCCGGGCGGGCCGGACTGCCCGACCCGAAGCGGGCGTTCGTGGTGGGCTTCGGTGCGGGAGACGGCGACCGCGATGCAGGGCAGGGGGGCGACGCGACGCTGCCGGAGCTCGCCGCGGCGTGGGGCGAGCGGCGTCACGTGGTCCTCCGCCTCGGCTCCCGGCTGTCGGCGTCCGACGCCGCGGGGCTCCTGCACGAGGCCGGCGTCTCCGCGGAGACGCCGGTCCTCCTGGCGTCGGGACTGGGAACCGGGCGGGAGCGGCTGCTGTACGGCTCCCTGGAGGACGTCGGCGGCTCCGGCTTCGGCGCCGGCGACGTCCTCTTCGTGCCCCACCCGGCAGCCCTGCCCATGGACTTCGCCTGGCCCCCCACCGCCGCGCCGGCGAGAGAGCGAGTCGGCTGAGTGTCTCCCCCCGTCCGGCAGCCCCGGGGCGCACTGCTGGCCGTGGCCCCCGATCCGACGTAGCTTTCCGCGGGCTACGTAGATAGGCGTGGGCGCTCGGTCACGCGCGCCGTCCACGATCGGCACGACTCCGGGCGGAGAGTCCGATGCTCACAGCGCGATGGATCGTCCTTCTCCTCGCCCTGATCGGCTGTGGGGCTGACGGCTCCGATTCGGGGCCGGCGTTCACGGAGACGCGGATCTCGGTGGGCGAGGCCGCCGCCTCTCCGCTGGTGCTCGACGTGAACCGGGACGGTGTTCCGGACCTCGCGGTGGCGGCCACGGGAGAAGGCTCGATCTCTCTTCTCCTCGGTGAGGGCGACGGCGGCTTCCGGGACGGCGGCAGGGTGCCCGCCGGCCAGAACCCCGTCCACCTGGCGGCGGGGGACCTGGACGAGGACGGACGGACCGACCTGGCCGTCGCCAACCACGAGACGGACTACGTAACTTTCGTGTTCGGGACGGAGTCCGGCTTCGAGCGGCGCGATCATTCGCGCTTCCGTGTCGGAGTCTCCCCCCACCCGCACGCTGTGGCCGTCGCGGACGTCGACGGCGACGGGCACCTCGACCTGCTGGTGGACGCCCGCTCCGCCGAGGCGCTCCGACTCTTCCGGGGCCGGGGCGATGGCACCTTCGGAGAAGGGGAGACGATTCCCGTGGGCGGCGATCCGTATCGGGGCATGGCCCTGGGCGACCTGAACGGCGACGAACATCTGGACCTGCTGACCCCCAATCCACGGAGCGTGTCCGTGTTGGTGGGCGACGGTGACGGCGGCTTCACCCCGGCCGCGAGCCTGCGGGCGCCGGGGCTGACGCCGTTCAGCGTCGGCGTGGCTGACGTGAACGGGGACGGAGCTCCCGACGTCGTCGCGGGGAGCGGCGAGGGCGAGCCCGGCGTCGCCGTCTGGCACGGAGACGGGGCAGGGACGTTCTCCCCCGCCGCCGGCGCCCCGTATCCCGTCGCGTCCGGCCCGACTTCCCTCGCCGTGCACGACGTGGACGGAGACGGCGTCGACGACGTCCTGGCCACGAGCTATGTCGGGGACGAGCTGACGATCCTCTACGGTAGCCGTGACGCCGGGGATGCCGAGGCGCTTCGGACACTCCGGATCGGCGTCGCCGGAAGCCCGTGGGGCGTGGCCGCGGCCGATTTCGACGGCGACGGTCGGTCGGACCTGGCCACCGCCAACGACGGATCCGGTGAGGTCTCGGTCTTCCTGGCGCGGCGCGGCGAACCGTGACGGACGGTGACCGTCGCCTCGTCGCCTTCCTCCGTGGGATCGACCTCGGCGGCCGTCGCGTGACGAACGACGAGCTCCGGCACCCCTACGAGCCCCGTTCCCCTCGCGGATCCGGTCTTCCGGTCCGATCCGCGTCGCGTTCCGGCCGCTTCACCATATCGCCACCTACATGACGACTGACGCCACGTCTCCGCGGAGACGCCGTTGGGCCTGCCGTCGACGTCTCCCCGACGAGTGGAACGCGCTCTCCCGATGACTCCGAGTGAGCCCGCCGACCACATTCGCATCGGCACCCAGGGATGGGCCTACGACGTCTGGGAGGACCTCTTCTACCCGCCGGGCACTCGCGCCGAGGACCGGCTCGCCATCTACGCCCGGGCGTTCGACGTCGTGGAGGTCAACTCCACGTTCTACGGGGCGCCGCCGGCCGAGCGGTTCGACGCCTGGCGACGGGAGACGCCGGAGGGGTTCCGCTTCTCCGTGAAGGTGCCGGGCGAGATCACTCACGAGGCGCGGCTCGAGGGACATCCGAAGAGGCTGGAGGAGTTCTGTCGCCGGGCGTCGCGACTGGGCCAGAAGCTGGGACCGATCCTGGTGCAGCTCCCGCCCGACTTCGGACCCGAGGAGGGAGGCGACGCCCTGGCCTCCTTCCTGGACGCCCGCCCCCGGGAGCCGGACTTCGCCGTGGAGTTCCGGGACCGGTCGTGGCTGAACGAGGAGGTCCTGGGCCTCCTGCACCGCCAGGGCGTGTCGCTGGCCGTGAGCCAGGGACGGTGGCTCGGTGCCCGGCCCGCCCTGCGGGCCGCCCGCCTGGCCCCCGGCCCACTGCTGTACGTCCGGTGGATGGGTGAGGACCGGCCGGACGCCCCTCCGCCGGAGGGCGAGGGACTGCTGGAACGGTCCGGGGAGCGGGAGGCCTGGAGCCGAATCCTGCTCGAGGCGTCCGAGAAGAAGGAGGCGGTGTACGGGTTCTACAACGACGACTACGAGGGGCACGCCCCGGAGAGCGCCCGGCGCACCCAGCGCCGCCTCGGCCAGACTGCCGTCGAGCCCTCCGAGCTCTCGGATCAGGGGGAGCTGTTCGGATGAGGAGGGTGGCCTGGCTCGTCCCCGCGATCCTCGTGGCGGCGACCGGGGGCTGCGGCGGCGACGATGCCCGAGGGGGCGCTCCGGTCCGGGACTCCTCGTCCGCCGGGGTCCGCGGGGCGTCGCCGACGGAGACGATCGTCCGCGATACCGCGGAGACGTACGACCCCCGGCGGACGAAGGTCTACCGGTGCATCGACACCGCGGGAGTTGCCTTCCGGTTCGAGGTCCGGCCGCGGGACGGCCGGGTCGAGCTGTGGCTGCCCGAGCGATTCGATCGGCGGACGGTGGAGCTCGGGCAGGTCCGGGCCGCCAGCGGCGCGAGATACGAGGGGGACGACGCCGTCTTCTGGAGCCGGGGAGACGAGGCCCTGCTCCGGGTCGGACCGCGGGAGTACCGTGGCTGCACCATGGACCGGGGCGGGTGGGTCTGGGCGGCGGCCCGCCGCCGCGGGGTGGAGTTTCGCGCCTCGGGGAACGAGCCGGGCTGGTACCTGGAGCTCACCCGGGGCGACAGCCTTCACCTGGTGTACGACTACGGTGAGGGCGAGCTGACGGTGGCCACGCCCGAACTCGTCTTCCAGAACTCGGGCGACGTGAGGAGCGTTCGGTTCAAGACCTCCGATTCCACGCTCCAGGTCACGATCGACGACAAGTCCTGCGTCGCCATGAGCGGCACCGAGTTCCCGACGACGGTCACCGTCGACGTAGACGGGACCTCGTACCGGGGGTGCGGTCGCTGGCTCGACGGCGGCCCGGGTCAGGCAGATGACGATTCACGGGAGGAGGCCCATGGGTGAGGTCACGGGCATCGGGGGCATCTTCATCCGGAGCGAGGACCCGCGGAAGCTGGCGGATTGGTACCGGGAGCGTCTGGGGGTGCCGGTCAACGAGAGCGGCTACTGTGACTTCGAGTGGCGCTCGGCGAAGGAGCCCGAACGGATCGGCCGGACCGTTTGGTCCGTCTTTCCGGCCGACACGGAGTATTTCGGCGACGAGCGCTCGCCCTTCATGGTCAACTACCGGGTGGACGACCTGGACGGCCTCCTGGAGAGCCTGCAGGAGAGCGGTGCCAACGTGGACGACCGGCTCGAGGAATTCGACTACGGACGCTTCGCCTGGCTCACCGACCCGGAGGGCAAGCGCATCGAGCTCTGGGAACCCGCCGGGGAGGAGACCGGGGACGACCCCGGACACACGTTCCTGTTCACCGAGGGCACCTGGCGTGCCGAAGGCCGAATCGTGCTCGACGACGGTACCTGGAAGCCGGCCTCCGGCGTCACGACGATCCGACATCGGCTGGAGGAGTGGGTGGTCGAGGGTGAGATGAGGGTGGACTCCGGTGACGGAGAGGAGAGGATGGAGAACGTCTACCGCGTCCGGCCCTTCTCCGAGGACGACGCCTTCACCACGTGGACCTCGCACAACCCGGGTCTGGGGGATCTGACGGGTAGCTTTTCCATCGTGGGAGATGCCATCCTCTCCGTCTACCAGGGGTCGGACGGAGTGGGGACGGGAACCGAGTGCATCCGGCGCCTGACCCCCGACGTGTACCTTGTCCGTGGCACCCTGGCCGGAGGCGGGGAGCGAATTTCGTCGTGGGACATGACACTCAGGAGGTCGGACGCGTCGGGTTGATCGACGCCGTCCGGCATCGGTGCGACGAGGCAGGAGGGAGAGGATGAATCCCGAGGAGATCTTCCGTCGGTTCCGGGAGCTCAGGGAGCGCCTGGAGGCGTCGAAGACGCCCGGCGAGGCCCTGGCCGCCGAGTTCGAGGCACTGGGCGAGAAGGCGGAGGGATCCGACCAGCCGGGCCTCGAAGTCATCGCCCGCAGGGCGGAGCGATATGCGTCCTACATTCGGACCGGATTTCCACCACTGGACGACTGACGCGCCCCGTACTCTCCTCTGGCCACGTTGCCAAAGGGGGGGCAGCGTGTTACCTATCGGCACGCCCCCAGCGGGCTCACTTGAGTCGAGTCGACGATCCGCCCGGAAAGAGCCTCGGACCGAATCCGGGTGACGATAGCGACCACTCCTCTCTCCTCGATCGCCTGGGGACGGATTCGAGCGTTCAGCTCCCGTCCTTCAACCCCGGGTGAACCGTGGCTATGCTCCTCATCGTGGAGCCGGACCGAATCACGGCCGAGCTCCTCGCGAAGCAGTTCGGCTCCAACGGCCGACAGCACCGAACTCTCATCGCCACGACGGCGGACGAGGTTCGGGAGGCACTGCAGTCGGATGAGCCCGATCTCGTGCTCGTCCGCCACGAGCAGATGACCGACCGGCTCGGCGACGTTCTGAGCGCCAACGGACGATCCCCGCGCGTGCTGGTGAACGGCATCCTTCCCGACCTCCACGACACCGACGACCTTCCCGCCTGGGCGGACGGGGTGGTTCGCGGGGACGTTCCGGCGGAGGAAGCGATCGGGACCGTGGAGGAGCGCCTCTCCGGCTGAGACGTACCTGCTGGCCGCTTATGATGCCTGACGGAGCGGGGGGGTAGGAGCAGCGGAAGGCCGGCTTCGGTCGGGCCGCTCGCTCTCCGCGTCCCCTGCGCTGCCGTCACGGTTCGTGCTGTAATTCCGGGAGGAGTGGGCTTGGGGCCAACATCCGAGGAAGCGTCCACCTACACGGTCGTCGTGCACGAGCGGGACCGGGTGAACGGCGACCTGATGACCGACCACCTGTCGGAGCTCGGCTATCTCGACGTCGTCGGGATCGCCGTCACCTCCGACGAGGCCCTGTCGCTGATCGACCGGGAGGAGCCGGACCTCGTCCTCTCTCACGCCAACGCCCCGTACAACGGCTCCCTCCGTCTGGCCCAGCAGCTACGTGCCGGGGATCAAGACTGCCTCCTGGTGGTCATCGGGATGACGGACGACCCGGGCGCCACGCTGGAGTACCTGGAGGCGGGCGCCGCGGCCTACATAGGGGAGGACTCCGGCCTGGAGGCGCTGGATCAGACGCTCCGGGAGGTCGTGGACGGGCGGACGAGCCTCGATCCGGCCGTGACCTTCATGGCGATCCGCCGGCTCGCCCGGCTCAAGGAGATCTGCCAGGAGAGCGGTCTCGACGTGGGACGCCTGCAGCGGTTGACGCCGAGGGAGCGAGAGGTACTGAACCTGCTGGGCGAGGGCCTGACCAACCGCGAGATCGCCGACCGGCTCACCGTGGAGGTCAGCACGGTGAAATCCCACGTGCACAGCATCCTGGAGAAGCTCGACGCTCCCACACGGAATGAGGCCGCCCGCTACCTTCTCCTCGCCAGCGGGGAGAACGGCGACGGCTGAGCCGTCTCCTTCCTGCCGCCCACCATCCGGCCGGCAGACCGATTCC
>CANPVF010000009.1 GCA_947581645.1 Candidatus Caribbeanibacter nitroreducens | reverse complement strand
GGCCGGGGCCCTGTTCATGCGGGCGATCGAGGCGGCCTCGGACGCCCTCTATGCCGAGGACGATGACTACGACCCCGAGGCCTCGCCCCGGCAGCGGCGCCGGGAGGCGGCCCGGCGGCGGGCCGACGCCGCGGAGCTGGTGGCCGAGCGGGCCCTGGCGGCGGGCTTCGGGGACGACGCCCCGGTGAGCGGGAGCCGGGCGGAGCGGTACCAGGTCTTCCTGCACGTGGACCGGGACACCCTGTCCGGGCACCGCTCGCCGGAGGCGAGTGGTCGGGGCGAGCCCGGGCGCTCGGAGCTGGAAGACGGGACGAGAGTTTCAGGAGAAACGTCCCGCCGGCTGTCCTGCGATGTGGGGCTGGTGGGCGTGCTCCGGGGCGAGGGGGGTGAGGTGCTGGACGTGGGCCGAAGGCGGCGCACCGTGCCCCCGGCGCTGAGGCGGGCCCTGGAGGTGCGGGACCGGGGCTGCCGGTTCCCGGGCTGCGGGCTCCGGTTCACCGACGCCCACCATATAGAGCACTGGGCGGATGGGGGCGAGACCAGCCTGGAGAACTGCGTGCTCCTGTGCCGCCGTCACCACCGCTTCGTGCACGAGGAAAAGTGGACCGTGGAGTGGTGGGGGGAGAACCGGGCCGTCTTCCGGGACCCGAAGGGCGGGGTCCACCTGGAGGAGCGGCCCGACCCGCCGGAGCTCCCGGAGGATCCGGTCCGGGAGCTGGAGGCGGAGAACCGGAGCCGGGGCGCCGACCCCGGGCCGCGGACGGCCTCCGCCACATGGAAGGGACGCCGGCAGGTGCCCGACGAGGTGTGGTACGCCGCGCTGGAGGCCGGCTTCGCCGCCGTCGACAGCGACGACGTGCCGCCGTAGGGATCCGGGCGAGATCGGAGTCCGGGGGGGCTCAGTTGTCGGGACCCTGATAGTACGATAATAGTAGTTTCGTCGTCGGGTCCGATTACCCGGAGGGGAGGCTCCGACCGTGACCCGGTCCGCTCCGAGGCCGCGAGCTCCGAACGGGAGACCGTTCACGCTGAGGCGCTGTTTCTTGATCGCGGCTGCGACAGTCGTGGCCTGCACGGGCTGCGGTGACCCTGACACAGGTGGCGGGCGCACAGCTTCCTCGCATCCATCGTCCGGCGATGCAGGGCTCTCTCCTGCGGGGGAAACGAGCCGTTTCGAAGAGGAAGCTCCCCTCGTGGACTACTCGGAGCGACCGAGGGACGAGGTGAGGCTGGAAGAGGGCGACACCGTCCGTATGATTGCCCGGTACGGCGGACGCAATACTTTTGGACGCGTCGACGTCATTCTAGCGCTGGACGACGTGCTTGTCGTCTCGGATGGACAGATCGAGCCGCACCTCGTCGTCCTGGATCGCGGATCCGACGAGTTCGTCCATCGCTTCGGGCCAGAGGGCTCCGGCCCCGGCGAGTTTCGGCACGTACCGAGCCTGTTCCCGGTCTCGGAAGATCGGCTTATCGTCGCCGTTTACGACGTGCCGAACGGTCGCCTCACGCGGGTGCGACTCTCGGGTGCCGATTTCGAGCCGCAATTGGTGGAGGCCGTGCCTTTTCGAGCCGAGAAGCTGGTGACGGGGGTCGTCCCCATGGCGGACAGATACGTGGGAACCGGCGGGTTCGGCGCCGATCACCGGCTGGCGGTCTTCGACAGCACCGGAAGTGTCCTCAAACGGGTCAAAACGGTAGATCCGGGGGTCGTATCGGAGAAGGTTCGAAAGTCCCGGCTGGATCTGAGTCTTCTCCAGAATCAGATCGGGAAAGAGCCAGGGGGGAGCCGCGTGGCTCTGGTCTTCACGGAGCTCAATCGACTGGAGATCGTCGACTTCGCCGACGGGACTTACCGGGTGGTGAAGGGGCCCCGTCCCGCCGAGCCTGCGTTGACCACGGAGGGGCGTCGCCCGCTGAGCGTCGACTGGGACGAGCACGAACGGGCGTATTTGGGCCTGGCCACCACGGAAGATCGCATCTACGCGGCATTTTGCGGCTGTTCCCACTCGCGGGCCGCCGCCCGGCAAGGGAAGGCTCCGTTTCCGAGGCGGGTCCAGGTGTACGACTGGAGCGGGAGGCTGGTGGGCGAGTTCACGGTCGATCGCGAGATCCGGAAGATCGAGGTGCCGCCGGGCGACTCGGTGCTGTACGCATCGTACCGGGATCCCGTACCCCGGATCGGAAAGTGGAGGATTCCCGATTGGGTGCGGTCGTCTCCGCCCTGAGCGGCTACCCCTCGAACAGCCCCAGCTGCGGTCGTCCGCCGCCGTCGCGGACCCGGGCCAGGAGCTCGGAGACGTCGAAGAGGCGGGAAGGCTCCTCCTGCACGGCCACGTCCAGCTCGCCGTCGAACCCCTCCTGCCGCAGGGCCTTCTCCACCCGGGAGCGGGCCCGCTCGGGCTCGTTGCACCGCTGGCTCAGGTGGAAGAGGAGGACGCCGGCCAGGTCCGGGTGGTGGAGCTCCCGGGCCAGGTCGGCGGCCAGCCGGTTGGAGAGGTGGCCGCGGCTGCCGGCGATGCGCTGCTTCACGCTCCACGGGTAGGGGCCCTCGCGGAGCAGCACCTCGTCGTGGTTGGCCTCCAGGATCAGGAAGTGGCAGTCCCGGAGCGCGGCACGGACGCTGGTCGTGGCCCGCCCCAGGTCGGTGGCCAGACCCACCTTGTGGCCGGTCTCCGACTCCACGGCCGCCAGGGCCAGCGGCTCGACGGAGTCGTGGCAGGTGAGGAAGGGCCGGAACTCCAGGTCGCCCACCCGGAACGGCTCCTCGGCCCGGTAGAACCGCAGCGTCTCCTCGCCGTACAGCAGGTCGTCGCAGGCCTCGGCCGTGGCCTCGCTCAGGTGCAGGGGCCACCCGAACCGCCGGGCCAGGATGCCCATGCCGGACGTGTGATCCCGGTGCTCGTGGGTGATCACCAGGGCGTCCACCGTCTCCGGCTCCACGCCCAGCGTGTCCAGGCGGCGCTCCACCTCGATGCCGCTGAATCCGGCGTCGACCAGGACCCGTGCGTGTCGGCCCTCCAGCAGTACGGCGTTCCCCTCGCTGCCGCTTCCCAGGGCGGCGACTCTCAACCGCTCATCCCCGCGCCTCGTCCCAGGCCGCCGCCAGCCATTCGCGCACGTCCTCCGTGGGCTCCACGTCGCGCCGGGGCAGCACCCGGGAGGCGGTCTCCAGGAAGTCCCGCCGGCGGTGGACGTCCAGGTCCTCGCCCCGCCCCCAGGAGAAGGGCGGGACCCACTTCGGCACGGTGCCGCCGAAGACGTTGGAGCCGGCTCCCATGACGGTGCCGCCGGTGAGCATCGTGCCGATTCCGGTCTTGGCGTGGTCGCCGAGGAAGACGCCCAGCTTCAGCACACCGGTGTCGCGCTGCTCGTAGGGGCCGGCGATCCGCACCGGGCTGTAGTTGTTCTTCAGGTCGCTGTTGGTGGTCCCGGCGCCCAGGTTCACCCACCGTCCCAGGTAGCTGTGTCCCAGGAAGCCGTGGTGCGACTTGTTCGTGTAGCCCAGCACCACGCTCTCCTCCACCTCGCCGTGCAGGTAGCAGTACGGTCCCGCCGCCGAGCACGAGATCTTGCCGCCCAGCAGGCGGCTGTGCGGGCCGACGTAGAGGGGCCCCTCCAGCCGGGTGCCGGCGGTCACCTCCACCCCGGGACCCAGGAGGACGGGACCCGGCCGGGTGTCGGCCACGACGCCGGGCTCCACCTGCACGTCGCCGGCGGCCAGCGCCGGCCGGTCGCCCACGACCTCGATGGCGTCGGCGGGCTCCGCCTCGGGCCACGGGAGCGGGGTCCCCTCCAGGTCCCGCTCCAGCTGCTCCGGGTTCCGGGTCACCAGCTCCCACACCTCCTCCAGGACCCGTCCGCCCACGTCCACGGCCGCGGCGTCGTCCAGCGGGCCGGGGCTGGCTGTCCACTCCGGGTCCGGCAGGGAGCGGCCCGGAGGCAGGTACGCGCCCACCACCCGTTCCCCGTGCCGGAGAACGGCGCCGCGATCGCGATCGGGAATCGAGAGGCCGTCGCCGCGGTCCGGCACGAAGCGGGAGAGCAGGAGCAGCGTCCCCCCGTCGCCGTCACCGGCGCCGTCGACGTCGGCCGGCCGCCGGGCGGGAGGGGCGCCGGGCTCCGCGTAGGCGGAGGCGCCTTCCCGGCGGATCAGGTGAGCCGCGGCCGTGGCATCGGCCCACCGCTCCAGCCGCTCCCGCAGGCGGAGTGTGCCGAAGAGGAGCTCGCCGGCGGGCCGGGTGAGGGCGAAGGGGCGCCAGCCGTCGGCCGTCTCGTCGTCGAAGAGGAGGAGCTTCACGACTCGTCCCCGCCGCTCTCCCGCCGGGCCAGGAGGTCCTTCAGCCGGGGGGCCGCCTCCCGCGTGGTGACGAGCGTGTGCCCCCCGCTCCGGACCACCACCAGATCGGAGACCTCGAAGAGGGTCACGTCGCCGTCCTCGGCCCAGACCACGTTGTCGGCGCTGTCGACCAGATCGGCCGATCCCACCACCGTGTTGCCGTCCCCGTCCGCGCCCCGGGTGCGGGGGAGGGCGGTCCAGGTGCCGACGTCGTCCCACTCGAAGCCCGCCTCCACGCAGCCGACGCGTTCCGAGCGCTCCAGCACGCCCTCGTCCACGCTGATCGGCTCCACGTCCCGGAAGAAGCCGGTGCTGTCCTCGTCCTCCAGGCGCCCCAGGGCCGGTCCCATCTCGGGGCTGCGCTCCGAGGCTTCCTCCAGGAGCGCGTCGCACCTCCACGCGAAGATGCCGGTGTTCCAGAAGTAGTCGCCGGACTCCAGGTACGCCGCGGCCGTCTCCCGGTCGGGCTTCTCCACGAACTCCTCTACCTCCCACCGGGACGTGCCGAGCTCCTCGCCGAGGTGGAGGTAGCCGTAGCCGATCTCGGGCCGGGTGGGCCGCTTGCCGAGGCAGTACAGGCGGCCGTCCTCGGAGGCCGCACCGAGGGCCCGGGACGCGGTGCTCCGGAAGCGATCGTAGGGGCGGATGACGTGATCCGCGTGCAGGGAGATCATCACCGACTCCGGGTCCCGGCGCCGGAGACGCCACGCCGCCCACGCCAGGGCGGGGCCGGTACCCCGGGCCTCGGGCTCCACGAAGAAGTGCTCGGGGACGAGCTCGGGGCACGCCTCCCGGATGGGCCCCACCAGGTGGGTCCCGGCCACGATCCGCGTCCGGTCCAGGCCCACCAGCCGATCCGCTCGCTCCACCGTGTCGGTGATGAGCGGCCGGTCGCTCCCCAGGGGGAGCAGCTGTTTCGGCCGCTGGGGGGTGGAGGCGGGCCAGAAGCGGGAGCCGACCCCGCCGGCCAGGATCACGGCCCACGCCGCGTCGGGCGGGGAAGCGCCTGCGGATTCGCTGGCGGCGTCCGCGGCGCTCATGGCGAGGCCCCGCGGGTGCGCTTCGGGTGGCGATGCATGTGGTGGTGGGTCTGTGACGGGGGCGGCCGGAACAAGGCGCCACCCGACGGGTTCCGAAGAGCCGACGACGAAGCGACCGAACGCGCGGAAGCTACGCTCCCGGAGCGGAGATCGTCAAGCCGTCCGATACCCGTGAAACCCTTGTGCTGTAAGCGGTTTTCCGGCTTGACCCCGGCCCGGAGGATCCGCATTTTCCGCATCGATCTTCGAGGAGCTCCACCACCCCGATGAAGGCCCACGTGCCGATTTCCAGTCACGCCCGCCGCATCGCCTTCGCCGCCCTGCTGGCGATCCTGCCGCTGACCGCGTGCGACGATTCGTTCAACCAGCCGCAGCCCCTGCCGCTGGAGCCGACGACGGTGAGCCTGGCCGATTTCCGGACCGGACAGCTGGGCGAGGCGACGGCCTTCCAGCTCAGCGACCGCCGGACGGTGCTGCCCAGCCAGACCAGCGACTGGGACTTCGTGTTCTGGGTCACCGACGCGGGCGATGCCCAGTTCCGGCCGCGGGACATGATCGCCTCCGGAGACTCCGACGCGGGCCTGGCCCCGGTGGACGTGGAGTTCGACGCGCTGGAGGAGGCGCCCGAGAGCGGGTACCGGACGAACGAGCCGGTGTCCGCGGAGGTCGGGGCCGTCTACGCCGTCCGGAGCCGGCAGGACCCGCGGCTCGGCCTCACCTGCCGCCGCTACGCCAAGATTCGGGTGGCGTCGGTCGACACGGCCGCGGGCACCGTGACCTTCGATCACCTGGTGAACCCGAACTGCCAGTCGCGGAACCTGCTCCCCGGAGAGCAGGGCCAGCAGGACGACTAGTGCTGGACATCAAGGAGCTGCGGGCGGAGCCCGACGAGGCCCGCCGGCGCCTGGAGATCCGCGGCGACCCGGACCTCCTCGACGACGTGGACCGGGCGCTCGAGCTGGACGAGGAGCGCCGCGAGATCATCGGCGAGGTGGAGGAGCTCCGCGCCCTGCGGAACGAGAAATCGAAGGAGATCGGCGAGATGAAGCGCCGGGGGGAGGACGCCTCGGGCCTCATCGAACGGATGGGCGAGGTCGCCGATCGCATCGACGAGCTGGACGAGGACCTGGACCGGGTCCGGGAGGAGCTCACCGGGCTCCTCGTGGAAGTGCCGAACTACCCGGATCCCAGGGTCCCCGCCGGGGGCGAGGACGACTTCGAGCTCGTCTCCGAGTGGGGTGAGCGCCCCGACCGGGACGCCTCCCCTCACTGGGAAATCGGGGAGCGCCTGGGGATCCTGGACCTGGAGCGCGGCGCGAAGGTGGCGGGCTCGGGCTTTCCCGTGTTCCGCGGCGCCGGCGTCCGCCTGAAGCGGGCCCTGATCCGCTTCATGCTCGACGTCCACGTGGACGAGCACGGGTACACGGAGGTCGGCGTCCCGCACCTGGTGAACCGGGAGGCGATGACGGGCACCGGCCAGCTCCCGAAGTTCGAGGAGGACGCCTACCGCACCGATCCGGACGACCTGTTCCTGATCCCCACGGCCGAGGTACCGGTCACCAACCTCCACCGGGACGAGATCCTGGAGCCGGGAACGCTTCCCGTCCGCTACGTGGCCCACACGCCCTGCTTCCGGCGGGAGGCGGGCTCCGCGGGCCGCGACACCCGGGGCATCCTCCGCGTCCACCAGTTCGACAAGGTGGAGCTGGTGCGGCTGGAGCGCCCCGGGGACTCCGACGAGGCGCTGGAGGAGCTCACCGCCGAGGCGGAGGAGATCCTCCGCCGGCTGGAGCTCCCCTACCGGCGGATCCTCCTGGCCGGTGGGGACCTGGGCTTCTCCAACGCCATCACCTACGACCTCGAGGTGTGGACGCCGGGGGTCGACCGATGGCTCGAGGTCTCCAGCTGCTCGTGCTTCACCGACTTCCAGGCCCGCCGGGCCAGCATCCGCTACCGGCCTGAGCCGGGGCAGGGGCCGGAGCACGTGCACACGCTGAACGGCTCCGGGGTGGCGCTGGCGCGCACCGTGATCGCGCTGCTGGAGCACGGCGAGCAGGAGGACGGCAGCGTCGTGCTCCCGGACGCGCTCCGCCCCTATTTCGGCGCCGACCGGATCCAGGCGTGACGGACGCGGACGCCGGCGGCACGGTCACGCTGAACCCGGAGCAGCGGGAGGCCGTCGAGCACGGCGACGGCCCGCTCCTGGTGCTGGCGGGCGCCGGCTCCGGCAAGACCCGCGTGCTGACCGTGCGCGCCGCGCGCCTCATCGAGGAGGAGGGCATCCCCCCGGAGCGGCTGCTGGCGGTGACCTTCACCAACAAGGCCGCCAGCGAGATGCGGGAGCGGATCGCGGGGCTCCTGGGGCAGCGGCCCCGGGGAATGTGGACGGGGACCTTCCACTCCGTGGCCGCCCGGCTCCTGAGGCGGGAGGCGGAGCACCTGGACCGCGACCACAACTTCACCATCTACGACCAGGACGACTCCCTCCGGGCCGTGAAGCGCGCCATGGAGGAGGTGGACCTGAACCCGAAGCGGTGGTCGCCGAAGTCCATCCGGAGCCGGATCTCGAACGCCAAGAACGCCATGGTGGGGCCGTCGGACTTCGAGGAGAAGTCCTTCGACCTGGTCTCCCGCCGCGTGGCCGACGTCTACCCGGAGTACGAGCGTCACCTGCGCCGCTCCAACGCCTACGACTTCGACGACCTCCTGGTGGAGGCCGTGCGGCTGCTGGAGGACCGGCACGCGGTGCGGGAGCACTACGCCGGCCGCTTCCTGCACGTGCTGGTGGACGAGTACCAGGACACGAACCACGCCCAGTACCGCATGGTGAGGGCCCTGGCCGAGGAGCACGGCAACGTCTGCGTCGTCGGGGACGACGACCAGTCGATCTACGGGTGGCGCGGGGCGGACCTGAGCAACATCCTGGACTTCGAGCGCGACTTCCCGGGCGCCCACGTCGTGCGGCTGGAGCGGAACTACCGGTCCACGCGGCCCATCCTCGACGTGGCCAACGCGGTGATCGCGGAGAACGAGGAGCGGAAGCCCAAGGAGCTGCGGGAGACCCGGGGCGACGGCGAGCCGGTTCAGGTGGTCCGGGTCCCGGACGAGAAGGCCGAGGCGGCGTGGACGGTGCGCCGGATCGAGGAGCTCACGGCGACGGGCCAGGTCGAGCCCCGCGACTGCGCGGTGCTCTACCGCACGAACGCGCAGTCGCGTCCCTACGAGAACGCCCTCCGCCGCGCGGGCGTCCCGTACCGCATCGTCGGGGGCGTCCGCTTCTACGAGCGCCGCGAGATCAAGGACGTCCTGGCCTACCTGCAGCTGGCCGTGAACCCGGCCGACGAGGCCGCGTTCCGCCGGGCCGCGCAGTGGCCGAAGCGGGGCGTCGGCGACGTGACGCTGGAGCGCCTGACGGAGGCCGCCCGCGACGCCGGGGAGACCGTCATCGCGGCCGCGGCCCGGGCCACCGAGATCGACGCGGTGCCCACCCGCGGGGCGAAGTCCCTGGAGGAGTTCGCCGAGGGCGTGCGGGCCCTGGGCGAGATGCAGGACGAGGAGCCGGTGGACGAGGTGATCCGCGACTGCATCCAGCGCTTCGGCCTGCTGGCCGCCCTCGCGGAGGAGGAGGACGGCGACGACCGCCTGGACAACGTCACGGAGCTGGTGGCCGACGCCAGCGACTTCGACCGCTCCGAGGTCGAGGAGGCCGAGGAGGACGCATCGGACCTGGAGGTCTACCTCCAGACCGTGCGCCTCCTCACCGACCGGGACCGCTACGAGGACGAGGCCGACGGCGTCACCCTGATGACGCTCCACAACGCCAAGGGGCTCGAGTTCCCCGTCGTCTTCGTGGGCGGCGTGGAGGAGGACCTGTTTCCGCTCTCCCGCTCCGCCGACGACCCGGCCGGGCTCGAGGAGGAGCGGCGGCTCTTCTACGTCGGCGTCACGCGGGCCGAGGACCGGCTCTTCCTCACCCACGCCGACCGGCGGTGGCGCTTCGGCAGCGAGAGCCCGGCCTCGCCCTCGCGCTTCCTGGACGAGCTCCCCCCGGAGCCGGTGGACCGGCGTGTGGCCGCCGGTGCCTCGTCGCCGGACGAGGGGAGCACGTCGTCCGCCGGCCGGCCCACGGGATCGACGTCCTCGGCCGCGGCGGCCGGGAGCTCCGGCTCCGGCGAGTTCAGCTGGCACCAGGGCCCCGGCTCGGGCAACGGATCGTCGGGCGAGAACCCCGGGGAGGACGGGACGGGAGGCGGAAGCTCCGCCGGGGACGACGGTTCCGGGGCCGGCGTCGGCGTCCGCTACGACTACGACGACTCCCAGGTCCCGCTGGAGCTGGAGGTCGGCGGGAGGGTGGTCCACCCGCGCTTCGGGCCCGGGACCATCCAGTCGGTGTCGGGCTCCGGCGACCGGACGAAGGCGGAGATCGACTTCGACGACTCCGGCGTGAAGAAGGTCATGGTGGCCCACGCCGACCTGCGGCCCGCGTGAGGTGAGCCGATGAGCGAGATCGACCGGGAGCAGGTGCGCCACGTGGCGCGCCTGGCACGCCTGGAGCTCTCCGGGGAGGAGGTCGACCGCCTGGCCGACGAGCTGGGACGCGTCCTCTCCCGCTTCCGGGAGCTCGAGGAGGCGGAGGTCGACGGGGCGGGACCCGGGACCGGCGAGGAGCCGGCGGGGGAGTCGGCCGACGTCGAAGCGGAGGGCGACGGCTCCGGGCTCCGGCCGGACGAGCCGGACGCCGACCCGCTGGCCCGGGGACCCGGGGAGCTGGCGCCGGAGTGGGAGGACGGCTTCTTCCTGGTCCCCCGCCTCCGGGCCCTCGGCGACGACGCCGGGGACGACGGCTGACGCGGGCGAACTCCGACCGATGAGTCGATGAGCGACGCCGCCCCGCTCCGGGACCTGGACTCCGCGCGCTCGGCTCTGCGCGACGGTCGGGCGACCCCCGGGAGCCTGCTGGAGCGTGCCGCGGAACGGAACCGCGAGCTGGACCGCGGCGAGGAGCCGGTGCACGCCTTCCTGAGCACCGTCGCCGAACCCGCCGACGCCGGTCCGGGGGAGTCCACCGCCGGGAGCGACGACGCGTCCGCGGAGCCGCCCGCGCCGGGCGAGGGGCCCCTGGCCGGGGTCCCGGTAGCGGTGAAGGACAACATCTGCACCCTGGACGCGCCCACCACCTGCGCGTCGCGGATCCTGGAGGGCTATCGCTCCCCGTTCGAGGCCACCGCCGTGCGCCGACTTCGGGCGGCCGGCGCCCGGATCCTGGGGAAGACCAACATGGACGAGTTCGCCATGGGCTCGTCCAC
>CANPVF010000008.1 GCA_947581645.1 Candidatus Caribbeanibacter nitroreducens | reverse complement strand
CTGCCCTGATCCTCGCGCTCCTGCTGAGGCCCGCCGTGGCCTCCGGCACGCCGGTGCCGCAGGGGAGCTGCCCCGATTCCCTCCCGGTGCTGGTCTCCCGGCCCTTCGCCAGCGACGCCGGGCTCGGGGCGGGCGACCCCCTCCGGCTCTCCGCCTCGCCGGACTCCGCCGGATGTCGGGCCAGCGTGGCCGGCGTCTACGAGCTGCCGCCCGACCCGTACCGCCTGACGAAGGATCGCCCCCGCGTGCTCCTCCACCTCCCCCACCTGACGGCTCTCACGGGGCGGACGGACCAGGTGGACCGATTCTCGGTGGCCCTTCGGGACGGGACGTCGCCGGACAGCGTGATCCCGGCGCTGGAGGCCCTGCTCCCCGGGACCCGGGTGCTGGAGACAGCTGAGGTCACGGCCCGCACCTCCACCACCTTCCGGGTGGTGAAGCGCTTCCACCGGGCCATCGGCGTCATCACCATCGCCGCCGGCGGCGTCTTCCTGGCCTGCATCATGGTGCTCAAGGTGCAGGAGCGGCGTCAGGAGGTGGCGGCCCTGCGGCTGATCGGGATCTCCCGCCGGACGCTCCTGGGGTGGATCCTCGCCGAGGCGGCCCTGGTGGCGGTCGTCGGCGGCGCCCTGGGCATCGGCCTGGGACGGGTCACCTCCTGGATCATCAACGACCACTACCGGGACGTCTACGACACCTCGGTGGCCTTCTCCACCCTCACCCCGGAGACGGTGGGCATCGGCCTGGCCCTGGCCGTGGGACTCGGCCTTCTGGCGGGGGCCTTCGCGGCGGGGCGCCTCCTGTGGCTGGATCCCCTGGAGGAGGTGGGAGGCTGATGCTGTTCGAGCACGCGTGGCGGGAGCTGCGGCGCCACCCCGGCCGCACGCTGCTGGCCCTGGCCGGCGTGGCGGTCTCCACGGCCATGCTCCTGGACATGCTCATGCTGAGCGACGGCATCCAGGAGAGCTTCCGCGACCTCTTCTCCACCAGCGACTACTCGGTGCGGGTGACGCCGGCAGGCACCCTCCCCTTCCAGACGGGCGCCACCATCGACGGGGTGGACGAGCTGCGGCGCCGGCTGCTGGAGACGAGCGAGGTCACCGGCGTGGGCCCCGTGCTGGGGTCCAACCTCCTGGCGGCCGGCGATTCCGTGCGCGTCTTCGCCCTGGGCGTCGACCCCGACCGGCAGGGCATCTACCGTCTGCTGGAGGGGCGAGAGCCGGCGGCCCCGGACGAGCTCCTGATCGGCGACGACGTCCGCTCGCAGCTGGCCGTGGAGGTCGGCGACTCCCTCCGCCTGCGGACCGGGGCGTTCCTGGGCGGAACCGGGGGCGACGGCGCCTCGGCCCGGACGTTTCGCGTCGTCGGGCGGGCGGACTTCCTGTACGCCTCGGCCGGGGAGCGCCCCGTGGCGCTCCGGATCGACGCGCTGGGGACGCTCACGGGACGCCGCGACCGGGCCTCGTTCCTCATGGTCAGTCTGCGCGAGGGCCTCGACGCGGACTCCGCCGTGGCGGCGCTGAGGGAGCGCTTCCCGGGCGTGGGCCTGGCCTCCGTCGGCGAGCTCCTGGAGCAGGCCCGCGAGCGCCTCTCCTACTTCCGCCAGCTGGCGTACATCCTGGGCACGGTGAGCGTCATCGTCACGCTGCTGCTCGTGGGCACCGTCATGGCCGTCTCCATCAACGATCGGTACGGCACCATCGCGGCCCTCCGGGCCATGGGCATCTCCCGCCGCACGGTGCTGCTCGGCCTCGGCGTGGAGACGCTGGTGCTGTGCACCGCCGGGGCCGCGGTGGGGCTGGGTCTGGGCCTGGCCACCGCCGAGTACCTGGGGACGATCCTGGCGGACTTCCCCGGAATTCCCCGGGCCGTCCGGTTCTTCGTCTTCGACCCCGGCACGGCGGCGCTGGCGCTGGGCGGCACGGTCCTCGGCGGGCTGGCCGCGGCGCAGGTGCCGGCCTGGCGCGCCGCCGGACTGGAGATCGCCCCGACCCTGCACGAGGAGGAGCTCTGACCGTGGACGCCGCGGAGACGACGGACGCCGTAACGGACGAGTCGAGGGACGTCGGGCCGGTGGTGCGGGCCGACCGGGTGAGCCGCGAGTACCGGGTGGGGAGCGCCACGGTCCGCGCCGTGGACCGGGTCTCCATGGAGGTTCGCCGGGGCGAGTTCCTGGCCGTCACCGGCCCGAGCGGGTCCGGCAAGTCCACCCTCCTCCACCTCCTGGGCGGGGTGGACACGCCCACGGAGGGACGCGTTCTCCTGGGCGGCCGTGACCTGGGTCGGATGAACGAGCGGCAGCGGGAGAAGCTGCGGCTCCGCCGGGTGGGGCTCGTCTTCCAGCGCTTCTATCTCCTGCCGGCGCTCACGGCGCGGGAGAACGTGGAGCTGCCCATGGCCGAGGCGGGCAGCGATCGGAAGGAGCGACATGAGCGGGCCGGGGAGCTCCTGGCTCGCGTCGGCCTCGGCGACCGGACGGAGCACCGTCCCCCGCAGCTCTCCGGCGGCCAGCGGCAACGAGTGGCCATCGCACGGGCGCTGGCGAACCGACCCGCGCTCCTGCTGGCCGACGAGCCCACCGGTGAGCTGGACCGCGACACCTCCCGCGACATCCTCGAGCTGTTCCTGGACCTGACGCGGTCGGGGGAGACGACGCTGGTCGTGGGCACCCACGACGCGGAGCTGGCCGAGGGGGCCGGCCGAGGACTGCGTCTGGTGGACGGGAGGCTGGCGACGTGATCCTCCGCCTGGTGCGCCGATCCCTGAGCCGGCAGCCCGGCCGCAGCCTGCTCCTGCTGGCGGGCTACGCCCTGGGCGTGGCGGTGACGGTGACGCTGCTCTCCATCGGCGACGCCCTCGTGGAGCAGTCCCGGGACCGCCGCCTGGTGGGCGGGGGCGACCTCGTGGTGATCCCCCGCGGCCTGGACCTCGAGACGCTCAAGACCGGGGGCACCAGCTCCCTCTATTTTCGCGTCACCCAGGCGCCCTTCCTCTACCGCCAGGTGCTGGCCGGCCCCCGGCTGGAGGACGAGATCCGGGCCGCGGCGCCCTGGATCGAGGACGAGCTCCTCTACCTGCGGACAGGCGCCGGCGGCGACGTCCGCCCCGTCTCCGCCGGGGGACGGATCCCCGGTCGGAGCGAGGCGCTGGGGGCACGCCCGGACCTGCTCAGCGGCTCCTGGTCCGACGTGGCCGCCGACCGGCGGTGGACCGCGCCGGACGACTCGACCCTGTACGCCGAGATCGACCGCTTCCACCTCCCGCCGCCCGAAGCCGCCGCCGACTCCACGTGGGCCGAGTGGCATTACTTCAACCTGCGGCTCCCCGGCGATCGGGGCTGGCTCTACCTGACGTACATGGTGGCGGGCCAGGTCCCGGACGGACGGTGGGGAGGCCGCCTGCTGGCGACCCGCGTCGACCCGCCGGAGCCGGCCCGCGTCTACAGCGTCGACGTCCCGGCCCGGGCCGTGGAGCTCTCCACCGAGACCCCCGACCTGACGGTGGGAGACGCCACGGTCCGACTCACCGGCGACGGGCTCTATCGTCTCCGGGCCCGAATTCCACCCGAGGGGGAGCCCGCCGGCGCCCCGCTCACCCTGGAGGCCACCGTGCGGCCCGCCCCGGGACGGTACCTGCCGCCGGTGGACGCCTCGCCCGGCGCCTTTCCGTCCGGCTATGCCGTGCCGATCCTCCGGGGGTCGGCGTCGGGGCGCCTCTGTGAGTCCGGGCGCTGCCGCCGCTTCGGGGAGGCCACGGCCTACCACGACCACAACTGGGGCACGTGGCGCGGCGTGAGCTGGGACTGGGGGCAGGCGCAGGCCGGCCCGTACTCGATCGTCTACGGCCGGGTCATCGGCCCCGAGGCAGGGGACGGGGACGACGCGGCCCCGGCGGGCTTCGCGTTCCTGACGGACAGCCTGGGCTGGCTCGGTGCGTTCAGCATCGACAGCCTCGCCTATCCCGGCGCGGACACGGCCGGCGGCCGCCCCGCGGCCGTCCGCCTCCTGGCCTCCCGTCCCGGCGACACGCTCCGGCTCGAGGCCCGGGTCCGTCACCTGCGCTCCTCCCGGGCGGATCCGTCGTCGGAAGGCGCCGACCTCCGGTTCCTGCAGATGGAGGGCCCCGTGGAGCTCGGCGGCAGGGTCCTGGGCCGCCGCATCGACGCCGACGGGGCCGGCTTCTACGAGACGTGGACCGGGGAGCGCGGACCGACGCGCTGAGCCGGACCCGGCCACCGGCGTCGGTACACATCTTGAAGTCATTGGGGCTTCCGAGGCCCATCCGTGGCACCGATCGATCGAGCACGAATTCCCCGACGACCGAAAACGAGGAACCGATACGATGAGAAAGACACTTGCAGCCGTCCTCGCCCTCGCCTTCTTCGGCGTCGCCGCCTGCGGCGGTGGCGGCGACCAGGCCAGCTCGCAGCAGTCCGCCCAGGAGTCCGGCCAGCAGGCCGCGGCCCAGCAGCAGGGCGGACAGTCCGGCGGTGAGAGCGGCGGCCAGCAGGCGGGCGAGCTCACCATGCCCGACTGGATCTCCGTCGACGAGCAGAACGAGACCGTGACCATCGACCTGATCGCGGGCTCCACCTCCGCCAACAACAACTGGAACTTCAACGGCTACCACGCCGGCGGGAACAACGCCCGGGTCGTCGTGCCCCAGGGCTACGAGGTCACGATCAACTTCGAGAACCAGGACGACCTCAGCCCGCACAGCGTCGGCATCGACGCGCAGGTCGGGGACTATCCGCCCACCTTCCAGGAGGTCGAGCCGGTGTTCGACGGAGCCGTGAGCTCCGGCGCCACGAGCATGGCCGACGCCACCCAGCCGGGGCAGTCCGAGAGCTTCTCGTTCACCGCCTCCGAGGCCGGCGACTACGCCATGGTCTGCTACCTGCCGGGCCACGCCACGGCCGGCATGTGGATCCACTTCACCGTCTCCGCCGAGGGTGAGGCCGGCCTGCGGGAGATGTAGTTCCCGGGCTCTGACCGTCTGACAGAAAGAAGTCCGCAGGAGAGGGGGCGCCCGGACCGGGCGCCCCTTTTCTTGTTCCCCTACGCCCCCGGCTCCTCCTCTTCCTCGCGGCCGGGGATACGGCTGAGGAGCAGCCCCTCGTCCTCGGCGGGCAGCATATCGCCGCCGGGCTCGAGGGCCAGTCGTGCCATCTCGATCAGGGAGAGGGCCACGACGAAGAGGACGGGGCCGACGAAGATGCCCAGCCCGCCGAAGAGGAAGAGGCCGCCCAGGACGCTGAGCAGCACGGCCAGGGAGTGGAGCTGCGCCCGGCCCGCCACGAGGACGGCGCGCAGCACGTTGTCCACGGTGCCCACGATGAGTCCCCCGATGGCCACCAGGGCCAGCCCCCGGGCCACATCGCCCGTGGCGAAGAGGATGGCGGCCGCGGGGATCCACACCAGGGGCGGTCCCAGCCCGGGCACCAGCGCCACCACGCCCATGACGGTGCCCCACAGCGCCGCCGCCGGGAGGTCCAGGATCCAGAAGGTGACACCGCCCAGCGTGCCCTGGACCAGCGCCACGGCCACGGTGCCGAACATGGTGGCGTAGGTCACGTCCCGGGCGCGGCGAAAGAGGTGCTCGGTACGGCTGTCGTCCAGCGGGATGAGCCACTTGATCCCGGCCGTGATCACCTCGGCGTCCCGCAGCATGTAGAACAGCGTGAAGAGCGCCACGCCGCCCTGCAGGAGCCAGCCCCCGAGGCCGGAGAGGAAGGAGAAGGTCCGGCCGGCCAGCGTGCTGGCCAGCCCCTGCATCTGCTGGGTGACCTGCCGCGACAGGCTCGAGGGCTCGATGCCCAGGGCCCCGGCGTACCCGCTCAGCGTGTCCAGCCATCCCTGCACCAGGCCGCCGGGCTGCAGGAGCTCGCTGCTGGTCTTGGTCGCCCAGTCGATGCCCAGGAGCACCTGGTCCACCAGGAGGAGCGAGAGTCCCACCACGGGGAGGAGCACCAGGAAGAAGACGGCCGTCGTGCCCAGGAAGGCCGCCACGTCGCGCTGGCCGATCCACGCCTCGAAGCGCCGGTAGGCCGGATACACCAGGGCGGCGGCCACGGCGCTGATCATGAGCGCCGGGAGGAAGGGCCAGAGCAGGCGCCCCAGCGTGTAGACGCCGGCGAGGCCCAGGACGATGAGCGCCCCCAGGCGGACCCGGCTCAGGTCGGTCAGGTCCGGCGCCGGAACCGGCGCTCCCTCCGGGGAGTCCGCCTCCGTGTCGTCTCGCTCTCCGCTCACGCCTCCTCCATCCCCTCCATCACCAGCACGCCGGTGCCGTCGAAGCCGTCCTCCTCGAGGCGCTGGAGCCCCTCGTTGGCCCGGGTCCAGGGCATGGTCGTCACCCGGGGCCGGATGGGGATCTCCGCCGCCTCGTCCAGGAGCCCCTGGCCGTCCTCCCGGGTGTTCGCCTCGACGCTCCGCACCTCCTTCTCGTGAAAGAGGCACGGCTCGTATTCCATCTCCGGGATCGGGCTCATGTGGATCCCGGCCAGGGAGAGCGTGCCGCCCTTCTTCAGGGACTTCAGCGCCACGGGCACCAGCGGACCCGCCGGGGCGAAGATGATGGAGCCGTGCGCCGGCTCCGGCAGCTCCTCGTACGCACCGCCGACCCAGCTCGCCCCCATCTCACGGGCCAGCTCCCGGTGGCTCTCGCTGCGGGTGGCCACCACGACCTCGTGGCCACGGTGACGGGCGATCTGGATGACGATGTGGGCCGACGAGCCGAAGCCGTACAGGCCCAGCCGCCCGCCCTCCGGCACCCGTGCCCGCTGCAGGGCCCGATAGCCGATGATGCCGGCGCAGAGGAGCGGCGTCGCCCCGGCGTCGTCGAAGGCCCCGGGGAGGCGGTAGGTCCAGTCGGCAGGCGCCACGGTGTACTCGGCGAAGCCGCCGTGCTCGTGATAGCCGGTGTAGCGGGAGTCCCCGCACAGGTTCTCCCGGCCGGTCCGGCAGAACTCGCAGTCGCCGCACGTGCCCCGCAGCCACGCCACGCCGGCCCGGTCGCCGGGCTCCCACCCCCGGACGTCCTCGCCGACCTCCTCCACGGTGCCCGCGATCTGGTGCCCCGGCACGATGGGACGGCGCGCCGGCGGCAGGTCGCCTTCGATCACGTGCAGGTCCGTCCGGCAGATGCCGCAGGCCCGGACCCGGAGGAGCAGCTCTTCCGGACCGGGATCCGGCCGCGGCACCTCCGTGAGCTCCAGCGGGTGCTCCTGGATCGGAGCGGCCTCCCGCAGGACGAAGGCCTTCATCGTCGTCGTCCCGTACCTCCCGGAGCGCCCCTCGACCGCTTCCGAATCAGTTCCCGAACGAGAGCCGGGCCTGGAGGACGTCGTAGGCGGAGGTGGTGTAAGAGACCGAGAGTCGCGCCACGAAGAGGTTCACCTGCACACCCCCGGTGAAGCGGCTCGAGTTCTCGCCGTCGTCCTCGAAGCTGATCGTCTCCCCGTCGGCGGGCTGCCCGGGGATGTTCGTGGGATTGTCGAAGGTATACGTCACGTCGACGCTCGTGTCCTCGAAGCCGCCGGAGGCGAAGACGGTGATCACGTCGAGGTTCTTGCTCACGGTCAGGTCCACCGAGGTGCCGGAGGCGTCGACGATGTCCCCGAGGCTCAGCTTCTGGTAGCCGGCGGCCACGGCCACGTCCACCGGCGACCGCGGGAGGAAGGTGGTCACGGACTGCCGGAGCCCGAAGCCGTAGGAGGAGATCGGACCGACCTCGTCGCTCAGGTCGATCTCGGGGAGGAAGCGCACCATCGCCCCGGTCCCGGTGGGCAGCTGCAGCGACGCCTCGCCCATGACCAGGGGAACGGCGGGGATCTCGAAGCCGCCGGGAAAGGCGATCTCGAAGTCGGACGGGTTCTCCCCGGCGTCCCGGATGGCCTGCTCGAGCTCGTCGGACGGCACCAGCAGCACGCCGTCGCCCTCGCCGGCGGCCGTCGGACTCGTCGTGGCTCCCCCCTGGACGACGTACGGGTCCTCGAAGGTGCGGTCCCGGTAGGTGAAGGTCTCCGGCAGGATCGGCCGGAAGGTGTCGCCGGACTCCGGGATCAGGCTCCCCGAGACCTGCACGCCGCCCCGGACTCGGATCCCGTCGTCGCTGCCGGCCGTCTCGAAGAAGCCGGCGTTCAGGCCGGCCCCCAGGCCGGAGGCCACCGGGTGCAGGTACCTCTTCGCGTTGTCCTCGGCCAGGATCTGCAGCCGCTCCGTCACCGACTCGCCGTCCACCGTCTGCGCGCCGGCCGTCGCCGGAAGCGTGAGCAGGAGAGGCGCGAGGAGCAGGGCGGCGAGGATCGGGCCGTGTCGGGCCACTCGTGGATCGGGACGCATGTATCTGTGGATCTCCGTGATGGGCGAGGGAGCGGCGAACGTCGCCGCGCACGATCGTCCGAAGCGTGCAGCCGTACCGGGCGTTCGGACGATATCGGGCGATAAAGGTACCGGCTCGGACGAGGCCGGCAAGCGCACGACACCGGCGGCGCGGCGTTTGCTGACTGTGTTGCTCCCGGGGCGAATCGGAGCCGGCCGTTCATCGCTGCCCGGCGTGCCCCGAACGGACCGACGGAACTGCCGCACATTCAGCGACGACCGGAGAAGCAATGCCGTATTCCATCATGCGAGCGCGCGTCGGCGACTTCCCCAAGTGGCGGCGCGCCTTCGACGACAACTCCGACGCCCGCGAGGAGGCCGGCTCCAACGGCGGTCACCTCTTCCGGAGCTCCGACGACCGCGACCAGGTCGTGGTCTTCCTGGCATGGGAAGACCTGCAGGACGCCCGCGACTACTTTTCCTCCGAGGCCGTCGACGAGGAGCGGGAGGCCGGCGCCGTGGAGGAGGACGAGGTGCTCTACCTGGAGGAGCTCGGCAGGCCGCGCTTCTAGGGATCTAGCCAGCTCTCCCCGACTCTCTCCCCTTCCCAGCCCGGCCCGTCCGGGCCACGCCGCCTGAAGTGCACGAGTATGTTTCGTGCTGACGTGCACTTGCGTGATGGAACATCTGAATACAGTCTTTCGTTCAGAGTGTAAAGGTCAGTTTCGAAGCGCGATCCACCCTTTTTCCACAGCGGGGCCCAACGGGTGCTTCTCCCGTCCATCAGCGCCATCAGCGATTTCAGGGGCCCTCGCTCCGGAAGGCGGCCCGGAGCTCATCGTCGTTCCCTCTTCTCTCACTTCTCTCTTTCCGCACGGGCCGATGCCCGAGCTCGCTTCCGGGTGATGGGGCGAGCACCGGTCGGCCCGAGTACACGTCTCCATTCCAGGGAGGATCCCCATGAAGGTCCGGAGTCTCCACGGGTGGGCGCTCGCAGTGTTGGCGGGCGCCGCCCTTCTCCTTCCCCGACCCGCGGCGGCCCAGCAGACGGGCGCCGTGGCCGGCACCGTGGTCCGGGCGAGCAACCAGCAGCCGCTGGACGCCGCCCAGGTCCTGGTCGTCGGCACGGGGCTCGGCACCCTCACGGACGCTGAAGGCAACTTTCGCATAACCGAAGTCCCGGCGGGCACGCAGAGCGTGCGCGTGCAGCTGGTGGGCTACGGCACGACCAGTCAGCAGGTCGACGTCACCGCGGGACAGGTCGCTCGAGTCGAGTTCGCCCTCGAGCAGAGCGCCATCCAGCTCAGCGAGATCGTCGTGACCGGGACGGGCACGGAGGGCGTGCAGCGGAAGAAGCTCGGCAACACGATCGCCTCCATCAATACGGAGCAGCTCCAGAACGCACCGGCCTCCGGTCTCACGGAGCTGGTACAGGGCAAGGAGGCCGGCGTGAGCGTCCTCCCCTCCAGCGGCCTGGCCGGCGAGGGACAGGCGATCCGCATCCGCGGCTCGGCCAGCCTCTCCCAGTCCAACGAGCCCCTGGTCTACATCGACGGCGTACGGGTAAGCGGCGGAGGCGGCTTCGCCGGCGACGTCGACGCCGGTGCCACGGGAGCGGGGGCGAGCTCGCGTCTCGACGACCTGGACCCCAACGCCATCGCCCGCGTCGAGGTCCTGAAGGGCGCGGCGGCGGCCACGCTCTACGGCACGGAGGCGTCGAACGGCGTCATCCAGATCTTCACCAAGTCCGGCCGGGAAGGGGACACCCGTTGGACCTTCGAGGTGGAGAACGGCGTCGAGCTGATGCCCACGAACCGCCTCATCCCCCACGCCGACTTCCCCCGCGACGCCACGCAGGCGCAGCGGATGACGGAGCGGTGGGGCCAGTCCGTGGAGCCGTACCAGGTCATCGAGCGTAACATCCTGGACGACGTGGACGAGACGGGTCGGTCCACGACGCTCTCCGGCTACGTGAACGGCGGCGGCGAGGGCATCACCTACTTCGCCTCGGGCCGCTACCAGAACCTGGACGGGATCATGGGCTTCGAGAGCCTGGGGCCCGCGCGGGACCACAGCGAGCGCTACCAGGCCACGGCCAACCTGAACGTCTTCCCCGTGGACAAGCTGCGGCTGAAGCTCCGGACCAACTACTCCCGCACGAACCAGACGGCGCCGTCCACGGCGAACAACATCTATGGCGTGTGGCCGATGATGTTTCACTCCCAGCTGCGCTTCGCCAACTGCAGCGATCACTCCCAGGCGTGCAACTACTACGGAACCCCGGTCTTCGTGACGCCGGAGGAGGCCATGCAGCAGGAGGTTTCCCAGGACGTGGACCACTTCGGCGGTAGCCTGCAGACCAGCTACCAGCCCGGGGAGGGCGTCAGCCTCACGGGGACCTTCGGCGTGGACTACGTGAGCAACAACTCCGAGGAGCACACCCCCTTCGGCTGGAACGTGGACAACTTCGGTACGTCCAACGTGCAGGGCATCCGCGACGTGGGCTCCCAGGACCACATGGAGGTCACCGCGGAGCTCAGGAGCGGCTGGGACACCCAGCTCGGAGAGGACTTCTCGAGCACCTTCACCGCCGGCGGACAGGGCTTCCTCACGGAGACGCTGCTCCGGGGCGGAAACGGTCAGAACTTCGCTGGTCCCGGCCTCGAGGTGGTCTCCGCCGCTGCCAACCAGACGGTGGACGAGTCGTGGATCACCAACGTCAACCTGGGCCTCTTCGCCCAGGAGCAGGTGGGATACCGCAACTTCGCCTTTCTGACGGTGGGCGGCCGATACGACGTGAACAGCGCCTTCGGCGAGACCTCCGGCGGCGAGTTCTATCCCAAGCTCAGCGCCTCCGTCATCCCCTCCGACCTCTCGGGATGGGACAACAGCACGCTCTCCACGCTCCGGTTCCGGGGCGCGTGGGGGCAGTCCGGACTGCAGCCCGGCGCCTTCGATCAGTTCCGGACCTACGCCGGCCTGGCGAGCGCCACCGGGCCGGGCTACGAGCCGGGCAACCTGGGCAACCCGGACATCCGCCCCGAGGTGTCCACCGAGATCGAGGGTGGACTCGAGCTGGGACTGTTCAACGACCGGGCGGCCGTCGAGTTCACCTACTGGGACCGCACCGTCGACGACGTGCTGGTCAACAAGCAGTTCCCGGTCTCCGGCGGATTCGAGGCGCTGCAGCTCACCAACATCGGTGAGATGGAGGCCTACGGCTTCGACATCAGCGCCAACGGCACGGCGATCCGCGGCGAGGACTTCCGGGTCAACCTCTTCGCCAACGCCGCCTACATAAAGGAGGAAGTGACGGACATGGGCGGGGCACCTCCGATCAAGACCGGGGGCTCCTACCCGAGGAACCGGAACTTCATCATCGAGGGCTACGCACCCGGAGCGTTCCTGGGCGCCAGGCTCGCCGACGCCGAGATCCCACTGGACCTCTCGAACACGTGCACGGCGTCCTCGCGACAGGAGGCCCTGACGTACTTCTCGCAGCCGCGGAACCTCAGCGACTTCGAGGTCCTGCCGGTGGACTGCGGCCAGGCCACGGTCCTGCAGCAGTTCCTGGGCAAGCCGACCCCCGACTGGTCGGGCGCCCTCGGCACCGACATCTCCTTCGGCAATTTCCAGTTCCGGGCCATGGGCGAGTACAAGTTCGGCCTCCAGCGACAGGACCTGTCCGGGGCCTTCCGGCAGTCCAACGCCCTGATCGGCCGCAACACGCCCGAGACGGCGCGGATCGCGTCGACGATGCTCAATCCGGCGAGCTCGGCGGAAGAGCGGCTGGACGCCGCCGTCGAGTGGGCCCGCCAGTACCGGGGCCTGTCGCCCATGAGCGGCCTGAACCAGATCTGGGACGCGGACTACATCAAGCTCCGCGAGGTGGCGCTCACCTACGACGCGCCGTCCGACTTCGCCGGCAACTTCGGCATGCGCTCGCTGGCCCTGTCGCTCCGGGCCAGGAACCTGGCCTTCTGGGTCACGGACGAGTACCGCGGCCTGGATCCGGAGCTGAACAACAACGCCCGGTGCGGCACGGGCGACGTGGACTGCAACTTCCTCCTCGGCCAGGAGGCGTGGCGACTGCCGATCCCGCGACGGCTCCTGCTCGCCGTCCGGGCCGGATTCTGAGGGGGCGGTCACGATGACGACGACTGGACCCCACGGAGAGGCCCGCGGCGCGCGCCGGACGGCCGAATGTGAATACGAGACCCGGGAGACTTACATGAGCTCGCTCGACACGAGAAGCAGCACCGGCGGGCGTCGCTCGCCCCGGGCCTGGCTCGGGGCGGTCGCCGCCCTGGCGGTGGTCCTGACGGTCGGTGCCTGCGAGGATCCGCTGGACGTGGAAAACCCCAACAACCTGGTGGAGGAGGACGTCGCGACGCCGACGGCGGTCCCGGCCACCGTGAACGGCGCCCTGGCCACCACCACGGATATGATCGGCGAGGTGAACGCGATCTACGCCACCGCCTCGGACGAGGTGCGCTGGATCGGCTCCCGGGACGCCTGGCACTCCCTGAGTCAGGGCAATCTGGACGATCCGACCAACGAGTTCTCGGACGCCACCTTCCCCACCGTGGGCACGGCACGGTACATGGTGGACCGGGCCGTCCGCCTCGCCGAGCAGTACGACTCGGAGGGCGAGCTCGGTGACCGCGTGCACCTGGCGCGGGCGTACCTCTACGCGGCGATCACGTACGTGACGATCGCGGACTCCTACGACGACTTCGTGATGCCCGAGAGCGCCACGGAGGCGGTACCCCCGGTAGGTGCCGACAACATGTCCCAGCTGTATCAGGATGCCATCGGCTTTCTGGACACCGGCGTGTCGGTGGCCCGTGACATCGGGAACACGGAGCTGGAGACCCGGATGCTGGCCATGCGCGCCCGGGCCTACCACGCCCTGGGCATGTGGAACAAGCTGAACCCGGCGGGCAGCACCCCCGGCGATCCGCTCGTCAGCAGCAGCGAGGCCGACGCCGACGCGCAGGCGGTGCTGGGCGAGGTGGGGACCAGCGCCGACTGGAAGTACGAGCTGACGTTCAGCTCCTCGACGGTCTCCTCGAACGTCGCCTTCCAGATCAACCAGCGGGGCGAGCTGCAGTTCGGCCCGGCGCTGGTGCAGGCGAACCCCGAGGACCTGACGGACATCGAGGCCATCGTCATCGAGGATCCCATCGACGAGGTGGTGGATCCGGTGGCCAGCGCCACGATCAACTCCTTCATCGGGGCGGACGAGTACGCGTCGCACACAGTGACGTCGGCTCGGGAGATGCACCTCATCCTGGCCGAGTCGGCGCTGGCCCAGGCGGACACGTCGGGCTTCACCACGCACGTGAATCACGTGCGCTCCATGGACAACCTGACCGACTACAGCGGCCAGGTGGACGCCACGAGCCTGCTGGAGCACGAGCGGCAGGTGAACCTGCTCCTGCAGGTCCGGCGTCTCTCCGACATGTACCGATTCGGTGAGACGTCCAGCGACTGGCTGCAGCAGTCCAGGGCCATGACCGAGCCGGGGACCTTCTTCCCGATCGCCATCACCGAGATCCGGTCCAACCCGAACGTGGGCGGCTGACCCGGCGACGGGCAGACGACCGTGCGGACGAGGCCTCGGACCATCTGGTTCCGGGGCCGGCAGCGGCCCGCGCCGGCCTCGCCGGTGCGGGCCGTCGGTCGTTCCCCGCCATCGTCGGACGTCGCCTGAACGGCGGAGCACTTCGGCGGCAGGGTGGGGTAGGACCGATACGTCGAGCCAGCCGGACGAACCCTGGACCCCAGTCGAGCGAGACACGTGACCCCACGAGTGCCTTTCGATCTCCGTCCTCCCTTCGTCGCCCTGGCAGTCTCCCTGACGACGCTCCTCGGAGCCTGCATCAGCGATCCGGGACCGCGGGAGACGGCCCGGGCCGAGGTGTCCGGACCCGACGGCGTACCCGTGAGAGTGATCACCTCGACCCGGTTCGCCTTCTCGCAGAACACCACCGGGACCACGCCGGACTCGACCGCAGTGCAGTTCTTCGCCGCCGACACGGCCTTCCGCGAGTTCCCCTTCGAGGTCTCGGCGAACATCGAGGAGACCCGCCGCTACCTGGTCCGGGTGTCGATGGCCCCGGAGACCGACTCCGTGGCGGGGACGGGTCCCATCGATACGTCGGTCCTCCTCTTCGTGGACGGCGACGAGGAGTCGGAGGCCAGCGGCGACCTGCGTGAGAGCAGCGTACAGGTGGTCTTCCAGTCGTTCACGAACCAGTAGGTAGATCAGCGGGGAGCGATGAGCCAGGCGACCGCGGCGGTCCGGCAGCGCGCCCTCGCCCTCTTCGCGGCCGCGGCCTGCGCCCTGGTGCTCCCGTCAGTGCTGTCCGCCCAGGACACGGAGCGCGACCGTGCTCCCGTGGCCTCGCCGGAGCGATCGTGTCCGCCACCCCCCCCGGCCGCCCCCGAGGCCAGGGGCTCCATCCAGGGAACCGTCCACGACGAGAGGACAGGGCTGCCCCTGCCGGACAGCCGGCTCCTGCTCTCGGGCCCCGGCCACGGAGAGGGACTGGCGGGGGCCGTCACCTTCCGGACCGACGGGCGGGGTCGATACCGTCTCTGTCGTCTTCCGGTGGGATGGACCGTCACGCTCCGCGCCGAGCATCGGGGGTTGCTGGGGCCGACGGCGTCGATACGGATCCCGTCGGACGCCCCGGTGGAGCGGGATCTCGAGGTCTATCTCGGTGAGCCCGGTGCCCTCCTGGGACGGGTCCGGGATCGGGAGAGCGACGAGACCGTCTCCGGCGCCGCGGTCCGCGTCGCCGGCATGAGCGTCGAGACGGTAACGGGAGACGACGGCGAGTTCCGACTCCCGGACCTCCCGGCTGGCGATTACGTGATCGAGGTCGAGCACCTGGCGTACGGCCTCCGCCGCGATTCCGTCTCCGTCCGCAGCGGCACGGCGGTGGAGCTGGCACTGGGAGTCGCTCCCCGGGCCCTCGCCATGGAGCCCCTGGTGGTCACGGTGGACGAGACGCGTCCCATCTGGCTCGAGCGCACGGGCTTCTACCGACGGCGGAGCCGGAACGTCGGCATCTTCTTCACGCGCGAGGAGATCCTGGACGAGGGCCACTCGCGCCTGAGCGAAGTCTTCCGGGGGCTGTCCGGCGTCCGCCTCCGGAACGGCAGGGTGGTGATGCGCCGCGCCCCCCGTTCGATCACCTCGGGGGGACGGGCGTGTCCCGTCCAGCACTTCATCGACGGCCAGGCCGTGACGCTGGCCGCCGGCGTGGACACGTACCTTCCGGAGGACATCGCCGCCATCGAGCTCTACCGCGGCCCGTCCGAGACGCCCATGGAGTTCGACAGGCGTCGCGCGGCGTGCGGGGCACTGGTTCTCTGGCTGCGGGCGCGTCGGGACTGACGGCCGGGTCCGTTCCCGCGGGGGCTACGGAACAGCACCGGACAGGAGCTAGTTTTTCAAGTGATCCGACCCGAACAACAGAAGGACAGCGACACATGATCCGCAGCCTGACCACCCGGCGTCTCCGACGGCCCGTGGCCGCTCTCACGTGCCTCCTCTTCCTGGCCCTGCCGGCCTGCTACTCCTACTCGCCGGTGGAGCAGGGGGGAGAACCCGACACCGGCTCCGAGGTGAGGCTGCGGCTCAACGACGGGGGCGCCGATCGGGTGGCGGAGCAGACGTTCCTGTCGGAGCGCACGATCGTGGAGGGACGGATCGTCGAGCAGAGCGGCACGCAACTCCGGATGCTCGTGTCGCGCCCGGCCCGTCGCCAGTTCGTCGCCGGCGGACGGACGCAGGACACCGTCGGCGTGCCCCGCTCCGGTATCGAGAGCGTGGAGCTGAAGCAGATGGAGACCGGCAAGACCGCGGCCCTGTTCGGTGGCATCACCGCCGGCGCCGTGCTGCTCGGCGCCGCGGTCCTGAGCAGCACCGGCGGCGGGGGAAGCGTCGATGGGGGCGGCGGCGGCACGAATCCCCTCAGCATCTCGATCCCCATCTCCATTCCCTGAACCCCTGCTCCCGGGGCGGCGCTCCCGCCCCGGAGCCGACGGCCGTCCCGTCCGCTCCCCTGTAAACATCGTTTTACCACGGACCCCTCGATTCACACCGGGCGGTGCCGGCCTCCTGCCGCTTCCGCAAGACCTCTTGCGACTCTCCTGACAGCCCGAAAGGTTCGCCGTCGTGGATCTGGGTCTGTGCACGTGTCACGACATGTGCACGGAACGGAATTCTCCAGATTCACGTTCACAATCACGCGCGGGCGACGGGTCGCCGACCCCGTCTGTCCGCGTGTTTTCAGTTGAAGCGATCCCATTGTATTCGGGCTCCAGGAGGGTCCTCGATGAGTCTTCGACCGATTCGGCGCGTGGCAGTGGCCACGGCCGCCCTTCTCGCTCTCGGCGTCTTCTCAGGGGCGCCCGCACTCGCCCAGCAGGGCGCGGTGACCGGCACGGTGACCCGCTCCGCCAACCAGGAGCCGCTGGACGCGGCGCAGGTAGTGGTGGTGGGTACGGGCCTCGGGACGATCACCGACGCCGAGGGCAACTACCGCATCACCGGCGTCCCGGCGGGCGAGCAGCAGGTGCGCGTCCAGCTGGTGGGCTATTCCACCTCGACCCGGACCGTCACGGTCCAGTCCGGCCAGGCCGCCACGGCCAACTTCCGGCTCTCGCAGAGCGCCGTCGAGATGGAGCAGATCGTGGTGACCGGGACCGGGACCGGCGGTGTCCAGCAGAAGAAGCTGGGCAACACCATCGGGACCATCGACGCCGAGGAGGTCACCACCGGTGCCACGGGCAACATGTCGGAGGTGCTCTCCGGCCGTGAGCCCGGCGTAAACGTCCTCTCCTCCAGCGGTCTGGCCGGAGAGGGATCGCAGATCAAGATCCGGGGCTCGGCCAGCCTGACCCAGTCCAACGAGCCCATCGTCTACGTGGACGGCGTGCGGGTCAACACCGGCGGCGAGTTCGCCGGGACGAGCGCCGGCGACCAGGGCACCGGCGCCAGCTCGCGCCTGGACGACATCAACCCTCAGTCCATCGAGCGGGTCGAGGTCCTGAAGGGGGCCGCGGCCGCCACGCTCTACGGCACGGAGGCGTCCAACGGCGTCATCCAGATCTTCACCAAGTCCGGACGGGAGGGCTCCAGCCGCTGGAACCTGTCGGTGCAGGGAGGCGCCGAGTTCATGCCGACGAACCGGCTCAAGCCCCTGGCCGACTTCCCCCGGGACGCCGCCCAGGCCGACCGCCTGAGCGACTACTACGGGATGCAGCTCGAGCCGTACCAGGTCTTCACGGTCAACAACCAGAAGAACCGCTTCGACGAGGTGGGCAGGAGCGGCGAGGCGACGCTCTCGGTGAACGGCGGAGGCGAGGGCATCACGTACTTCCTCTCCGGCCGGTGGAGCAAGAAGAACGGCATCGTCGGCCTGAGCGAGATGGGCCCCGCCACGGACGAGAACACCCGCGTGAGCAGCACCGCGAACGTGAACGTGTATCCGTCGGACGAGATCCGCGTGCAGCTGCGCACCAACTACGCCTTCACCGACCAGTCGGCGCCCAACAACTCGAACTTCATCTACGGACTGTGGCCGATGATCAGCTTCGGCCAGCTCCGCCTGGCGAACGAGGACAACGAGTTCGGCGCGCCGGCCTTCGCCACGGTCGAGGAGATCATGCAGCAGACCACCAGCCAGGAGGTGGACCACTACGGCGGTAGCGTCCAGCTGAACGTGAACCCGAGCCAGGAGGTCACGCTGAACGGGACGTTCGGGATCGACGTGACCAGCAACCGCTCGGAGCACATGGTCCCCTTCGGCTGGAACGTCAACAACTTCGCCGGTGCCACCCCCGACGGGGCCCGTGACATCGGCGTCCACAACCACACGCAGTTCACCGCTGAGCTCCGGAGCGGCTGGGACACGGATCTCGGCGAGGACTTCTCCAGCTCCCTCACCTTCGGCACGCAGGGCTTCCTGACCGAGGAGGTCAACCGCAGCGGCTACGGCCAGACCTTCCCGGGCCCGGGCATCGAGGTCGCGGGGAGCGCGTCCAACCAGAGCGTCTTCGAGAGCTGGGTCCGAAACGTCAACGTCGGAGCCTTCGCCCAGGAGCAGATCGGGTTCCGCGACTTCGCCTACCTGACGCTCGGGACCCGCTACGACGTCAACAGCGCCTTCGGCGAGGACTTCAGCGGCGTCTGGTACCCGAAGGCCAGCTTCTCGCTGGTTCCGAGCGACCTGGACGGCTGGAACAGCACGACCGTCTCCAGCTTCCGGGTCCGCGGCGCCATCGGGCAGTCCGGAACCCAGCCGGGCGCCTTCGACAAGTTCCGCACCTTCACCTCCTATCCCAGCGTGGAGGGAGCGGGCGTGGCGCCGGGCAACCTGGGCAACCCGGAGCTCCAGCCCGAGGTCTCCACGGAGTGGGAGCTGGGCGCCGAGGCCGGATTCTTCGGCGGCCGGGCTTCGGCCAGCGTCACCTACTGGGACCGGACGGTCGAGGACGCCCTGGTGTCCCGTCAGTTCCCGGTCTCCGGCGGCTTCACGTCCCAGCAGCTCGTGAACATCGGGCAGCTCACCGGTCAGGGGCTGGACATCAGCGCCAGCGGCGACGTCGTGCAGAACGACCAGGTGACCATCAACGTCTTCGGAAACGCCTCGTACCTGCAGCAGGAGGTACAGGACCTGGGCGGCGCGCCTCCCATCAAGGCCGGAGGCAGCTATCCCCGCTACCGGAACTTCGTGAAGGAGGGTTTCTCGCCCGGCGCCTTCTTCGGGGCCGCCACGGCGGACATGCAGTATCCGCTGAACATCGGGCAGGGCTGCTCGCAGCCCACCCGGCAGGAGCTCCTCACCTACTTCTCGCAGGCGCGGAGCCCGGACGACTTCGAGGTCATCCCGAAGAACTGCGAGGGCGACTACCTGGCCACCACCTACAAGGGGAAGCCGCAGCCGGACTGGTCGGGATCCGCCGGCGTGGACGTGAGCTTCCTGGAGAACTTCTCCTTCCGCTCGCTCTTCCAGTACAAGGCCGGGAACTTCTACAGGTCTGATCTCTCGGGCGCGTTCCGGCAGGCCAACTCCACCATCGGCCGGAACACCGAGACGGCCGCCATGGTGGAGTCCA
Organism: Candidatus Caribbeanibacter nitroreducens; assembly: GCA_947581645.1. Classification (GTDB taxonomy): domain Bacteria; phylum Gemmatimonadota; class Gemmatimonadetes; order Palauibacterales; family Palauibacteraceae; genus Caribbeanibacter; species Caribbeanibacter nitroreducens. The sequence continues at coordinate 1,794 of CANPVF010000008.1, read as the reverse complement.
CGCTCCTGAACCCGGCGAGCTCCAGCGAGGACCGTCTCGACGCCGCTCTGACGTGGGCCAACGAGCTCCGGGCGCTGTCGCCTATGAGCGGCATGAACATGATCCACCCGGCCGACTACCTGCGCTGGCGGGAGGCCTCGCTCTCGTGGAGCGCCCCGCAGTCCGTGGCCAGCACGTTCTCGTTCCGGACCATGCGCCTGAGCCTGGCGGCCAGGAACGTGTGGCTCTGGGTGAACGGCGCCTACACGGGCCTCGACCCCGAGCTGAACGCCACGGCGCGCTGCAGCGGCGGCGGAACGAGCTGCAACTTCCTCCAGGGCACCGAGGCCTTCAAGATCCCGATCCCGCGCCGCTTCACGTTCACCGTGGAGCTCGGATTCTGATGACGCTCCACAGTACGGAAGGATCCCGGCGCGCAACGGAAGCCTCACACGAAGTCACCAGGAGCAGGATGCAGATGAAGAATTCGGACGACACGGACACCCGGCGACGCGACACCGCGGGGCCCGGACAGAGCCGGGGCCGCGGCGGGGCGCTGCCGTCGGTGGTCGCCCTCGTCCTGGCCCTCGTGGTCGGGGCGGCGGGCTGCAGCAACCCGCTGGACGTCGAGAACCCCAACAACCTGGTCGCCGGGGACCTCAACAACCCGCAGGGCCTGGAGTCGGCGGTGAACGGCGCCCTGTCCACCACCACGAACGCCGTGGGAGACATGCTGGCGCCCTACGCCGTGGCCACGGACCAGGTGCAGAACATCGGCTCCCGGGACGCGTGGCTGCAGCTGGACTACGGCAACGTGGCCAACGAGACCAACGAGTTCACCGACGGCGCCTTCCCGTCGGTGACCGAGGCCCGGTACATGGCGGACAAGGCCATCCGCCTGGCGGAGAAGTTCGACGAGGAGGGGACGATCCCGGACCGCGTGGACCTGGCCCGGTCGTACCTCTTCGGCGCCCTGATCTATACGACGATCGGGGACATGTTCGACGACTTCGTCATCACGGAGCCGGGCAGCGAGGACGCGCCGCCCATCGGGACGTCGAACATGAACACGGTGTACGAGACCGCCCTGAACTATCTCTCCACGGGAATGGGCGTGGCCCAGGCCGAGGGCGCCTCCAGCCTGGTGACCCGGATGACGGCGCTGCAGGCCCGCATCCACTTCGCCATGGGCGTCTGGAACAAGCTCAACCCCCCGGGAGACACCCCGCAGGATCCGCTGGTGAGCAGCCCGGAGGCCGTCAGCGCGGCGCAGACGGTGCTGAGCCGCGTGGACGGCGACTGGCGCTGGGACCTCGAGTACACGGCCTCCACCGTGGGCAACGGACTCGGCGGGTGGATCAGCAACAACTACCTGAACATCTCCCAGGAGGGCGATCCCGGGATCGTCGACCTGGACGACGGGCTCACCAACGTGGACTCCATCACTTTCACGGACCCCATCGATACCGGCGTAGTGCCGACGATGGTCGAGGAGAGGGTGACCGGCTACTCCACCGAGCCGCAGTACGAGCCGATCACTGCGGTGTCCGCCCGGGAGATGCACCTGATCGTCGCCGAGGACGCCCTGGCCGGCGCCGACACGGCGACGTTCGTGACTCACCTGAACGAGGTCCGGGGCCTGGACGGGCTCACGCCCTACGACCCGGACACGCACTCCGTCACCCCGATGGAGATGCTCGAGTACTCGCGGAAGGCCAACCTCTTCCTGCAGGGACGGCGCCTGGCCGACATGTACCGCTTCGGACAGGAGGCGGCGCTCTGGCAGGGCAACTCCGTGACATCGACGACGCCGGG
>CANPVF010000007.1 GCA_947581645.1 Candidatus Caribbeanibacter nitroreducens | reverse complement strand
CTCCGCGAACGGCATGTGGCCGATTCGGACACAACGTTGGCCGATTCGGACAAGGAGGATCAGGAGGCAGGCCGTATCTTTATTATCGTATTCTTGCACCATTACACTAGTCCTACGCTACCCTCCACATCCGAGCAAGGAGTCGTCATGAGATCCCCCAGATCCGAAGCACCGAGACAGTTCTTGCTGAGCCTCGCCATCGTTCTCGCTGGCTTCGGGGTCGGCACCGTCGGGCTCGGTTTCCTCGCCCCGAATCCGCTCGCGGCGGACGGTCCCTGTCCTGACGATATGTGCGAAATCGACTGTACCTGGGATCCAGACGAGGGCACCAGCTGCTCTTCCACCGAATGCGGCCAGGTCGGCATGTCCGAGTCCTACTGCGACTTCGACGCCAACGGCGAGTGCACCACCGGCGACTGCGATATCAATCCCGACTGAGACACGGACGTCCCCTGTCGCGGAGTGGTGAGGTGTCGCAGGCCCTCCGGCCCGACCGGGATGGATGCCCATACCATCCCTGGACGATGGGCGTGCGGATACTCGTCGTCCTCCCAGTGTTGGTCGTCGCGGCCTGCGACACCGACCGGAGAGGTGCAGAGGTTCGGCACCCCCTGCCGGACCGGCTTCCCCTTCCAGCCGACATCCGTCCGGCCGTCCTCTCGTCGGGCGATCCCGGTCGCCTCCCCTCCACTGTGGGTGACGTGCTGGCCGAGGGCGTGCCCACCGCCTCGCTGGGGACGTTCGACGGCCCGAGGTACACCGTCTTCGGCAAGATTGAGGACGTCGCACCCATCCCGGGTGGGGGGTACTTCGTCCTCGACGGTCACTACGCCGAGCTCCGTCGCTTTGGGCGGGACCATCGCTACCAATCACGTTTCGGCGCTTTCGGAAGCGGTCCCGAGGAGTTCCGGTGGCCCGAGGCCGCCGCAGTGACGCCCTCCGGACGGTTGGCCATCGCCACTCGGAGCGGCTTCAAGCTCTTCGGACCAGATCCTGATGGTGAAGGGCTGGAGTACGCAGGCGGACAACCGACCCTCTTCGCCGACGATCTCTGCGCTCTCGACGAGCGCATCTACGCGCTTGGCCACCGCGTGGACCCGGCCTTTGACGAGTTGCGACCCGGGGGCGTGCACGTGATCGACGGCGAGACCGGAGAGATTCTCTCGTCCTTCTCTTCCGCCTACCATGCCGACAATCGGGTGGTGCGGCTGCGCCTGTCGGAGGGCATGCTCGCCTGCGTGGACGACCCGCCTACCGTTGTCGTAGGCTATCGCTGGCTACCCTACCTGGTGGCCTTCGAGCCAGAGGGGCGACCCCGCTGGGCGCTTCGCCTTCCCGACTACCGTTCGGTCCCGACGGTCGAGTTCATCGGCGACGACGGTCGCGCACGGGTGCGAACCTCGTTGGAGGAGGGTGCGAGCCTGACCCAGACCCTGAACGCCGTCGGAACAGGCCACGTGCTGGTCCAAGTCATCCGACTCGGACCCGAGGACCCGGAGCGACCGGGAACCCACACCGGGGGACGTTTCGACAGCTTTCTCGTGGCTGCCGTCGACGGCATCGGTGCGCGGCTGGCCTCAGGCCAACCGTGGGTGATCGCTGCCGACACCGAGCGCATCTTCGCTCTCGGCGGCGAAGACTATCCCGTGCTCGATGTCTACCAGTACTGACCGGAGTAGCTCCATGACGCCGCGCCGCGCCATCCTTCTCTTTCTAGCCGGGCTCCTCCTCCCCGGGGGGTGGCACGTCGTGAATACCTCCGGTCCACTTCCTGACACGCCCCGGTATCGCGAGCTCTCGACGATTCAGCGCCCGGACTCGACCTACGCAGAACTCGTTCTGGTCTATTTGGGATCCTCCGGATGCGCGGCCTCCAACGCCGCCTTCCTCCCCGCCGTTGTCGCCCAACTGCAGGAGCGCCTGGCTATGGAGGCCTCAAAGCGCGGCATGGTCTTCACCAGCATCGGCGTGGCCAAGGACGCGTCGGTACGCGCCGGGCTCGACCACCTCGACCGGACCGCGAGCTTCGACGAGATCGCCGTCGGCGGTTCGTGGCGGAACGTGGCTATCCAGCGCTACGTCTTCGGCAAGGTTCCTGGCCGTCCTGCGACGCCCCAGCTCGTCCTCCTTGAGCGGCGGGTGAGCGGCGCCACCGCCCGAGTGGAAGACGTCGATGTCCTGCTGCGCAAGGTCGGCTCGGCGACGATCCGCCGGTGGTCGGAGGGCCCGGGGGACCGGGTGCCTGCCGGTTGACCGGGTCACGGCGGCTCCTCCGTGCAGGCACCGCCGTCGCGGCGCTCCTCCTCGCTGCCACGTGCGCACCGTCGGAGCGAGAGGAGGCCGAGAGCGGGAGCGCGGGGGACGAGCACACCCACCCTCCCATCACGACGGTCCGGGACAGCGCAGGCGTGCGGGTGGTGGAAGTCGACGCAGCGAGGGCCCGGACGACCTGTGCCGTTTCCACCGATGCTGCGGTGACGATCGGGAGCGCGGCGGGCAACGAGCCCTCGCAGCTCTACGAGGTCTACGACGGCGACGTCCTCTCCGACGGTCGGATCGCCGTGCTGAACGCGGGAACCGAGGAGGTCCGGATCTTCTCGGCCGACGGGATCTTCCAATCACGCTTCGGCCGCCGTGGCGGGGGACCGGGCGAGTTCCGAAGCGTCTACACGCTGGACGTGCTGCCCGGCGATACGCTCGTAGTCGGGGACTACCGCCCCTGGCGCTTCTCGGTCTTCACCGCAGAGGGCGAGCACCTCCGGACCGTCGTGCCCCAACCCCTCATCCCCGACATCCCCGAGGTGATCTCTGTGGCCCCCGACGGGGCCCATTTCCTCCTGGGCTCGGCCTGCTGCCGCCCGGAGGCCCACAGCTTCGTCACCCGAACCGTGGACCTGATCCGCTACGATCGAGACGGCCCGGGGAACCGGAGCGCCCGCAGTGGGGACACCCTCGGCACCTTCCGCTACGATCGGACGGGATGGCTCTCCAGGGAGCTTCGGTTCCGGGGCTCCCCCGTCTTCGAGGCGTCGGCGGCCTTCGCTGCCACCCCGGACGGATGGGTTCACGCCCCCGGCGACCGCCGGGTTTTGGAGCTGCGCGCCCCGGACGGTGCGCTTCAGGCGCTCGTCCGTTGGTCCGGGCGTGACCGGGCCGTCTCTCGGGCGGAGCTCGAGGCGTACCGCGCCCGGATCCGCGAGGTCTTTGCTGAGCGGGGCCCCCGGCTCCGTCCCTACGCCGAGGCCCGGACCGGCGAGGACCGACCGGTCGCCGAACGATTCCCCGCCCACGATGGCCTGCTCGTAGGGCAGCAGGGGCGCATCTGGCTACGCCTCTACCGGCGGCCGCTAGACGAAGGAGAACGCCGCTGGCTGGTCTTCGGACCCGACGGTTCGTTCCAGTGCCACGCCCTGTCACCCCGGGGCACGCGGGTGATGAGCGTGGGGTCCGGGCACCTGCTGGGGATGCGTGCCGACGAGCTGGGCGTTGAGTCGGTCGTGCTCCACCGGGTCGGGCCGCCGAGGGATGCGATGGACACAGGGGCTGGACCGGGCGCCGGGCCCCACTGAGCCCCCTGGCCACCCCAGGGTTCGGGCCTCATCGCTCGTGCAGTCGAAGCTCCCACGCGATCCACTCCCACCCGAGGAACCGGGTGCCTCTCGAAGGAGCCGCAGATGGGCTTGCTCGAGGAGACGGCGGAAGACGGGCCGAAGCGCCACCACCTCCGTCTCGACGAGGAGGACGAGGGGCGCCCACGGCACGCTCCGGCGGAGGGGCAGGAGGGGCTCGAGCTCCAGGGATGCGGTAGGTGGTGGAGGAGGACGAGTGGGTCCGGGAGGAGATCCGGGTGGGGCTGTGGGGGAGTAGGGTCGGGTTGCCGGATACCTCCGGAGCTTAAGCCACGATATCGCCCAGGAGCAGTTCGACCACATCGGGAATACCGGCTTCTTTCAGGAGGTCAGGCAGGGACGTGCCGCACAGCTTCCGGCTGAGCCGGTAGAGGGAGGAGGGCTCCTCCAGGCCTGTGAGCAGGGAGATCTGCCTTGGATCAGCCACTCCCATCTGCGCCAGCGCCACCGCTTCCAAGAGGCGGCTCCAGCCGACGAGGGCCCTGGGGCAGGGCAGTCGGGCCCCCTGCATTCGTCGTCTCAGGGTCCTCGTGC
>CANPVF010000006.1 GCA_947581645.1 Candidatus Caribbeanibacter nitroreducens | reverse complement strand
GGGTGGTGGAGATCGCCCTCGACTCGCCCGACCCCCGGGTTCGTTCCCTGGCGGAGGCCAGCGCCGGGAGGGACGCGGCATGACCCCGGCGGCCGCGGAAGGGACGGATGCTCCCGATCTGGAGAGATTCAGGCATGCCCTCGTCACGTTCATTCGTCTGTGGCAGCGAGCGTCTCGCCGCCCACCTGCAGGAAGGCGGGAGCGGAGCCGAGAGCACGCTGCGGCTGCTGGAGACCGACCTGGAGAAGCACCTCCCGCCCGTGCACGCCATCAACGTCGCTCGTCTGGCGATACGGGTAGCGAGATCGCTCAGCTACGGAGAGGAAGACGTGCGGGAGCTCGCCGTCGCGGCACTCCTGCACGACATCGGCAAGGCTTCGCTGGAGGACGCGGTTCCGGAGGGGACCCGGAATCTCACACGCTCCCAGACCCGCGCCATGCACCGACACCCGGGACGCGGCGCCGCCATCCTCTCGGAGACCCGGGGGCTCGAGCTGTCCATGGTGGTCGCCTACGAGCATCACATGACGCGCCAGGGAGGCTACCCGACTGTTCGGGAGGACCGCCGACCGCACGTGGCGACTCGCTTGATCCAGGTGTGCGACGTTGTGGACGCGCGCCGGTCGGGCCATGGCGAGGATGGTGGGCCACAACTGGGGCGAGTTCTCGACTACCTGCGGTGCCGAACCGGCTCCCACTACGACCCGGGATTCGTGGGCGCGCTCGATCGCTCGTTGCGCGATGTGCTGGTTGCCAGCGTGTCCGCTCCGGGGTCCCCGTGTGCGCTGTGCCAGATCGGCGACCCCCACGGAACCGGAGTCGCGCCGTGGCCAACGCCTCCGCCCTCCGAAGATTCGGATCTCAAGATCTGCCGGTCGTGCCGGGAGCTGCTGGATCGGCATGACCTCGGCGGCGAGGATCCGGTCTCCTGCCTGGTGACGCTTGTGAGCCGGGGGGAGATCGACATTCCGTCGGTCGAGGACCTGGTCGCTCACCGGGCGTGGCCCGAGCTGTGGCGACACAGTCCTGCCCGGTCTGGCGTCGAGGTGTCGTCCGACGAGGAGCTCGAGAGGATGATCCGGGAATTCCTCCAGTCGTCCCCGGACCCCCATGCCGACTCGCCGCCGGACCGTGGCGACGACCGTGTTGCCGCGAGTGGAGGATCGGCGGAAGCGCGGAGGGGCGCAGAGCCGACCGGGCGGAGGGTGGAGGCCGGCCCCACGGAGGTCGTGCAACCGGGCGTGGCGCAGGAAGCGGAAGAGGTCGATCTCGCCCCGGTTCGGGAGGAGGCCCTCTCCCTGTGGAGGTGCATCCGAGACGATCCGGACAGCGCCGACTTCATGGCTCTGCGCCAGGCATGCGCGGATGCCCGGCTTCACGACCCGGTGGAGCAGAACGCGGTCTACCGACGCGCTGTTCAGATCGCTCTCGGCCGCCAGCAGTACGGCCTCGCCCTCCGGGCCTGCAATTCACTGCTCCGGACGAACTACCTGGACCCGGCGGCCCACGTCTGGGTCGCGGGGGCGCTGGCCGGTCTGGCACGGGACGACGGGATACCCAACGAGGCGGTCTTCCACCGGAAGCTGTCCGCAGCGCTTCTGTCCGCCGTCCGTGGAACCGGCGATGGAAATTCGCCCGAGACGGCGTACAGGCCGATCAGCATGCCCGAGTTGCACGTCTGCCTGTACGCCGAGGGCCCGGAGAGAGTCGATCCCCCCAGCGTCTTCGACCTGGACGGATCCCGGTTTCATCGTCACCCGATCGTGGACGGATCGCCGGAGTCCCGGCCGAGCCTCTACTTCCGGGTCGGATGGTCGGCCGGAGACGGAGACGAGGTCACGGGGTCGGCCATCTCGGAGCCGACGGCCCGGATGCAGTGGCGCATGGCCCTGGCGCTGCGGGCGAAGGGTAGGGGAGACCGGGTCGCGGCAGCGACGCAACTGGATCTGGCCTCGAAGATCGTGCGCACGGCAGCCCGGACCAGCGTGCTCTCCGCAGACGAGGCGGACGAGATGCTGGACATCATCGCCACGGTCCGGGCCAGCTGACCCGACGCTCATTCACGACAGAGAACGCTTTCGCGATGAGCCCGGCGCGGCGATCGCGAACGAAAGTGACGGTCGAGGACACCAACGACGGCTGGAGGACGACAATGGACTTCGACGTGTCGAGCTACGACCAGACCCCGACGGGTGCGGAGTACGAACCGGGGCTGACCATTCTCCTGGTGGAGGACAACCCCGGGGACATCCGGCTGGCCGAGGAGGAATTCCTGCGGGATCACGACCAGATCGGAGTCTCCCTCTATCACGAGCGGACGCTCCAGGCAGCGCTCTCGACGCTGGATCGCATTGCACCGGATCTCGTGCTCCTGGACCTCGGTCTGCCGGACGCATCGAGGCTCGTACCCGTGGACGCACTGCGTGAGGAGTACCGGGATCTTCCTCTCGTGGTGCTCACGGGACGCGCCGAGCGGGATCTCGGCGTGGAGGCCGTCCGTCACGGCGCTCAGGACTTTTTGACCAAGCGAGATCTCACGGCCGACCGTCTCTGGAGGACGATTCGACATGCGCGGGAGCGTGCCTCTGGGGAGGGGCGCCTGAGGCGGCGGGGACGCGTGCTCGGCGCCGCGTTCCACGCCCTGGAGGCTAGGATCGCTGTACTCGACGCTCGCGGTCACGTGCTGGCCGCGAACCGGGCGTGGCGAGCCTCCGTCCAGGGCAGGAGCGCAGTTCACGGTCGGGCGGCTGTCGGCGAGAACTACCTCGAGGCGGTGCGGCCGGACGAGATCCTGAAGGGGGTGGAGGCGGTGCTGGCGGGGGAGACCGAACGGTTCGAGTCGACCTGTCACTTCCGGGACCCGGATCGGGGCCCGGGCGTTCGGGTGTCGGTCGCTCCGCTGGATCTCGCGGAGGGGGGAGCCGTGGTGACGCAGACGGAGGTGTCACCGTCCGGTCGTCACGAGGTCGACTCGGCTTAAGATGCCCGGCCCGCCGGGCGATCCTTCAGTGAGAACGGTGGGGAGGAACGTGCCGCAAGACGGTCACGGCCTCGCCTCCCTTCGCAGCACGACGGAGAGGCCGGGAGCCGCGTCGCCGGCAACGAAGGTCAGAGACGACAGTCGAGGGCGAAATGAACGGACCGAACAGATCACGGGTGGACGCGACGGGCCTCCTCCTCGTCATCGTGACGGGATTCGGAATGCTCACGGTTGCCTGTCAGCCCGAGAGCATCACCGGAGCGCGGGAGCGGATCGCCGACGGCCGATCCGAGACGGTCACCTACCGTGTCCCCCTGGCTACCGAGTCGTATTCGGTCCTGGACTTCCTGGATGGTACGAGCACCGTCATCCTCGACGACGGTCTGGTGGCGGTCCCGGTGTCCCCCGACACGGTGCGAGCCCCTCTCGAAGCCCTCCGCCTGACGTCGGATCCGGTGCGGATCCAGGCGGCCGAGGTGACGGACCCGGACGCCCTGGACCTGGACGAGCTCGGGAGCGCTGTCGCCGCCGCCGAAATACGCACGGCCCCGATCCAAATGGCCCTCCGCCACAACGCGGATGCGGCCGTCACGCTCGTGGATCCCACCCTCGCGCTGGTCCAGACGGACTCGCGGGGTGAGCCGAAGCGCGACGAGTCCGGCGATCTGATCGTCGAGGAGGGCTCCTCGGGTGACTCCCTGACGGTGACACTCGGCGACACCGTCGAGGTACCGCCGGACGACTCGGCTGCGGTGGAGCCGGACGGTGCGGCGCTCATCGACGAGCTGGTGAAGCGACTGCAGGCGGGCGAACACGTGGGGATCGCCCTCCTGGCCACCGTCGATGCGGCCGCGGGAGGGCGGAACCGGTTCGACGTCGGCGACGAGCTCGAGCTCGCCCACCGGGCGCTCGTGGGCCTGGACCTCGTCCTTCCGGACTCGGGCGTCGTGG
>CANPVF010000005.1 GCA_947581645.1 Candidatus Caribbeanibacter nitroreducens | reverse complement strand
TCGGCTCGCCGAGACCCGTGCCCGGCCCCTCCACCGTCTACGTGTGGGTCATTCCGGCCGACGTGGAGGGCGTCTGGGCCGTGCGGCTTCCCGGTGGGGATTCCACCACGATTCGGGTCGACCAGCGATTCCAGAAACTGCGGGTCGCCCGGAGCGGGGGCTCTTTCGGCGACGTCGTGGGGCGTCTCGAGGGCTCGGACGTGAAGCTCACGCTCACGCGCGGCGACGGGCGGACCGTCCGGCTCGAGGGTACCGTGACCGGAAATCAGGTCGAGGGACGGACCGGGCGGGGGCAGCGCTGGTCCGCCCGTGTCCGAAACGAGGCCGGTGGCTCGATTCTCGAGTGGGAGGAGTCCCCCCCCGAAGACACGAGGTGACGCCAACGGTCTCCGGGGACGCGGAGCTCTGGCTGCCCTGCCGCGCCGCCCGAACGGCTCGCTCTGCATCCGCGGACCGGTACAAATTCCCGGATCGGCCACCAATTCCGGCTGAGCGATCCCCCCGGCCCGTCTCTTTTCGGGCCCACGTGCCGGGGTGTATGCGCGCGTCCCTTCGTGTGGCTCCCGAGTTGCAGCGACAGGAATAGGGAGCGTTCCCTGCCGGAGGCAGGAGCCCGGCTCATGGCTCACAGAAGGGGGAAATTCATGATTCGAACACGAGTCGTCCGCGGAGTCGCCGTTGTCCTTTCGGTCGTATTCGTCGCCGCCTGCGGCGGCTCGCCCGAAAGCGAACCGTCGTCCGACGAGTCAACAGTCGACACGGTCTCCACCGATACGGCTGTCGAGCAGGCGAGCGCGCCGGCCGCCGACCGCCATGACGCTGGCGGCCGGAAGCCAGATGACCGTCCGGGGCACCGGGTATCCGATGGCCGCCCGGATCCTGGAGGCCAACCGGGAGACGCAGTCCAGCAGCAGCACGGCCGAGGAGGCCGCGAAGGTGAGCGGCGCCGCGGCGGCAGGGGCCATTCTCGGACGGGTCATCGGTGGAGACAGGACGGGAACGGCAGTCGGGGCAGCCGTGGGGGCCGCGGCCGGCACCGCCGTGGTCCTGGTCACCAGGAAGGGCTACGCTGTCCTCCCCGCCGGCTCGAGCCTCGTTCTGGAGCTCACGGAGGCCGTCGCCGTGGAAGTCCCGGCGCGGGCGGACGGGGAAACGCCGTAGGGAGGACCGGCACCGGGACAGCTTTCCGTACAGCAGAGCGCCCCGGTACCTCTTCGCCGCCCATCTGGCCGCCATCATCCAGGGAGGGATGCTGCTGGCTCTCACCGTGGCGGTGGGCTTCTCCCCGCTCTCCGCGGGCGTCGAGACGGCCGCTGCCGCGCTCCTGGTCGGCGGCGTGGCACTCTTCGACACGGGCCTCACGATCAACTGGGTGCAGGGCGTCGAGGACGGCTTCGCGGAGAAGTCGCTCGGATACTGGATTTCGTCCGCGGGAACCCCTCTCGTTCTCGTCGGCGCCGGCATCGTCTGCTACGGTGTCGTCGCGGCACTCTGACACGACCATGGCCGGCCGACTCGTGTTCTACCGAACGCGATCTCCGCGCGGGGCTCGTACAACCTGGGATCGGGCTGGCGGTACCCGGGGTAGCCCGGAACTGGGAGGGAGACGTGGAACCACCCGCGGCGGCGACCTCTCGGCAAGCGAGCCCAGTCGCGGTCCCGAGTGGCATCTTGCGAATGCCGCGATGCGCACCGCAACTCGTCGCAATTGCCGGGCTTCTGGTCGGAGCCTTCCACGTTCATGGAGCCGTGGTGCCTTCCGTGGCCCAGGAGACCCGTCTCAGCGACGAATGTCCCGGAGGCGCGACGCTCGAGGACCTGCTGCGCTCATTCGCCTGCCGCAGCTCAGGGCGCGACTAGGCGTGCCCCCCTCATGGACACGGGTCGGATACGGATGATTCCGGCCGGAGAATCGACGCCTACCTCTATCCGGCCGACGCGGACGTCGAAGGCCGTCGGGAGCTGCTGTAGTGGGAGCTCCGGAAAGCGCGCCAGGGAATCGCCTCCTACTACGAAGAGTTGTGTCCCGAATGTTGTGGAATTGTGCTGAGGAGGGGAGCCCGGACGGCCGGGTGACCCGGACATAGAAACGGCCATCGTCTCCCGCCAGGTTGAAGGGTCTCTCACCACAGAGTCCTCAACACCTGACAGGGAGAAGCGATGGCCACCGTGGAAGTTAGCCTCACCGAGGAGGAGCTCCAAGCGCTGATGCGGGGAGACCGCGGGCTCCGGGAGCTGATGGAGTCCTCCTACAACGAGGTGCTGTAGGCGGAGATGACCGAGCACCTGGGGGCGGAGCCGGACGAGCGAACCGAGGAGCGGGAGGGCTACCGGAACGGCCACTACACCCGGTCGCTGGTCACCCGGGTGGGCCCGCTCACGCTCCGGGTCCCCCGCTCCCGGGACGGCACCTTCAGCACGAAAATCTTCCAGCGATACCAGCGCTCCGAGAAGGCGCTGGCGCTGGCATTGATGGAGATGCTGGTGAACGGGGTGAGCACCCGGAAGGTGAAGCGGATCACCGAGGAGCTGTGCGGCCGGGAGTTCTCGAAGTCGACCGTGAGCCGGCTGGCCAAGGGACTGAACGAGCAGGTGGAGGCGTGGAACGAGCGGTCGCTGGAGGGGACGCGGTATCCGTTCGTCCTGGTGGACGCCATGCAGGAGGGCCTGGAGGACGCCATCGCCGTGCTCCGGCTGCCCGCCAAGTACCGACAGCGGCTACGGACCACCAACACACTGGAGCGGCTCATCCAGGAGCTCAGGCGACGGGAGAAGGTCGTCCGGATCTTCCCGAACGACGAGTCCGCCTGGCGGTTGCTCGGCGCCTTCCTGGCCGAGACGCACGAAGACTGGTCGACCGGACGCAGGTACTTCCGAATGGACGAATACTTCAGATGGCGAGAACAGCAGGAGGCCGCTGAGGAGGACATTCAGCCCGCGGCCTGAACCCTGATCCTTCGATCAGGCGGGAGACGTAATTCCACAACCTTCGGGACTTGATCTTCACACGGGCATTATCGGCCCCTTACATGTCCCTCTGAGCGTGCGGCTCGCCCCCTGCACCTTCGGCAGGTCGGATGGATTGCACACCTACCGTTTCCCCCTACCGGAGGACGACCATGAGCAGGTCAACCGGAACCGGACGGCTCGCCAGACGGTTGGGCGCCTGACCTGGTGTCGGCCGCAGCGGGTCCCCTCGGAGGGGGCCCGCTGCTGGCCGTAACCTGGACCGTGCGCACCCGCGACGTCGTCTCGAGAAAGCGCCACTGGGTATCGAGACCTCGCCCGCGGAGACGCTGCCGTCGCGACCGGAGACCGCAACGAGTTCCCCAACCGCGCCGGAACATCCGGACACGCAGCCCGGTTCACCGACCACCGCCCTCCCGCAACTCTCGAACGATATTCAACGGTGGAGCCGATGATCCGCCTCGAGGAGAAGCTGCGCCGCACTCGCGAGAAGGCCTCCGAACGCATGCCCGACTCCGCCCTGCAGGTGCTGGGCACCCACAATCAGGATCTCGCGGAGCAGGGACGCACGGAGGAGGCCGTGGGAGAGGGCGACATGGCCCCGGGTTTCCGGCTGCTGTCTACCACGGGACAGGAAGTGCAGCTCTCGGATCTTCTGGTTCGCGGCCCCGTGATCGTGAACTTCTACCGGGGGCGCTGGTGACCGTACTGCAACCTGGAGCTGGCAGCTCTGGAAAACACCCGTCCGGCGTTCGAGGAGCTCGGAGCGAGCGTCCTGGCCATCTCACCGCAGACGCAGGAGGAGAGCCAGCGGGCCGCCAGGGATTTCGGGG
>CANPVF010000004.1 GCA_947581645.1 Candidatus Caribbeanibacter nitroreducens | reverse complement strand
CCCTGCGAGATCGAGCCCCAGGCGTCCCGGGATCCGATCCACCGGATTTTGTCGGAGGCCGTGGCATAGACCGTCGAGACGGATCCCACCATCTGGTTCATGTTCTTCAGCGACCCGTTCACCAGGGAGGGCACCGCGGCGGGGCTCTCCAGGTCTCCGGACTGGATGCTGTTCGGGTCCGGGACGTCCAGCGGGTCCCGGCAGGCCGAGGTCGCCACCGCCACCATCAGGAGCAGCCCCCCTGCCCTGGCGAGCATCGCCCCGGCGGACTCGAGTGAATCGTCGAGATTCGATCGAAGGACGTTCATCTCGCGCTCTCCCCTTCTGGAGTCCGTCTCGTCCGTCGAAGCCCAGGAATCGCTCGCGATCATCGTCGTCCCCCCTCAGAAGCCGGCCGAGACGGAGAGCGTAAACCGGCGCGGAATCGGGACGCGCCACGCCTCCTGCCCCATCAGGAAGTTGCAGTCCACGGAGGTCGCCTGCCCGGCGCCGGAGCAGCGGCCGCTGTTGTTCAGCTCGGGGTCGAGTCCCGGATAATCGTCGGTGACCCACAGCGCCACGTTCCGTGCCCTGAGCGAGAACGACAGCGTCCTCATCGAGAAGGTGGACGCCAGGGACTCGGGCGCGTCGTAGGTGAGCGAGGCCTCCCGCCATCGCACCCAGTCCGCGTCGTAGATCTGGTTCATTCCGGCCATGGGCGAGAGCCCTCTCAGCTCCCGGGCCCAGGTCTGGGCCGCCGCGAGCCGGTCCTCGGCCGAGCTGCTCGGGTCCATCAGGGTGGCCTCCACTTCCGCCGACCGCGGAGTGTTGCGACCGATCAGCGGATTGGAGCGTCGGAACACGCCGGAGAGGTCCTGGATCTGATGCCCGAACTTGTACTCGGCCAGCGTCCGGAACTGGAAGTTGTCCAGGAAGGTCAGGTCGAAGCCCAGCGCCCCGGACCAGTCGGCCCAGGGGTTGCCGAGGAAGTTCTGAACGACGTCGGCCGTGCCGCAGTCCTCGGCCAGCACCTCGAAGTCGCTCGGATTTCTCGGCTGGGAGAAGTAGTTCAGCGCGTCCTGCCGGCTCGGCGCCTGGCAGTTGTCGTTCAGATCCAGGGGAATCTCCTCGTCCCGCTGGACCTTCGCTCCCAGGAAGGCGCCCGGCGGCAGCCCCTCGGTCAGGAAGTTCCGGTTTCTGGAGTAGCTCCCGCCGGTCTTGATCTGCGGGGCGCCGCCCATGTCCGTCACTGTCTGGTTCAGGTAGGCCGCGTTTCCGAAGACGTTCAGCGTGAAGTCCTCGTTCCGGACGGCGGTGGCCTGCACGTTGAAGTCGAAGCCGTGGGCGTCCAGCTGGGCCACGTTCACCAGCTGACGCGCCGTGAAGCCTCCCGATACCGGGAACTGACGCTGAACCAGCGCATCGTTCACGGTCCGCGTCCACCAGGTGCCGTCCACGCTGACCCGGTCGTTGAACAGGCCCATCTCGATGCCGGCCTCGTACTCCGTGGAGACCTCGGGCTTGATGTTCGGGTTCCCCAGGTTCTGGGGCTCGACGCCGGGGCCCATGGCGCTGCCGACACCCTGGAAGGTCCGGAACTGCGCGAAGCTGTTCGGCTGGAGTCCGGACTGCCCCCAGGCCCCGCGAACCCGGAGGCTGGAGAGGGTCTCGCTGTCCCAGCCCTCCATGTCGCTGATCACGAGCGAGCCGCTGGCCTTCGGGTAGAACTCGCCCTGCGTCTCCTCACCGAAGGCGGAGTTGACGTCGTACCGTCCCCTCACCGTGACGAAGAGGAAGTTCCGGAAACCGATCTGCTCCTGGGCGAACGTGCCGATGTTGACGCTCTCGCTCAGGGCCTCGTCCACGGTGTGCTGGCTGGCCTGTGCCACGTTCTCGAGGCCCGGTCCGCCGAACCCGTCGCCTGTTCCTCCCCTGAGCCGGCTCTGGCGGAGGAAGGACTGCGTGCCGAAGGTGAAGCTGCTGCTGAAGGACTCGCCGAGGGACGTCTCCCAGCCGCCCCGGAGCTCGCCGGTGATCTCGAGCGAGTTGTCGGTGCCCACGGTCCGGACGCCGTCCGGGCTCTCCGTGGTGAAGTCGTCCACGTTCCAGCCGAAGGGCATCTGCTCCCACGACTCGTTGGAGACCACGTCTCCGCCGAACGTGGCGTTCAGGCTCAGCGCCTGGCTCGGCTGGTACTGGCTCTGCAGGCTCACGCGGAAGTGGTTTACCTCCTGGCCCACCGCCTGCTGCATCGCCTCCTCGGGGGTGGCGAAGACGGGCGTTCCGTAGAAATTGCACGCCTCGTCGTGATTCGAGCAGTTGGCCATGCGGATCTGGGTGTGATTCAGCAGCGGGAACGCACCGTAGATGTTGTTCGCAGTCGACGGCGAGTTCTGCTGCACGAACGAGTAGTTGGTGCTCAGGTTGACCCTCAGCTCGTCCGAGGTGAAGGCGTTGATGTTCCCGGCCGCCTGCCAGCGTTCGCTGTTGTCACGGGCCGAACCCAGGTCCTCGAAGCCGGCGATGCCATCGATGTTGCTGTACCGGCCGGAGAGGAAGTAGGTGACGCCTTCGCCGCCTCCACTCACCGTCCCGCTGACGTTCGTCTGTCGCCCGGTCTCGTCGAAGTCGTCCAGGAGCATCCGCTCGATCGGCTCGTAGAGCTGCAGATCCGGCGCGTTCCAGCGCGACCGCATGCGCGTGAGCTGGTCCTGGTTGCGGGCGAAGCCGGCGTGGGGAATGAGCCGGTTCGTGGGCATGAACTCGAAGCCCTGCTCCACCTCGAAATTCCATCGGGCGGCTCCCTCCCGGCCGGACTTCGTGAAGATCTGGATCACGCCGTTCGAGGCCTCGGTGCCGTACAGCGTGGCAGCCGCGGCTCCCTTGAGCACCTCGATCCGCTCGATGGCTCCGGGCGGCAAATCGTCCAGCCGGGACGAGGCTCCGGCCCCCTCGGCTCCGGCGTCCGCCCCACCGGCGAAGCCGCCTCCGGAGTTGATGCGCACGCCGTCGATGTAGACCAGCGGCTCGTTGGACTGCGAGAGGCTGGTCGCGCCCCGGATACGGATCCGGGACCCCTCGGTGCTCATGCCGCTGGAGGAGAGCACCGAGAGCCCGGGCTCCCGGGCCGTGAGCATCTCCGTGACGCTGGCCGTCGGAGCGTTCGCCAGCTCGTCGGTGCTGATGGAGCCGATGGTGTTGCCCAGCTTTCTCTGCTGAACGCCACCGGTACCGGTACCGGTGACCACGATCTGCTCCATCTCGACTGCGCTCTGCTGCAGCTCGAAGTCCACGGTCGTGGCCTGCCCGCCCTGGACGGTGACCGTCCTGGACGCGGTGCTG
>CANPVF010000003.1 GCA_947581645.1 Candidatus Caribbeanibacter nitroreducens | reverse complement strand
AAGAGGTCGCCAACGTAGTGAATCGCCGGCCGGCGCCGCCAAGCGCCGGGCCGGACGACGCCGAGCATCTACTTCAGAACGATGGTTACATACCGCTGTTGTACGACGTGTTAACTACCCTGCCGCCCGTCCTCGCGCTCCTCGCGGTGGCCCTTCCCTCCTCTGCCATCGCTTCCCGTCCGGCCGCGGCCGTCGGCACCGGCGGTGGGGTCACGTCCGCCGTTCCGGCCGCGGGACCGGACACCCTGGCCGAGCGCATCGACGCCCGCCTGCGGGAGGCCGGGCTCGAGGAGTACGGCATCGCCTATCGGGACCTGGGCTCGGGGCGGGAAATCCTCCTGAACCCGGACGCCGAGTTCCACGCTGCGAGCACCATGAAGGTGCCGATCATGGCGCGGCTGTTCCGTATGGCTGAGCGGGGAGAGCTCTCCCTGGACGACTCCCTCCGCGTCACCAACCGCTTCACCAGCATCTACGACAGCAGCAGCTACCGCCTCTCGCGCGAGGACGACAGCGACCCCGGGCTGTACGAGAAGGTGGGAGACCGGGTGCCGATCCGGGAGCTGGTGCGGCGGATGATCGCGCGCTCCTCGAACCTGGCCACCAACGAGCTGATCCGACTGGCCGACGCGGGCGCGACCCGGGCCATGCTGGAGGGGATCGGAGCCGGCGGGCTGCGGGTCCTCCGGGGCGTGGAGGACATCCCCGCCTACCGGCACGGGATGAACAACACCACCACGGCGCGGGCCCTGATGGAGCTGCTCTCCGCCCTGGCCCGGGGCGATCTGGCGGGGCCCGAGGCCACCCGGGAGATGATGTCCATCCTGGAGGCCCAGCACTTCAACGACGGCATACCCGCCGGCCTGCCGGACACGGTGGACGTGGCCCACAAGACGGGCTGGATCACGGGCATCGTCCACGATGCCGCGGTGGTGGATCCGCCCGGGGCGGCTCCCTACGTGCTGGTGGTCCTCACACGCGGCGACGTGGAGGCGGAGCGCGCCCGGCGGGCGGTCGCCGACGTGAGCCGGATGATCTGGGACGCCCGGTAGGCCACGGGCTACTCGTCCACGGGGACCGGCTGCTCGTCCGCCTGCGCGAGCCGGCGCCGAGCGGCCCCGATCCCCAGGTCGACGTCCACCTCGGCTCCGGCGCGCTCGAGCTCGCCGCCCAGGGCCGCCAGCGTGTGGAGCACCTTCCCGGGTCGGGCCGAGTGTCCCATGCATCCGATCCTGAAGATCTCCCCGGCCAGATCGCCGAGCCCGCCGGCGATCTCGATGTCGTAGCCGTCCAGAACGGCCTGGATGATCTCGCCGGCGTCGATTCCGGCCGGGACCCGGACGGCGTTCAGGCTCGGGAGCCAGTACTCGTCGTCGGCGTTCATCTCGAGCCCCATGGCCCGGACTCCCGCCTTCAGGGCACCGGCCACGCGGCGGTGCCTCCGCCATCGCTCTTCGATCCCCTCCTCCGCCACCAGACGGAGGGCCTCCCGCATGGCATAGACGTTGGTGATGGGCGCGGTGTGGTGGTACGACCGCTCTCCGCCCCAGTAGCCCTCCAGGAGCCCCAGGTCCAGGTACCACGAACGGGTCGGTTCGTCGCGGCCGTGGATCTTCTCCATCGCCCGGTCGTTCAGCGTCAGCGGGCTGGCGCCGGGGGGACAGGAGAGGCACTTCTGGGCCCCGGAGTACGCCACGTCGATCCCCCACTCGTCGACACGGAGCTCGACGCCCCCGAGAGACGTCACACAGTCCGCGACCACGTACGCCCCGTGCTCGTGGGCGATCTCCGTCAGCTCGGGCACGTGCGGCTGCAGGGCGCCGGTGCTGGTCTCGGCGTGGACGAAGGCGAAGACGTCCGGCTCCTGCTCCCGCATCACGGACCTCACGTCCGCCGGGTCCAGCGGCTCGCCCCACGGGGCTCCGACCCGGACGACCTCCCCGCCGGCCCGCTCCGACATGCTGGCCATGCGGCCGCCGAAGTAGCCGTTGGTGGGAACCAGGACCGTGTCGCCGGGCTCCACGATGTTGGCGAAGGCCGCCTCCATGGCCGCGGAACCGGTCCCGCTCACGGGAATCGTCCACTGGTTGTTCGTGCGGAACGTGTAGCGGAGCAGCTCCTGCACCTCGTCCATGAGCTCCAGGAAGGCCGGGTCGAGGTGCCCCACCAGGGGCGTGCTCATCGCGCGGAGAACCCGCGGATGCACGTCGCTGGGCCCGGGGCCCATGAGGGTTCTCTCCGGCGGATTCAGCTCGGCGACGTCGGTCGGGGCCTGCATCGACTCCTCCTGGGGTTCGGTCCGAATCGAAACTGTGGTCGAACGCTCTCTGGGCCCACCGTCCGAGCGTCGGACGGCGAAGGACCCGGACGGTGAAACCGCACGGAACATGTCGGCACGCCGGCCGTGGATCACATGCGGCCTCGCGTACCGGGGCGGGCAACCGTCGGGTGAGCCCCCGCTGCCGGCCCTGGCGTGTCTCCCGGTCATCGTGCGGCTAGTTTGAGCGAACCTCGCTCGCCGACGCCGGACGCTCCGCCCCAGGATGAGGTGATGTACTCGTGACGAACGACCACCGCTCCCCCTCCGTGCAACCACGGGATCGTCGTCGACCGGCGCGGCCGTCTCCCCTCTTCGGGTCCGTCGTCACGTGTGCTATGCTCGCTGCCCTCCTGCTGGCATCGCCGTCCCGGTCCGCGGCCCGTGTCCCGGCGGACACCGTCGCCGACGGCTGGCGGACGGCACTCGCACGGTTCCAGTCGCACCTGGCGGAGGACGTGTCCTGGGACGACGCCGGCGGGGTCACGGCCGCCGTATTCTCGGGTCCCTCGGTGATATGGTCCCGGTCCTTCGGTTGGGCCGACCGGGCCGTGGTCGAACAGACCCGTCGGTCGACAGTCTACCGGGTGGGATCCATCACCAGGTCGGTGACGGCGGTTCTCCTGGCTCTCCTCGTGCAGGACGGCGTCGTCGCGCTGGAGGACCCTGTCCGGGAGTACCTTCCCGCGCTGTCGGAGCTCTCGGGTCGCGAGGAGGGGCAGTCGCCGATCACGTTCGGACAACTGGCCAGCCACACGGCCGGACTCGTTCGTGAGACGGGCCTCGGCGTGGTGCTGCTGCGCAATTACGACGACGGTTCCACGGAGCTGGGCGACCGGG
>CANPVF010000002.1 GCA_947581645.1 Candidatus Caribbeanibacter nitroreducens | reverse complement strand
CGCGGCCGGCGGCACGTGCTCACTGATCGAGCGCTCGAAGGAAAGGTGCCCGACGTTGCCCGACATCTCGGGGTCGAAGACCCGGAAGTCGCCGTTGATCCATCGGACCGCGTTCCTCGCCGACAGGGTGAGGCTCACGTTCCTGAACCCGGAGTAGACCGAGGAGAAGACCTCCGTCATCGGCACCTGCAGGCTCAGGTTCCGGAGCTTGAAGAAGTCGCCCGGATAGATGAACGGAGCGCCCTGGCTGGCCACGTCGTCGGCGATGCAGCGGGCACGGTCGTAGGCCGTGACCTGACCCAGGTTGTCCTGATCGAACGCGGTGTTGTGCGTCTCCAGGCAGCTGGCCCACCGTACCGAGCGGACGATGCCGTTCCAGGTGGCGGTGTCGAAGATGTAGTGGCCTCCCTGGAACTCGCCGCGGGCCCGAAGCGTCACGCCGCCGGGGCCCCGGATCGTGGTCGTCGGCTGGATGGTGAGCGTGGGCTGGTTGGGCCCGATCTCCTGCTCCTCGTACTCGGGAGCCGCCAGCTCGTCGGGGTTGGTCACGACGTCTCCCACGACCACCGGGACGGGATGTCCCTCGCGCACGTATGTGAGCCCGCCCGTACCGAAGGAGGTGGCGCTCCCGAGATCCTCCACGTTGCTGTGGTTCGTGCTCAGGTTGCCGCCCAGGCTCCACCGCCAGTCGTCGGTCTCCACGGCCGTGGCGTTCAGCGACAGCTCGATGCCCGTGTTCGACAGCTCGCCCACGTTCTCGGCCTGGCTGTTCCAGCCACCCTGCGAGGGAATCTGCCGGACGGGGAGCAACGCGTCGGTCGTCGTCGAGTTGTAGTAGGTGAACTCGGTCGTCACCCGATCCTGGAGGAAGGTCGCGTCGAATCCGACCTCGAACTCGGCGGTCTTCTCCGGCTCCAGCTCCGGGTTGCCCAGGTTCTGCGGCAGGAAGCCCGGGGACTGGCCGAACTGCACCGACTCCCACGTCTTCACCTTGTCGAAGGCCCCGGGAGCCCGGCCCGACATGCCCCAGGCGCCCCGCAGCTTGAAGGTGGAGAAGGCCTCGGGGAAGAACTCCTCGTCCGAGATCAGGTAGCTCATGCTCACCTTCGGGTACGCCACCATGGCGTCCCAGGTGATGCCCTGACCGAAGGCGCTGTTGCCGTCGAAGCGGATGCCCGTGGTCAGGAACAGCTTGTCGGCGAATCCGAAGCGATTCTGGGCGAAGACGCCGGCGGTGTGCTCGAGAATGCGGCTCTCCCGGCTCAGCGTGAGACCGCCGGTGCTGATCGTCGGCAGGCTCGGCCCCGGGAAGTCCTCGGCGTATCCGGTGACGTTCGTCTCGTTCTCGATCACGTACTGCCCGCCGACGGAGAGGTCCGAGTCGAGCTGGTCCGAGAGGTTGATGGTGAAGCTCCCGGCGTAGTCCAGCGTCATGGTCTCCGCCGTGAAGCGGGTGTTGGACATCTTGCCCTGGGGGGCCAGGATGAACCCGAAGGGCCGCACCTGGCGGTTCTCCGAGTACGCCCGGTCGTAGCCGGCCGTGAAACGGTGGCTGATGCCCGTCGTGGGCTGCCACCGGAAGGTGGCGCCGGTGGTCAGGTGATCGATGCCCTGGCGGATGTCGTAGTCCAGGACCGAGTCGATGACCACCTTCTCGCCGGTGCCGACGTAGTTCCGGTCCCGCCGGTACGCCTGCAGGGTGAGCCCGTGGGCGTTGTTGCCGGAGGGGGTCTGACGGATGTCACGCTTCGTGTAGGAGGTGTTCCAACTGAGATTCAAGTTCGGCGCGATGTCGAACCCGAAGTTCCCGCGGACCGACCCCGTTCCCGTCCAGTCGACCGGCATCGGCGCCCGGTCGTTCGAGTAGTCGCCGGAGACGAAGTAGCTGATGTCCTCCAGCCCGCCCCGGACGGAGAGGCTGTAGTTGTGCCCCACGGAGTTCCGGAGCCACGGGGAGAGCCCCATGTGGCTGAAGTCCTCCCGGGCCTGCTCCTTGAACTGCTCCTGCGTGAAGTCCTCCGGCCGGGGGCCGAAGGCCTGCATGTGGTCGAAGTTGGCCCCCACCTCACCGTTGAACCGGGGCCCGCCACCCTGCGTGCCGGACTTCGTGAAGATCTGGATCACGCCGGCCGAAGCCTCCGTGCCGTACAGCGTGGTGGCCGCCGCCCCCTTGATGATCTCCACCCGCTCGATGCTCTGCGGGTTGATGTCGTTCAGCGGGCTCGCCGCCACGTTGGCGCTGCGGCCCGAGTAGCCCACGGGAGGCACGTTCTTCGGATATCCCTCGCTCCGGATGCGCACGCCGTCCACGTAGATCAGCGGCTGGTTCCCCTGCGTGACGCTGGTGTTGCCCCGCAGCCGGATGGTGGCTCCGGAACCGGCGCTTCCCGACACCTCGGAGATCACGAGGCCGCTGGACTGGCCCTGCAGCACGCCCTCGGTGCTGACGGACGCCTCGTTCAGCTGCTCGGAGTCGATCTGGGAGATCGCGTTGCCGATCTCCCGCCGCTGCGCCGCCCCGGCCTGTCCGGTAACGACGATCTCCTGCATGTCGAGCGCCTGGCGCTCCAGCTGGAAGTTCGCCGTCGTGGTCTGTCCCCCCTGGACCGTCACCGTCCGCGAGCGGGTGCCGAACCCGATGAGCCGGACCCGGATCGTCTGCTCGCCGGCGGGAACGCCGCGGAGGCTGAACCTGCCGTCGGCGTCCGTGAGCCCCCCGATCTGGGTTCCCCTCACCGTGACCTGGGCGCCGTCCATCGGCTCGCCCGTGTTGGAGTTGGTCACCTGACCGGCGACCTGTCCGGTGCCCTGGGCCAGGGCCGGCGAGGCCCCGAGAGCCAGGAGGAAGAAGGCCAGCCCCGAGACGACGGCTGCGAACCCGGATCGGGACCGCCGCCAGCTCGGGAGCCGGGGGACACTGGATGAGTAGAGACCGGAAATCATGCCGAAACCTCCGTTTCGTCGATCAGAAGGGGAGCGAGCGGCGCGGGATCCATGCACCGACCGGCCGTCTCCACGGAACTCAGCGGCGGCCGCCGGCGCGGAGAAGCCTCAGAAGAAGAGGCGAGGAAGGCACGTCCGGCGCGACGAACCCGCGTGCCGGACGAGGGTGGGAGCCTGTCGAAGGGGCCGCGGGTGCACCGGTCCGCGACCGAATCTCTGTTCCATAGTTCATCCATCGACGAGCCTCACCCTCATGCGCTCGTGTGAACCAAATCTGTATCCAAATTGGGCTCCAGCCCTCGCGCCGTCAATCAGACGTGTCACCTGGAGTTGTGTGACAGGGGGGTGGCGAACCGATTCGGCCGTCGAGACCGGGACCGCCGCCCCCGAGCCCGTCGGTCGTCCGCCGTCAGACCGCAAACTCCGGTGGTCGGCGTTCGTGGTACGACGTGGCGCGCTGGAAGGCCGCGGCGGCACGGAGAGCGGCAACGTCGGCGTACATCACCGCTCACCCGCTCCCACGTCGCCCTCCATCGGGAGGTCCTCCGTGGTGGAGGCGAGGAGCGCGTTGAAGAGGAGCT
>CANPVF010000001.1 GCA_947581645.1 Candidatus Caribbeanibacter nitroreducens | reverse complement strand
GGTTCCGGCAACACCACTCTGGCTGACGCCTCCGTAGGTGGACGCGCGGGAAAAGTAGGCCTCCTGACTCGTCATCAGATTGCGGAGATCGGCCTTAGCGCTCGCGTCGTACGCGCTCTCCTTGGTGCTGCTGAACTGCGGGATGGCGATCGCGGCCAGGATCCCGATGATCACGACCACGATGAGCAGCTCGATCAGCGTGAATCCGTCCGAGTCGTCGACGTGCGCCGTGTTCGCCAGGCGCTGGAGCGTGCTGAGCATCCTCGTTCCTCCTGTGGAGTGCATCCTGAAATGAGTCTCGGGACCGCCCTCGACGGTCGGCCCGTCGCCTTGCGCCCCGGTAATGGGGCAACCGCCGTACCAGCCTCCCTGGTGGACGATGACCCCCGTGATCAAGGTACGAACGCTACACGCTCGTTGCCTCGGGACGGGGCCGGCGGTTGCATTCTGCGCCGGTGGTCGTGTTCTGCAAGACGGAGCCACCGACACTTAGGGGTACGCTTCACCGGGGGATCAAGGGGGTGGGGCCGACCGACCGGCGAAATGGAGCTCAGGAGGTGCCGGAAGCCCGGTGTATCGGGCTGGCACACCGCGGTGTAGGATCGGTCGAGGGCCGCTCGTGAGACGGGGGAGAGACGCCCCGACGGATTGCCCGCCGGGGCGGCCCCGGTGACTCAGCGCCGGGGGGAGGAGCCCGGGGCGGGCGTCGCGGATCCGGAACCGGCGGGCCCGGACCCCACGATGCGCGGGGTCACGAGGACGATGAGATCCTGCTTCCGCTCCGTCTCCTGCGAAGTCCGGAACAGGTTGCCGAGCAGGGGAAGGTCCATGAGCAGGGGGATGCCGGTCTCGCTACGGCTCACGTCGCTGAGCGTGAGCCCCCCGAACACGCCGGTCTCGCCGTTGTCCAGCAGGAGGCGGGTGTCCGCCTCCTGGGTGTCGAAGGTCACCCCGACGTCGCCGGCTGCCTCCGCGATGCCCGACCGCTCGGCGTGCAGATCCAGGAGGATCTGGTTGTTGTTCGTCACGTGCGGCGTGGCCTCGAGGATGATCCCCGTCTCCTCGAACTGCACGCTCACCTGGGCCTGCTGCACCTGGGCCTGGGTCTCCAGCACGCGGATCGGGACCCGCTGACCGACCTGGATCCGTGCCTGCTGGTTGTCCACCACCTTGACGGACGGCGTCGCCTGGATGTCGGAGAGCTGCTCGCTCTGCAGGGCGTCCAGGAACGTGGTGAGCGAGAAGCCGCCGAAGACAGTGTTGGCCAGGATCTGGAGCGCCGGCGACGGGATGTCGGCGGCGGCGTTGGCCGTCGCCGCCACCGCGGAGCCGCCCAGGTCCACGGCGAAGGGGGCCCGCTGCCGCTGCTGTTGACGCTCACCCGGCGGGACGCCGCCGGCCGGCACGGGCTGGTTGAAGCCCACCTCGCCGTCTGCGTCCTTGAGGTCGTACTGGATCCCCAGGGCGTTGGTCTGCGTCCGGTTCACGAAGATGATCTTCGCCTCGATGGCCACCTGCGTCGTCCGCTGATCCAGGACCCCGACCAACGAGTCCATCCGGGCCACGGCGGGCGGAGTGTCGGTGACGATCACCGAGTTGGTGCTGTTGTAGGCCACCACCTGGCCCCTGTCGGGAGTGGCGAGGTTTCGGAGAGCCTGCGCCACCGTGTCGGCGCCGGTGTAGTTGATCCGGAAGACGCGGGTCTCGGTCCGGAGCGTGTCGCGGCTCCTGAGGGAAGCCAGCTCGTCCACGACGATGATGCCGCTCTCCAGCCGCTCCCAGCCCAGTCCCTGGGAGGCCAG
Source organism: Candidatus Caribbeanibacter nitroreducens (assembly GCA_947581645.1). Classification (GTDB taxonomy): domain Bacteria; phylum Gemmatimonadota; class Gemmatimonadetes; order Palauibacterales; family Palauibacteraceae; genus Caribbeanibacter; species Caribbeanibacter nitroreducens. Next base: position 1,208 of record CANPVF010000001.1, on the reverse strand, counting down.
GATCGCATCCAGCGCCTCGTCCCACGGCTTGTTCTCGATGGTGATGCCACGGACGGTCTGCTGCGCCGCCGAGGGGCTCGGAACGATCGAGACCCCCGCGAACTCGGAGAAGCCCGCCAGGACGTCCTGCACGGTGGCCTGGTCGTAGGTGACCGTGATGCGGGGCACCCGCTGCTGTGCCAACGCTGCGGGGTCGGACTCGGTGACGCTGATGCCCTCGATGTCGCGGGCCTTCCTCTCAGCTTCCTCCCTCGCCGGCGGAAGGGGAACGCCGCCGTCCGGCGACCGCCCCGCCGCCATACGGGCCGAGGGATCGGGAACAGCCCCGGCCTCCTCCGCCACCGGCTCGGCGCCGGTCTGCCAGGCCGCGAAGCTCGACCCGGGGTTCGAGAAGCGTATCAGCACCTCGTCGCCGCTCCGCCGCACGCTGTGGTCGGGGCGCCTGGTCAGCTCGAACACGAGCCGGACCACGCCGTCCCGAAACTGGCTGCTCCTGAGCCGAACGACTCCTCCCCTGCCCACGGGATAGCTCGTCCGGGAGAGCGCGTGCCGGGCGTTCTCCAGGTCGACCACGAGCCGCGTCGGGTCGGAGAGCAGGAAGTCGTCGACGCGAGCCCCCTCCCCGGCCCCGATGGCGATCACCGTGCTGGAGCCCTCCGAGGTGACCCGCACGGAGCTCACCGCCGGCGCGTCCTCTCCCGTCGGCTGGGGGGCGCGCGCCGAGACGTCGGCCGCGACTGCCTCCACGAGCGATGCCGGCCTCCGGTCCTCGGGCTCCACGTCGTTCGAGCCCGGCCCCGCCAGGCCGGCCGCCACGAGGGCGGCCGCGACGGCGGCGGAGGTGAGGTGTTGTGCGATCATCTGGAAGACTCCTCGTCTTGCTTGAGCCGGAGAACCACGTTCCGGTCACGTCCGAATCCGCGTACCGCGAACACCGCCCGCCTGGGCTCGACCCGCGCGAGACGGGCGAATCCCACCGAGTCACCGACCCGCAGGCGGTAGCGGGCGTTCGTGCTCGGATCGACGAGCACGACCACACTCTCGCCCTCCGGGCCGCCGTACAGGATCCCCGAGAGCTGGAGCTGATCCAGGCGCGGGCCCGTGGAGGCGAAGGACTGCAGCGGCCGGAACGGGTCGCGCCGCCCCTGCCCCGGATAGTCGAAGATCTCGCGTCGGTACGTGGCGGTGTCGGCGGCGGCCGCCTGTGC